>CBHCZH010000087.1:0-14487 GCA_965977975.1 uncultured bacterium
GCCCAGCAAGGCGGCGGCGAGCGCGGTGGAGGCCAGGGCCGGGGGAATGCCGAACGCGGCAACCGCGGCCAGGCCGATGCCGGCCCGTCGATGGCGCAATCGACGCGCGGTTCCGAGCGGCGCGGCAACCGCGGCAGCACAGTGCGTGAGGAGCGCGGCAATGCCGATCGCGGCAACACCAACCCCGGCAACGAAGCCAATCGCGGCAGCGACCGCGCCGCGCAGCGCGCCGCCGTGGACGATCGCGGCAGTGGCAACGCCAATCGCGGCAACGACAACCGCGCCGTCGTTGTCGATCGCCGCGATGGCAATCGCGGCGCCGACATCGTGCGCGTGCGCGACTTCGCCAGGCTCGCTTCGCGCGGGCTGATCGACGGCTGCCCGCCGGGTCTCGCCAGAAAGAACCCGCCGTGCGTGCCGCCCGGCCAAGTGCGCAACGCGTTCGGATGGGATCGGCCCGACTTCTGGGGCCTGCGTCTCGGCGACGGGCGCTTCTTCTACGACGATGGCTACCTGATCCGGCTCGGCCCGGACGGGCGGATCGGCGGCTACGTTCCGTTACTCGGCGGCGCGCTTGGAATCGGCAGCGCGTGGCCCTCGTATTATGAGCCGTTCGCACTCCCGGGCTACTATGAGCGCTACTACGGACTCGGCCCGTACAGTTCCTATCGCTTCGCCGACAACGTCATCTACCGTGTCGATCCGGAAACCGCGGCAATCACCTCGGTCGCGGCGCTGCTGACCGGCGACGACTTCGTGATCGGACAGCCGATGCCGATCGGCTACGACATCTACAACGTTCCTTACGGCTATCGCGATCGTTACATCGACGGCCCAGGCGGGTATTATCGCTATGCCGACGGGTACATCTACCAGGTCGATCCCGAGACCCGCCTGATCGCCGCGGCGATCGAGTTGCTCGCGTCGTGAGTAAGTCGCCAATGGACCGCGCCTTCGTGGCGTTGGCGGCCGCGGCGCTGGCGCTGCAAGGCTGCTCGGGCGAGGATGCGGCTGACGACGAAGCCGCGGAGGCCAGCAGCGAGACGCTCGCTTCGCTGATCATGGAGGCAGACGAGTTGTCGACCGTGGCCGGCGTGCTCGGCGAGGCTGGGCTCGCACAGGTCTTCGACGGCGCTGCTTCCTATACCCTCTTCGCGCCGCAGGATGCCGCGTTCGACGCGCTCGGCGAGGCAGGCGAGGACTTACGCTCCCCCGAACAGCGCGCCGCCATGGTCGCGATTCTTCGCGACCATATCGTGCCCGGCTATCTGACCCCGGACGACATCGGCAGCGCGATCGAGGCGGCCGACGACGGCAGCGTCGAGATGCGCACAATGGGCGGCCACTTCGTGACCTTCACCGGCGAAGGCGAGGACATCACCGTGACGTCCGAGGACGGTGCCAGCGCGCGTTTCGCCGGCGAGGCGCTACGCGGAAGCAACGGCGTCGCGATCCCGCTCGACGGAGTGCTACGGAAGTTCGGCGAAGCGCCCGAAGGATAAGAGTCCCCCCGCTTGCGGGTGGGAAGATCTCTCTCAGTAATCCTTGCGGTATTCCCCGGCCAGCGAGCCCCGGCTGAGCGTGTCGATGCTGGCCAGGATGGACAACCAGCTGGTCACCCGGAACTCGAGCGAGGTGGCGTTGTAGCCGCGTCCGTCAGTGACGATCTCGGCATAGAAGCGCCGCCCGAAGTTCTTGCCCAGCGCAATCGCAGTGCCGCGGTCGAGCGCCGGGTCGGCCGGGACGATACGCAACCGATCAAGCCCGATCGATTGGCGCAAGCGGTTGATCGGGTCCATCCCCCCGCCGCCGCGTAAGCTCGCCACCGCGGCACCGAGCTGCAACGCGTCGGTCGCGGATAGATTGGTGATCCCGTCGCCGAACAGCATCCGGGCGAGCAACTCCTCCTCGGGCAGGGCGGGAACCGAGCTGAAAGTGATGATCGGCTGGCTCGCACTCCCGGTGACGGTGACCGCGACTGAAAGGTCGTTGACCTCAGTCTCGGCGCGGATGTTGAGCCTGGGGTCAGGCGGCGAGTTGCCGTCGAAATCGATCTCGCCGCGGGTGATGTCGAACCGCACTCCGGCGAATTGGTAGAACCCCTGGCGCGGCACCACGTTCGCTTCGCCGGTGATCGTCGGGTTCTCGGTGGTGCCGCGCAGCCGGATGTCGGCGCTCCACTCGCTGTCGAGGCCCATGCCGTCGACTTCGATGCCGCCCGGCGCGCGGGCGTCGATCAGGTAGCGCCATGCCTCGCCCGGCGCGCGCGGTGGCGCGATGTCGGGCGGCAGGTTGATCTCGCGGGTGCGGATGTTGGGCAGGCGCTGCGTCGCCGCCGCGCCGCCGAGCTGCCAGCGGGCGCGGTTGACGCTAAGCCGCCCGGCGATCGTGCCTCCGACGCCGCTCGAGACGATCCGGATCGGGCCCGTGACGGTCGCACCCATCCCGGCAAGGTCGAGCACCTCGGCATTGCGCGCGGCAAGGCGAAGATCGAGGCGCGGGCCGCGGTCGCGGGTCATGTTCGAGAGGTCGACGAAGCCACTGCCGCTCATCCTGCCGCCGTTGGGGGTGGCGCCTGCGAAGCTGGTCAGGTTGAGCCGCGAGCCCGAGAACGCGCCGCGCGCGCGGACATTCTGAAGCACAGTGCCGGTCAGGGCGCTTTCCACGCCGAGCGCATCGCCGGCGATCGAGCCGCGCACGCGCGGTTCCCGAAGCGTGCCGGTCACGTCGGCGGCAACGCGCAGCGTTCCGGTCACGTCGATCAATTCGATCGTCGAGAGTCGCCACAGCGCATCGGCCGGCCCTTCGAAGCGCAGCTGTGCGAACAGGTCGCCCGCGTAGAGCCGCTCGTTCAGCCCGCCCGTGGCCGGCAGGCCTGAAATGCGCGCCTGCAGTCGGCCACGGGTCTGCCCTTCCTCCTGCATGACGGCGCGAGCGGTGAGCTGGCTCGCGGTGAGTCGCGCGACGAGCGCGAGGTCGATCGGGCGCGACGAAAGCACAAGGCCCGAACGGGTCAGGTTGTCGACCATGACACGAGCCTCACCCACCGGCACCCCGCCCGGCCCCGCTCCGAGGTCGACGATGCCCGAGACCGTACCGCCCAAGCCCACGTCGCCGGCAAACACGTCAAGCAGCGAGAGCGGCATCTGCGCCAGGCTGACGCGGCCTTGCGCGGGTTCGCGCCCGCCGAAGCGGCCCTCGGCGATGACGAAGCCGCGCCCGAAGCTGAGCTGGGTCTTCTGCATCGCCCAGCCGCCGTCGGCGGTCTTGAGCAGCACCGCGCGGCGCGGCATCGTGATCTCACGGCCGGCATAGTTGCCGCGTGCAGCGACCGCGATCCGCTCGGGCGCGACGTCGCCGAGAAGCTGTAGGTTGAAGCGACTGCCGCGACGCCCGCTCAGCGAAGCCTGGACGTTGCCGCGACCGTTGACGACCTGGGCATTGGCGGCGAGGCGGCCGATGAACAGCGTGCCGTAGTTGATGCCCGCAGCGCGGACGGTGCCGTTCGCCGACCAGTTGCCCTGCCCGAAGTATCCGCTTGCATCGATCGTCGCCTGGTTGATCGACAGCGTCGTGGGCCCGCGGAAGGTCGCGTTGTTGGCGGTCAATGCGACATCGAAGCCTTGCCCGCCGCCGCGCGGGGCGAGTCCGATGGTGCCGTTCACTCCGCCGCCCGCGAGCCGGAGTGTGCCGGCGACGGCGTTGTCGGCGAACGTAAGGTCGCCGGTTACGGTCGTCCGCCAGATGTCGAGCCGCTGGATGCCGATCCGCGTCGGCCCCCTCGCCGGCATGGTCAGATTGATCAGCCCGTCGAATGGCCCAAGCATCGACTGGCCTTCGGTATCGATGCGGAATCCGTCGCGTGTCGGGGCCATTGCGACCCGCACGTCCCTCAGGCCCGCCGCCGGGTAGGGACTGGCGAAGACCAGCGTCGCGCGCGGCCCGTCGCCGGCGATGGCGGCCTCGACGGTGAACGGACCGTAGTCGACGTGCCGCCCGCTCCCGGCCAGCGTGGTGCGGCCGTTCTCGACGCGTCCATCGAGCGTGAGCGTCAGCTTGCTCGCGGTCAGCCGGGTGTTGTCGAACACGATCGGCCGCCCCGCCCCGAGCAGTACGGCGCCGTTGAAGCGGATGTTGCTGCCCGCGACATTGGCGAGCGTGGCATTGGTCACGCGCGGCATCCGGCCGGTGAAGTTGGCAGCCAGCCGCCACGGCAAACCATTGCCGATGGTGAAGCGGATCTTCGCCCCGGCATCGACCGTGCCCATATTCTCGAGCACCAGCCCGCGCGCCTCGACCGGCCCGGCGAGCGCGTAGCCGCCGCGATTGATGTCGCCTCGCAGCGTGAGGTCGGCGCGCAATCGCGGGAAGCGCAGCTCGAGATCGTCCGAACGCAGTGCCTCGTCGGCGAGCGTGACCCTGCCGCGCAGCCGACCGTTTACCAGCGTGGGATCGATCAGCGCGTTGCCGCTAGTGATGCGGCGAACCGAAGCATCGAGCGGCAGGATCCAGCGCCGCCCATCGTAGGCGAGCGTGCCGCGCTGGCGAATCGCGGTGAATACCGTGCCCCCGAAGTCCGCCTCGCCGATGTCGAGCTCGAACGGTGCGGTGAAGCCGCGGAACGGTCCGTCGAGCGTCGTGCGCATCACCGTGTCGCGGAACACCAGGCCGGGGCCGAACAGGTCCTGGTTGGTGAGTACGAGCTCGAGGTCGAGGTCGCGGAAGGCGTTGTCGCCGAGGTCGATCGCCCCGTCGCCGTCGAGGTTCGCGCCGGCCCCACGGACTGCCAAGGTACCGGTGAGCACGCTGTCGTCCAGCGTGCCGACCCCGGCGAGCGAGACCACTTCGCCGAGCGCCGCCGCGCCGAGGCCGGTAACGTAGTCGCCCGGCCGCGCCTGGCCGACGACGCGGTAAATGCCCTCGCGGTTGTGGAGCCGCAGCGCGACGATGTTCTCATCGCCTTGGGTGACGACGAATGCGCCGGTCCAGGCGCTCCACCGGCCGTCGCCGACGATCCGCGCGCGCACGTCCTCCTCGGCGCCCATCAGCATCGCCAGGAGGCCGCCCGCAGGAGCGCGGTAATCGACGTCGATGTCGAAGCGGTCGCCGTCGGGATAAGCGTCGATCAGTGCCTCGAGCTCGTCGCCGCCGCCGAGATCGCCGTCGGCGTCGAGCAGCAGGCGCCCTTCGCGCACGTCGGCGCGGGCGGTGAAGTCGATGATCCGCTGGTCCCCGAGCAGGCCCTCCGCCACGACCAGGTCGTCGACCACGAAGCGGTCCACGCGAATGTCGAAATCGGGCAGGATCGGCGCGTCGGGGTCGCCGGGCCGCAGCTCGGGCGCGGCATGGAGCGTGCCGCCGTGGAGCACGAGGTGGCGCACGTCGAGACCGGTGAAGAAGAACTTGAGCGGCCGCCAATTGAGGTCGACCTCCGGCACCTCGAGGAACATCGTGTTCTCGGCATCGCGGAACTTCACGTCGTGCAACGTCGCGCTCCACAGCACCGAGCCTTCGATCCGCCCGACCTCGATCTTGAGGCCCGAGGCGGGCGCGACCTCGGCGATCCGCTGGGCGATGAACGACCGGCCCGAACCCGTGTGCAGCCAGGCGACGGCAATGCCGATCAGCACGAGCAGCGCGATGAACGCGATGGCGAGCCAGCGCAGCACACGGCGCGCCAGCGAGCGGCGGGCCGGGGGCGCCGGTTCCGCTTCCTCGACCAGGACTTCGTCGTCCGCCATCAGAATGACTGCCCGAGGCCAACGTAGACGCCGAACTTGGGATCGTTCGGGCCGGGGTTGAGCGGCACGGCGATATCGACCCGCAGCGGGCCGAAGCTGGTGTGATAGCGCGCGCCGATGCCCGCGCCGATCTTGATCTGGTCGAACCCCGGGGTCGGGTCTTCGCCGACCGTGCCCGCGTCGACGAACGGCACGATGCCCAGCGCGCCGTCGAGCAGACCGGTGCGGATGCGCGCCTCGAACGACAGCTCGGTCAGCGAACGGCCGCCGGTCGGATCGCCCTGGTCGTTGCGCGGGCCGATGCCCTTGTAGTCGTAGCCGCGCACCGATCCGCCGCCGCCGGCATAAAGCCGCCGCGAGGGAGCGATCGCGGCGACCGGCGCGCCCGGAATGCTGGCGAACTTCGCGCGCGCGGCGATCACTACGTTCTCGCTCGCCTGGAGGTAGTAGGTCCCCTCGACCTCGCCGCGCAGGTAGAAGCTTTCCATGTCGTTGCTGCGCGAAACCTCGGGCGAGAGTCGCGCGCCGAGGCGGAAGCCTTCGGTCGGATCGAGCAGGTCGTCCGAAGTGTCGAGCTGCGCGAACAGCGGCAGCGCGGCGATGAAGAAGGTCTCGCGCGGGCCGAGGTTGCCGGCGGCGTCGCGCGCCCGCTCGGCGGTGGCGACCAGCTCGAGCCCCACCGACCAGCTGAACGGCTTCTGGAACAGGATTGTGCTGACCCGCTCGAACGTGCCGACCAGCGAGGCGGTGCGCGAATCGTACGGCCCGTAATCGATCGTGCTGGCGTAGGCGTCGATCGTCAGGATCTTGTCGCGGCCGCCGAAATTGTTCTTGCGGAAGGTCACCCCGGCGAGCTGCTCGCTGGTTCCGAGGATGCCGCGCACGCGCAACATGCCTTCGGGCGGGAACAGGTTGCGGTGCTCCCACATCCCTTCGACCTTGAAGCCCTCGCCGGTGCCGTAGCCGATGCGCCCGGCGATCGTGCGCAGCTTCGCGGGTGTCATCTCGACGGCGACGTCGACCGTTCCCGGCTCGCCGTTCGCGGGCGGCGCCGTCTCGACCGGAGTCAGCGTGACGCTCGAGACGAGCCCGGTGGCGAGGATCGCGCGGCGCAGGTCGAGCTCGAGGCTGCGCTGGTAGATGTCCCCGGGCTCGAACCGCGCGATGTCGGCAAGGTGCTTGCCCGACATGAAGCGCGGCATGTTGCTGGTCACCGTGCCGAAGCGGTACTTACCGCCCGGCGTCACCGGCATCGTCAGGTCGCCTTCCTGGCGCGCATGATCGACCAGAAGCTCGGGCTCGCGGATCGCCGCGAACGGATAGCCGGATTCGCCGAGAGCCGTGTCGAGGTCGTAGCGCTCCTCGACGATCTTGTCGGCGAGCAGCGGGTCGCCGGCCTGGATCTCGAACGCCTCGCGCAGTAACGTGTAATCGGCCACCGCCGCCGCGAGACTGCCAAGGTCGATCGCACCGAAGCGGTATTGCTGACCCGGCACGATGTCGAAACGCACCGTCGGCTGGCCGTCATCGGCGACGTCGACGGCCTGTTCGTCGCCTGGGTCTATTCCGCCAACCGAGCGGAATACGAGCGCGTCGTAGTAGCCATAGACCCGCAGCATGCGCTGCAGCAGATCCTCGTCGGCGCGGGCCTGCGCGGCGAGGCGCGCGGCGTTGCCGTCGTCGTCGAGCTCCTCGATGGTCGACAGCGCCTTGAAGCGGTCGATGAACTCGTCGTGGTGCGGAAACAGCGCCCGCTCCTCGGGAAACACTAGCACCAGCTCGTCGGAGATGCGCTCCTCCTCGCCCATCGCGACCTGGCGCTGCTCGTCCTCGAAATCGGCGAACTGGATGTCTTCCTCAGGCTCAAGCGGGGCGAGCTGAGGAAGCTCCTGGTTCTCCGGCCAGGGGACATCGATGCCCGGCAGCTCCACCAGCGGCGAGGTGGGATCGAGCTCGCCGGGGTCGTCTTCCGCCGCGGCGGCTTCGGGCGGCACGCCCTGCTCGGCCCAGGCCTCGGGGTTGACGACCGCCTCGTCCGGAATCAGTTCCTCGAGAGTGGCCGGCGCCTCGGTGTCCTGCGCCGCTAGGGGCGAGCAAATGAGCGAGGCCGAGGCGGCTAGCGAAAAGATAAGGTGCCGGCCCAATGCCCCCCTCCCGCTTGGGGGAGGAGAATCAGGCGAGCTTGTACTGCTCCTGGCCGCCAGGCATGCCGTCCTTGCTGCCGCCTTCGACGCAGACGGCGTCTTCCCGACGAGTAGCGGAAACGGCGTCGATGAGAGCGGTCTGCTCGGCGGGAGAAAAGCGCCGCCACCCGGCTGGCCCAAGCCGTTCGAGCGGGCGGTAGCGGATCTTGTATTGCATGCGCTGCGATCCCTCGACCCAATAGCCGAGGTAGACATAAGGAAGGCCAGCTTCCGCCGCGCGCCGGATATGATCGAGGATGATGTAGTTCCCAAGCCCCGTCCGCGCCTCATGTTCCGGGTCGTAGAAGCTGTAAATCATCGACAACCCGTCCCCCTGCCGATCCGTCAGGCAGGCGCCGACCAAGCGACCCTGCCCTCCGTCCGGCGAAGGTTCCCTATATTCGATGACAAAGCTGGAGACGGCCGTATGTTCCACCATGTCGGCGTAATCGATCTCGTCCATCGCGGCCATGCCGCCGCCCGGATGGCGCCGGCCGAGGTAACGCTGCAACAGGTCGAACTGCTCGGTAGTCGCCCACGGGCGGCACTCGGTAACCACGAGGTCGTCGTTCATGCGCAAGGCGCGGCGCTGCGCGGTCGAGGCGACGAACTCCTTCGCCACCACACGTACCGAGACGCAGGCCTGGCAATCGAGGCAGCTCGGCCGATAGGCGACGGTCTGGCTGCGGCGGAAGCCAATCCGGCCGAGCGCGTCGTTCAGAGCTTCAGCGTGCGGGCCCTTGAGCTCGGTGAAGACCTTGCGCTCGGTGCGGCCGGCCAGGTACGGGCACGGCGCCGGGCTGGTCACGAAGAAGCGTGGAAACCGTACCGGAGCCGTCACGTTGCAGGCGGTCCTCTCACTAGGCGTTTGTACCTGACAGGCAATGAAACGAGACTAGGTCTCCTCTGTGCCCGTGGGAAACACTATTAACCACAATTTCGGGGGATTGGAGCGACAATTTCCACAATCTGTCCGGTTGGGAGGCGATCCGCCCCAAATCGGATCAGTTGAGCTCGACCTGGCTAACCGAATATCCCCGCGCCCGCAGCGCCTCGACCAGCTTTTCGATCTGCTCGCGGTCACGAGCTTCGCACTCGATGTCCGTGATCAAGCCCTTGGCCGGCAGGTTGGTGAAAATGCGCTGGTGGTAGATCTCGAGAATGTTGACGCTGTGCGCGGCGAACTCGCTCATCACCTTATGCAGCGCGCCGGGTCGGTCCTGTAGAGTAATGCGCAGCCGCGCGAGACGCCCCGAGCGGGCGAGGTCGCGCAGCAGCACGTTGGCGAGCAGGCGGGTGTCGATGTTGCCTCCGCACAGCACCAGCCCGACCTTCTTGCCGACGAAACGCTCGCGATGTGCAAGCACGGCCGCGAGGCCCGCTGCTCCGGCGCCTTCGACCACGGTCTTCTCGATCTGCAGCAGCAGGGCGACCGCTTCCTCGAGGTCGGCTTCGCCGACAAGCACGATGTCGTCGACCACGCGCTCGATCACGTGCGAGGTGAAGACGCCGGGCTCCTTGACCGCAATGCCTTCGGCCAGCGTGTCGCCACCGCACGGCAGGTCTTCGCCTTTGAACCTGCCGTATGCCGAGGGGTAGAGCCCGGCCTGGACGCCGATCACCTCGACTGGCGGCACTTGCGCCTTGGCGACCGTGCCCATTCCTGAGATCAGCCCACCGCCGCCGATCGGCACCACGATCGTATCGAGCCCGGGCGCATCCTCGAACAGCTCCAGGGCAACGGTACCTTGTCCGGCCGCCACACGGGGATCGTCGAACGGATGGACGAACGTCAGGCCGAGCTGGCGCTCCATGCTGCGCGCGTACTCGTAAGCCTCGTCATAGGTTTCGCCTTCGAGCACGACCTTGCCGCCGACGCTCTCGGTCTGCAGCACTTTCACATGCGGCGTCGTTTTGGGCATGACGATCGTAACCGGCACACCCAGCCGAGTGCCGTGATAGGACAGCCCCTGCGCGTGATTGCCGGCCGAGGCAGCGATCACGCCACGGCTCCGCTGCTCGTCGGTGAGAAGCAGCAACGCGTTCAGCGCTCCACGCTCCTTATAGGCGGCGGTGAACTGCTGGTTCTCGAATTTGAGCCAAATTTCGGCACCGGTGATCTGCGATAGGGTCTTGCTGTAGAGCGTCGGCGTGCGCACCACCGCGCCCGCGATCCGCGTAGCCGCGGCGTGCACGTCTTCCACGGCTAGCATGGCTTCGAGGATTCCCGTCCCGGTCATAGGCGGCGGGCCGTAACTGAAAATCGCCGCGAGGGAAACGGGGCCACGGCAACGATTGCTTTGCCGAGGCGAAGGCGGCAGGTGGGCCGGCATGACTGAAGCCAAGCACATCGCTTTCCTGGGCCTCGGCGTGATGGGCGCGCCGATGGCCGGCCATCTCGCCCGCGCCGGGCACCGAGTAACCGTCTATAACCGCACCGCGGCCCGGGCTGAGGAATGGGTGTCGCGCCATGCGGTCGAAGGGCTGCAGGTCGCAAGCGCGCCGACCCCGTTCGAGGCGGCGCAAGGACAGGACATGGTGCTGACCTGCGTAGGGAATGACGATGACCTGCGCCAAGTCGTGCTTGGCGACACTGGCGCGCTGGCCGCGATGATGCCGGGCGCGCTGTTCGTCGACCACACTACCGTCTCGCCAGGGATCGCGCGGCACATCGCTGAAGCAGCCGGACGGCGCGGGGTGCTGGCGCTCGACGCACCGGTCTCGGGTGGACAGGTCGGCGCCGAGAACGGCAAGCTCGCGATCATGTGTGGCGGGTCGGTTCAGGCGATGGACAGCGCTCGACCAGTCATCGCAGCCTATGCCGCGCGTATCGTCCATATCGGTGAGTCCGGATCCGGTCAGGCAGCCAAATCCGTCAATCAGATTTGCATCGCCGGCACCCTCGCCGGCTTGTCCGAGGGCATCCGCTTCGCCCAGACTGCGGGCCTCGACCTGGCTCGCGTGTTCGAGGCGATCTCGGGCGGTGCCGCGCAAAGCTGGCAGATGGACAACCGTTGGAGCACCATGACCCAAGGCCAATTCGACTTCGGCTTCGCGATCGATTGGATGAGGAAAGACCTCGCTATCGCGCTCGCCGAAGCCCAGGCCGGCGGCCTCGAGCTGCCCGTTACCGCGCAGGTCGACCGCTTCTATGCCGAGGTTCAAGCCAACGGCGGCGGCCGACAGGACACCAGTGCGCTGATCCGCCACTTGCCGGAGGTGGCGGCGTGACGGCGTTCGAAATCTTCCCGGGCACGGGGAGGATTTTGGCGGCCGCGCTCTTCGTCGCCCTTCCCACCCCAGCTCTTGCTGACACGCTGATCGACAACATCAACGGCATCTCGCTCGACCGCAACGGCACTGTCACCCGTTTCGGCGCCATGGTGATCGACGAGCAGGGCAAAATCGCCCAGATCGTCGAGCCCGGTGAACGGGCGCCGCGCGCCGACTATCGCGAGAATGGCCGGGGTCGCACGGTTATCCCGGGACTGATCGACGCGCATGCACATGTCATGGGTCTCGGCCTCAGCCTGCTCACCGTTGATCTGTCGGATACCCGCAACCTCGCCGAAGCGCAGGCGAAGATCGCCGAATACGCAGCCGCCAATCCCGAACGGCCGTGGATCGTCGGGCGCGGCTGGAACCAGGAAATCTGGGGCCTCGGTCGTTTCCCGACCGCGACCGAGCTCGACGCCGCAGTCGCCGACCGCCCGGTCTGGCTCGAGCGCGTCGACGGCCATGCCGGCTGGGCGAACACTGCGGCGCTGACCGTCGCCGGAGTGACCGCCGCCACTGCCGACCCGGCTGGTGGGCGAATCGAGCGGCTTCCAGGCGGCCGGCAACCTTCGGGCGTGTTCGTCGATGCGGCGATGGCTTTGATAAGCTCCAAGGTTCCCCCGCCGCGCGCCACCGACCGTGACGTCGCGCTGCACGAGGCGCAGGAATTGCTGGTCCGCAACGGCGTTACCGCGGTCGCGGACATGGGGACCAGCATCGAGGACTGGATGACTTACCGCCGCGCCGGCGACGGCGGACGCCTGCGCATCCGTATCATGTCCTACGCCGCAAGCGTGCCCGAGATGCTGCTGATCGGCGGCACCGGTCCGACCCAGTGGCTCTACGACGACCGGCTGCGATTGAACGGCATCAAACTCTATCTCGACGGCGCACTCGGCTCACGCGGGGCGGCGCTGAAGGCGTCCTATGCCGATGCTCCGGGCAATACCGGCCTGTGGCTCACCAACGGCACCCAGCTGCGCAACAACATGAGCCGCGCCGCCATGGAAGGCTATCAAGTCGCGATTCACGCGATCGGCGACGCCGCCAATGCCGAAGCTTTGAACGCGATCGACGAGCTGTCCGACGATTACTCCGGCGACCGGCGCTGGCGGATCGAGCACGCGCAAGTCGTCGATCCGGCCGATATTCCCCGTTTCGGACAGCACGGAGTGATCGCGTCGATGCAGCCGGTTCACCAGACCTCCGACCGGCTCATGGCCGAGGCGCGGCTCGGGCCGGACAGGCTCGCCGGCGCCTATGCCTGGCGCTCGATAAGGGATGCCGGGGGACCGCTTGCGTTCGGCTCCGATACACCGGTGGAGGCGCCCGATCCGTTCGCCGGCCTGGCGGTCGCGGTGAGCCGCGAGGACGCGTCCGGCCAGCCGGAAGGCGGCTGGCAGCCGCAGCAGAAGGTGACGATCGAGGAGGCGCTTGCGGCTTACACCGCGGGAGCGGCCTTTGCCGGTTTTGCCGAAGGCCGCTTCGGCCGGCTGGTGCCCGGAGAACGCGCGGATTTCCTGGTACTCGACGCCGATCCGTTCGAAGCCGATCCTCAGGACCTGCGCCGCATTCGCGTGCTCGAAACCTGGATAGGCGGACAAAAAGTCCACGACGCCAGTCCCGATGCCGGACGCCGCGCACCGGACGCACCGGGTCGATAGCGGGAAAACGAGCCTATAACATGATCGGCATTACCTGAATCTCCCCTCCCCGGTGGGGAGGGGTTGGGGGTGGGGGAGCGAGGCCGCAAGGCCTCGCGGCAGCGCTGGCGCCGTACACCCCACCCAACGTCCCCCTCAAGGGCGAGGAGCAGATTGTGCTCAATCAAAGGCGATCACGGTCTAGTTTGACTGGGTCGGAGCGTCGGTCGTTTCGGCGGGAGCGTCGGATGTGACCGAGGATGAAGGCGCGGCGCTCTCCTCCTCCGTCTCGCCCTCGTCGTCTTTCCCCGTCCGGTGCATCAGCAGCAGCGAACCTTCGAACAGGATCCATAGCGGGATCGCCAGGATCAATTGCGAGACCACGTCGGGCGGAGTGACCACCGCGGCGATGACGAAGATGCAGACGATCACATAGCGGCGTGAGCGCGCGAACTGCTCGCGCGTGATGATCCCGGCGCGGTTGAGCAGCAGCAGCAGCACCGGCAGCAGGAAGCTCGCCCCGAAGGCGAGGATGAAGTGCATGACCAGGTCGAGGTAGGGGCCAATCGCCGGCAGAGCTTCCTGAGTCAGCCCGGCGGTCTCGCCCTGGAAGCCGAGGAACCACTCGAATGCAGTCGGCATGACCACGAAGTAGGCGAGCGAAGCCCCCATCGCGAACAGCACCGGAGTGGCTAGCAAGAACGGCAGGAAAGCCTTCTTCTCGCGCGCGTAGAGTCCCGGCGCGACGAAAGCCCACAACTGGTTGGCAATCAGCGGGAAGCTGACCATGAACGCCGCGAACAGCGCCACCTTGATCTCCACGAAGAACGCTTCGTAGAGCATGGTGTAGATCAGCCGGCCTTCGCCTTCCGGGAAGGCGGCGGCGAGCGGGCGCACCAGCAGAGCGAAGATGTCCTCGGCGAAGTAGAGGCAGACCGCGAAAGACAGCCCAAGCACGACGACGCAGCGCAGCAACCGGGTGCGTAGCTCGATCAGGTGATCGAGCAGCGGCGCCTGGGTCTCGTCGATGTCCCTGATCTTGAGCGGCATGTTCATTCCGGCTTTGTCGTGCCGTCGCTGGGCATCTGGCTGTACTCATCGGGATTATCGACGGTGATCGCCCGCGATTCAGCAGTGGGTGGCGGAGGCGCGGCCTCGCTATCGACCGGCGCGGCCGGATAGGCGCCGGTCTGCTCGGTTCCCGGCGGGCCGCCCTCCGGATGCTCGCGCATGATCTTCTCGTTCTGCTCGCGCCATTTCTTCTCCATCTCTTCCATCTCGGCCTCGCGGATCATCGCATCGAGGCCGGCGCGGAAATGGCCGGAGACCTTGCGGACCTTGCCGATCCACTTGCCCGCGGTGCGCAGCGCCAACGGCAGGTCCTTGGGGCCGATGACGATCACCGCCACGATGACGATGAGCAGCAGCTCGGTGGGACCGATATCGAACATGGTGGTGCCCTGGGGCCCCTGTCTGGACTGTTAGCCGGCGGCCGAGTCGCTCGCCGGTTGCGGATTGGCGGTTTCGGCGACCGGCCGGGCCTCCTCGAGGCGCTGACCGGGCTTGTCTTCCTCGGTCAGGCCCTGGCGGAAGCTTTTCACGCCCTTGCCGAAATCGCCCATCATGTCGCTGATCCGGCCGCGG
>CBHCZH010000088.1:0-14341 GCA_965977975.1 uncultured bacterium
CGTCAACCTCCTGGTCAGCGCGGTGATCATGTATTTCGTCATGTTCACGATGATCTGGAGCGTGGGCGATCTCTTCCACAATCTCAACACGTTCTACATGACGCTGATGATGGTCACGCCCATGGGCGTGCTGATGCTGGCGATGATGGGCTCGATGTACCGCAACGCCAGGCTGAACGCGGCGCTATATGCCGGCTTCGTGGTGGTCTTCGCGCTGTCGTTCTATGCGATGCGCGATCAGTCCCTGATCGGCGACCGCCAGTTCCTGCGCTCGATGATCCCGCATCACTCCGGCGCCGTGCTGATGTGCCGCGAAGCGGCGATCGAGGATGCGGAGATTCGCGCGCTCTGCGCGGGCATCGTCGAATCCCAGACGCGCGAGATCGAGCTGATGAAGCGAATGCTGGCGAGCGAACGCTGACAGGCAACGACGATGCGCCTCCTCTTGATCTTCGCGCTGCTGCTCGCCTCGCTCGGCTTCGGGCCACAGGCGAGCGCGCAGCCGCACCGCGAGGTGGCCGGCCAGCATCACGCCGGGCACGAGCGCGATCCCGGCAGCGATCGCACGCACGACGAAGCTCAGCCGGTTGCGCATGTCTGCGCCGGTTGCGCCTTCCTGGCGGAAGCGCCGCTTGGCGCCATTGCCGCGCCGCCAGCGTCGGTGCCGAGACTGCCGGCCGACCCGCCGTCGCTGCAACCATTCCACGCCAATCCCATCCCGCCACCGCCGCGCGGGGCCTGATCCGTTCGAATTGCCCCTTCGATTCATCAGTTCAGGATATTCGAGATGAAGACATTGTTGCTTGCCGGCGCCGCCATGGCGCTGGCCCTGCCACACGCCGCGCTCGCCCAGGATCATGCCGGGCATGGCGAGCAAGCCCCCGCTCCCGCACCGGCTCCTGCTCCCACTCCCACTCCCGCTGAAGACCACTCGGCGCACGAGGCCCACACACCCGCGCCGGCTCCCAGTCCGAGCCAGCCGATGGATCATTCTCGGATGGACCACTCGCAGATGAACCACTCGCAGACGGATCCTGGCGAGGCCGACCATGGGGCGATGGGCGATGCCGCGCCGGAAGGCCCGGTCGAGGCTTCGGGCACCTCGCGCCTGCCGCAGGCCGAGGGCATGATGCCGGGCGTGCATTTCGACCTCGGCGCCAGCTGGATGGGCATGGCGCACGGCTACGCCTGGGGCGTCTATACCGAACAGACCGGCCCGCGCGGCGACGACATGGCATTCGTCCAATCGATGGCGATGCTGATGGCGGAGAAGGAGTTCGAAGGCGGCCGGCTGCAGCTCAAGGCGATGGTGAGCGGCGATCCGCTGATCGGCGACCGCGGTTATCCGATCCTGTTCGGAGCCGGCGAGACTGCGGGCGGTGAGCCGCTGGTCGACCGCCAGCATCCGCACGACCTGTTCATGGAACTGGCCGCGCGCGTCGACATCGACATCGCCGAGGGAACGACGGCGTTCCTTTATGCCGCTCCGGTCGGCGAGCCGGCGCTCGGGCCGCCGGCGTTCATGCACCGCGCCTCCGCCAAGCTGAACCCGGAAGCGCCGATCACGCACCACTGGTTCGATTCGACGCACATCACGTTCGGCGTGGTGACCGCGGGGATGGCCACCGACCTGTGGCAGCTCGAAGCCTCGGCGTTCCGCGGACGCGAGCCCGACGAGGACCGCTGGGACATCGAGGAGCCCAGGCTCGACAGCTGGAGCGTACGCGCGACGCTGACCCCGTCGCCGAATTGGGCGCTGCAGCTCAGCCACGGCCGGCTCGAGGAGCCCGAAGCGCTGCACCCGGGCGAGGACGAGGCGCGCACGACGGCGAGCGTGCACTACAATTCGGGCAGCGGATTGGCGGCGACGGCGGCATTCTCGGCCAAGAACCGCGTCCCCGGGCCCACGCTGACCGCCTGGCTGGCCGAGGCGAATTGGGACCTCACCGACCGCCACGCGCTGTTCGGTCGGATCGAGAACGTGGAGAACGACGAGTTCTTCCCCGACCACGACCATCCGCTGCACGACCGGGCGTTCCACGTGACGAAGCTGCAGGCGGGCTATGCCTACACGCTGCCGGCGGGGCCGTTCGCGCTCTCGCTCGGCGGCAGCGCGGCGATGTTCCTCAAGCCCGACGCGCTGGATCCGTTCTACGGCGACAACCCGATGGGCTACACGCTGTTCGCCAAGCTAACGTTGGGGCGCTGACAGAGCAGCGCCTTTCGAGTATGATTTCGACCAAGGAGATGCAGAAATGAAGAAGCTTTTCGCTGCGTTCGCCGCAGCCGGCCTGGCCGCCGCTTTCCCGCATGCCGCGCACGCGATGGAATGCTGCAAGGACGGCAAGTGCGAATGCTGCAAGAAGGAAGAGGGCACCACGGAGCCGGCGCCGGAAGGTCATCAGCAGCACTGAGGCCAGGCCTCATTCGCCCAACTGAGGCTGGGGCGATGATCACCTCAAACTAGTCACCCCGGAACAAGTCCGGGGTGACAAAGCGGGGAGGGCGGTTGCCGCGCAGGGCGCATGGGCCTAAGCCCGCCGCCAACGTGCCCCGCCGCAGCTTTCCGCTCTACCTCCTGCTCGCCGCGGCGCTGTTCATGCGCGCGTTCGTGCCGGCGGGGTACATGGCCGAGCGCTCGGACAGCGGTACGATCGCGGTCGCGCTGTGCAGCGGCGGGGTCCACCTGATCCCGCTCAAGCAGGACCGCGAGGCGCCCGACGAGAACGAGCGGGCCGAGCCGCCGTGCTCCTTCGCCGGGCTCGCGGCTCCCGCGCTTCCGCCTCCGCTCGCATCGGAACTGCTCGCGCCGACACCGGTAGCGACAGCGTATGCCGGGGACTTGGCTTCCGAGCGGGTGCCTCTCGCGCACCGTCTCTTTCCGCCCGCGCGAGGCCCGCCCTTCGCTGCCTGAGCCGCCGCCGGCAATCCCGGCACCAAGCGATTTCAGACAGGACGGATTTATGAGGACCCTTCTTTCGAGCGGCGCGCTGGCGCGGCGCGCCGCCGCTCCCGCCCACGCGCAGGACGAGACCGAGATCACCGTGCAGTCGCCGCTGATCCACCCTGCCGCCGGGCTGATGGGCGAGCACATGCACGACGGCGGCGAAGTCATGATCGGGCTGCGCTTCGAGCGCTCCCGCGCGAGCGGCGCCAACCAGGCGGGCAACGAGGAGATCGCCGATCCGGCGATCGTCGCCGCAGGCTACTCGGCCCGCACCGAAGCGATGACCATGGACATGGTCATGCTCGACCTGATGTACGCTCCGACCGACAACCTCACGCTGATGGTAATGCCACATTACATGTGGCACCGAATGGAGATGCGCGGGATCGATCCTGCGGCTGGCGCCGGCGGAGGCCACGGCGGCCACGGGGCGGGGCATGTGATCCCGTTCGGCGAGATTCACGCGCACTCGACCGAAGGCTTCGGCGACACGCTGGTCTCGGCCTCGTACCGTCTGGCGCGCCGGCCCGGCTTCGGCGCGCACGCGACGCTCGGAGTGTGGATCCCCACCGGCGCCAGCGGCAAGAAGAGCGCGGATGGCAGGTTCGTCCACTACGGCATGCAGCCGGGCAGCGGGACCTGGGACATCGAGCCGTCGCTAACGCTGACCGGCCGCGCCGGGGCGGTCGGCTGGGGTGCGCAGGCGGCGTATCGCTGGCGGACCAAGGAGCACAACGGCTCCGGCTTCGCGTTCGGCGAGAAGGCGCGCGCGACCGGCTGGGCGAGCTACCTGCTCGACGCCGACCTCGGCGCCACCGCGCGGCTCGAATACGTCCACGAAGGCAAAGTCCTCGGCCACTACAACGGTCCGCACAACCACACCGCGCCGCCCGACCGTCAGGAGAACTACGGCGGCGACACGGTCAGCGCCGGGCTCGGGCTCAACTGGCTGCTGCCGGTCGCGAGCAGCAACCGCCCGCAGCTCGGCGCCGAGCTGGCGGTGCCGCTCTACCAGAACCTCACCGGCATCCAGGCGCCGCAGGAGTGGCGGTTCTCGATGGCACTGAGCCAGGCGTTCTGAGACTTGCGGCGGGCCTGACCGGGCGGTAAGCGACGTCCCAATCGGGGCACAGCAACCTCCCGGTCAGGCCTCCCGGCAGCGGGCGCCCAAGCGTTGCCTTCAGCCCCCGCAACAGCGGGCCAGGAGGTCATAACGTATGGCGAGCGCCGTCCTTCATCACCCGACATTCTCCGAGCTGACGCGCGTTTCCGCGAAGATCGGCTTTCTCAGCTTCGGCGGCCCTGCCGGTCAGATCGCGCTGATGCATCGCGAGCTGGTCGACGAGCGGCGCTGGGTGGCGGAGGACGACTATCTCCAGGCGCTCAATCTGTGCCACCTTCTGCCCGGCCCCGAGGCGCAACAGCTCGCCACCTGGATCGGCTGGAAGTTGCACGGCTGGCGCGGCGGGATCGTCGCGGGGGCGCTGTTCGTGATCCCCGGCGCGCTGGTAATGCTGGCGCTGTCAATGCTCTATGCCTTCGCAGCGAACCTCGACTGGTTCGGGGCGTTGTTCCTCGGGATCAAGGCCGCGGTGCTGGCGATCATCGCGCAGGCGCTGCTGCGCATCGCGGGGAGGGCGCTGAAGACTCCGCTGCAGGGGGCGCTGGCGGTCGCGGCCTTCGCCGCACTGTTCCTGTTCGATGCCCCGTTCCCGCTGGTGGTGCTGACCGCGTTGGCCCTCGGGGCGATAGTCGGCGCGAAGCGGCCGGCGTGGCTGGCACTGAAATCGGCTGACGTGGCGGGCGACGGCCATCAGCGGCCCTGGACCGCGAGCCTCAAAGGGGTGCTCGTCTGGGGCGCGATCTGGGCGGCGCCGATGGTGGCGGTATTCGCCTTCCTCGGTCCCGATCACGTGCTGTGGGATATCGGCGTGTTCTTCTCGCAGCTCGCGGTGGTGACTTTCGGCGGCGCCTACGCGGTGCTGGCCTACATGGCCCAGGAGGCTGTGAGTGGATTCGGCTGGCTGTCGGCGGGCGAGATGGCCGACGGACTCGGCCTGGCGGAGACGACGCCAGGGCCGCTGATCATGGTCACCCAATTCGTCGGCTACCTTGCCGCGTTCCGCGCACCCGAGCCGTTCAGTCCCCTCGTCGCGGGAGTGCTCGGCGCGGCACTGACCACCTGGGTCACCTTCGCCCCCTGCTTCCTGTGGATCTTCGCCTTTGCGCCGTGGATGGACCGGCTCCAGCGTGCGCCTGCGCTGAAAGGCGGGCTCGCGGGAGTGACCGCGGCCGTGGTCGGCGTGATCGCCAACCTCGCGCTGTGGTTCGCGCTGCACGTGCTGTTCGCGCGGGTCGCGGTAGTCGAGGCCGGCCCGCTGCGGCTGCAATCGCCGGAGTTAACGAGCTTCGACTGGCGCGCGGGGCTGATCTCGGTCGTGGCGCTGGTGCTGATCTTTGGGCTCAAGCGCGGGATCATCACGACGCTCGGCGTGACTGCGGCGCTTGGTCTGGCGCTGGGGACCTTCGCGTGAGGCCCCCTCCGCCTCGCTGCGCTCGGCTCCTCCCCCGTAAACGGGGGAGGATTTAGCCACCCTGATCCTCCCCCGTTTACGGGGGAGGTGTCCGCCCGGCTCAAATAGCCGATAGGCGATAGCCTACCGGTGGGCGGACGGCGGGGGCCTGTCCCGCAGCCCTACTCCGCGCGCTCCTCGGCTCTCACATCACGTTATACCGCCGCACTTCTTCCTGGCTGAGGCAATAACGCGTGCTCGGGTTTTCCTCGGTCTGCACTGCCTGCTGCTTGTACATGATATCGGTGAGCAGCTTGCGGCTGACCCCCATGCGGATCAGGAAGTCGTTGTCTTCGGTCGCCAGCAGCGCGCTCGCCTGCTCGATGTCGGCGATCAGCCGCACGGTCTCGGCGGTGCCTTCCTCGGCGGCGAGGTAGATCGATTCGCGGTCGTTCGTGTGGGTGAACATGTGCACCATGAAGAAGCCGCCCTCGTCCACGAAGCGGGGCTGGCCGCCCATGAACAGGAAGTTGCACGCCGAAAAACAAGTCCAGCCGGCGGGGATGCGGGTGACCATGCCGGGAAAGGAGCGGATGACCTTGCCCGCTTCGTTGCCGGCCCGGGCATCGCCGCCGCGCGAGCGCATCCAGATCTCGACGATCAACTCGTCGCCCTCGATCGCCGCCTTGAGCCGCTGCGGCAGGGTCGCGTCGATGATCCCCTCGGCGATCAGAACGCGCCCCGTGTCGACGTCGCGCTTGGTCAGCGTCATCGCCTTGGCCGGTCCCCAGTCGGGCTCGGCCGGGCAAGTGGGGTTGCTCGGGTCGTTGGCTCCGCCGAGCAGGGCCAGCGCGGCAAGCGCAGCTATGGCGCGGCCGGAGTTCACGTCACAAGGGCGTAGCGCGCCGGGGGACGGCGGCACATGCGCTTGTCGGCGCGGGTTTCCTCGCCGTTAACGATAATCACGTCGGCCACAGTGATGCACTGCACCCCTTCCGCATCGGCCTCGTTCTTCGCGACCACGGTCGAGGTGCCGGAAACGTTCTCGCGCGTCTCGGAAGTCCAGGCGGCCATGTTGCCGACCTCGACGTCGCCGCCTTCTTCGGCGACGCGAGTCGCTTCGAGCGTGGCCTCGGCGGCCTGCTTCTGCTCTTCGGGGTCGAGCTTGCAGGCGATCGCCGCGGTCAGCTGATCGGTCAGCCCGGCGACCGGGACCCAGTTGAACACTCCTCCGGCGCGCCCGGCCAGTCCGCCCGCGACGCCGCCGAGAATCCCGCCGGCAATTCGCGAGCCGGTGCTGCGCGAGCGGCCTTCCGAGCAGCCGTCGGTGGTCCGGTTCGACGAGCGCGAGCCGCCCAGCAACCCGCCGAACTGCGCCTGCGCCGGCGCGGCCAGCACGGCGATTGCCAGCGCACTCGCGGCAAAACCCGCCAGCTTGATGCGACCTCTTGGCATGACTTCTGAATCCCCCGGTGTCGGCGGCCTTCCGCGGAAGGCTCGGCATGTCGCCAGTAATGCGACATCAACCTGGCGAAAATTAGGCTTCGGGCGAGCGTCCGTCAATCGCCACGGCCAAGGTTGCCAGGCTATCGATTTGATTAGCCGGGAACTTTGCTCCGCAGCTCGTCCAGCCACACCGCCGCCGAGGCATCGCTCGGCGCGCGCCAGTCGCCGCGCGGGCTGAGCGCGCCGGCGGTCGAGACCTTGGGGCCGTTGGGAATCGCGCTGCGCTTGAACTGGCTGAACGCAAAGAAGCGCGTAAGGAAGCTTTCGAGCCAGCGCTTGATGGTGGCGAGGTCGTAGGCGTTCTTCGCGCCGTCCGGGAATCCCGCCGGCCAGGCCCCGCGCGTCTTGTCGCGCCACGCATGCCAGGCGAGGAAAGCGATCTTCGAGGGCAGCTGTCCGTAACGCACGGTGTGATGCAGGAAGAAGTCGTTGAGCTCGTACGGCCCGATCTTCGCCTGCGTGGACTGCACTTCGCCGTCCTCGCCGATCGGCACGAGCTCGGGGCTGATCTCCTGCTCGAGGATGGCCTCGAGCACCGCGTCGGTTTCGGGATCGAACTGGTCGGTGCGGGTGGTCCAGCGGATCAGGTACTGGATCAGCGTCTTGGGAACGCCCGAGTTGACGTTGTAGTGGCTCATCTGGTCGCCGACACCGTAAGTGCTCCAGCCGAGCGCCACTTCGGAAAGGTCACCGGTGCCGATCACGAAGCCCTCGTGGTGGCCGGCGAGGCGGAATAGGTAATCGGTCCGCAAGCCCGCCTGGACGTTCTCGAAGGTCACGTCGTGGACCGGCTCGCCCTTGGCGAACGGATGGCCGATGTTCTCCAGCATGAGCCGCGCGGTCGGGCGGATGTCGATCTCCTCGGCCGTGATGCCGAGCGCCTTCATCAGCTTCCACGCGTTGCTCTTCGTGCCTTCGGACGTGCCGAACCCGGGCATCGTATAGCCGCGGATCGTGGTGCGCGGCAGGCCCAGCCGGTCGCAGACTTTGGCCGCGACGATCAGCGCATGAGTGGAATCGAGCCCGCCCGAGACGCCGATTACCATCGAATTCCCGCTGGTCTGCTCGAAGCGGCGCATCAGGCCTTCGACCTGGATGTTGAACGCCTCGAAGCAGTCGGCGTCGAGCTTGTCGGGCCGGTTGGGAACGAACGGGAAGCGGCGGATCGGGCGGATCAGGCCGATGTCGCCGCTCGCCGGCTGGTGGTCGAAAGCGATCGTGCGAAAGCTGTCCTCGGGCCGCCCGGCGGCCTCGGCGGCGTCGTTGAAAGTCGGCAGGCGCTGACGGTCGCCGAGGATGCGGCCGGTGTCGATATCGGCTATCGCCAGTTCCGGACGCAGCGCGAAGCGTTCGCTTTCGGCGAGCAGGTCGCCGAGCTCATAAAGCACACCCTGACCGTCCCAGGCCATGTCGGTGGTGCTCTCTCCGTGGCCGGCGGCCGAGTAGATGTACGCGCTGGCAGTGCGCGCCGACTGGGCGCGGCACAGCAAGTGGCGCTCGTCGGCCTTGCCGATGACGATGTTCGAGGCCGAAAGGTTGGCGAGGATCGTTGCCCCGGCAAGCGCCGCGGCGGTTGACGGCGGATCAGGTGCCCAGAAATCTTCGCAGATCTCTACCGCGAGCTTGAAGCCGGGGATGCGATTGGAGGCGAAGATGAGGTCGACACCGAATGGAACTTCCTCGCCGCCGATCCGGATGTACTGGCCGACCACGTTGATTCCGGAGGCGAACCAGCGCTTCTCGTAGAACTCGCGGTAATTGGGCAGGTAGCTCTTCGGAACCGCGCCGAGGACCTGGCCGTCGGCGATGGCGAGCGCGCAGTTGTAGATGCGCCCGTCCTTGCGCAGTGGCGCGCCGACAAGCAGGACCGGCGAAAGCCCGGCGCTCGCGGCGGCGATCTCGCCGACCGCTGCCTCGACCGCGTCGAGCAGCGCCGACTGCATCAGCAGGTCGTCGATCGCATAGGACGAGATGCACAGCTCGGGATAGACGACGAGGTCGACGTGCGCGGCGTGGGCGCGCTTTGCCTCCTCGATGATCGCGTCCCGGTTGAAAGTCACGTCGGCGGTGCTGACTTGCGGCGTGCTCGTCGCCACGCGGACGAAGCCGTGAGTATGCAGATCGAAGAACGGATGCGCCCGCTCACCCCGCGCATTGGGTCCGGCGACAGGCGCGTCGGCGGGCAGAAGCCAATCCTCGGGCCGGCAAATTCCGAGCTCGGCAAGTCGGCGCTGCGCCGCGGCGCGCGGGATCTTGCCTTTGGCTTCCCACCCGTAGACGGTCCTGCTCGGCCACGGGCGGGGGACGCCGTACCGCTCGCCGAATTCGCCCGCCGAAAGCGGCGGATCGTGCGCCTCGCGCCAAGCCCGGATTTTCTGGCCAGCTTTGTGCATCATCCAGCCGTATCCCCAAAGGATACCGAGCGCAACGCAATCATGCCCGCAAAGCTTGCTCAAGCATCTCGAGCGCCGTTTCGAGCGAGGCGATCCGCACGCCCTGGCGTCCGATCGCGCCGAAATGCTCGCAGCGATGCGTGGTCGGGCCGTTCCTGCGGGCGCAGGCGAAATGCACCATGCCTTCCTCTTCGCCCGCCTTGCCAGGACCGGCAAACCCGGTGATCGAGAGCGCCACGTCGGCTTCGGAACGCCGCAGCGCACCGTGCGCCATGTCGATCGCGATCTCCTTGCTGACCGCGCCCAATTCCTCGATCCGCTCGAGCTCGATGTCGAGCATCTGCGCCTTGGCCTCGTGCGTGTAGACCACGAAACCCCGCTCGAAGGCGTGGCTGCAGCCGGGCACGTCGGTCAGCAGCGCCGCGAGCAACCCGCCGGTGCAACTCTCCGCGGTGGCGAGCATCAGCTCCTTGTCGCAAGCGAGCTCGAGGACTTTGTCGGCCCGGTCCTGGACGGTGGTGGGGAGGGCGGGGTCGAGCGTTTCGGCCATCGGTTTGTTATCGTTTGAATCGCGGGGTGGTTCCGAACGGCCCCCCTCCGTCCGCTGCGCGGACACCTCCCCCGTAAACGGGGGAGGATTGGTGCGCTGAAATCCTCCCCCGTTTGGGGGGGTGGGGGACCATTCGGCGGAGCCGAATGGTGGCGGGGGCCAAAAACAACTTTCCTACACGCCCTGAAATCGGGTTCATCCTGCCGGATGAAGCCCGACTCGCCTCCCGCTCCCCCGCAGCGCCGCCACCAGCCGTGCGTGCCGCCGTTCTGTCCGGTGCGGCTGCGCGCCCGCAGCGACGGCTGGATCGTCAAGCGCCAGACCGACCTCCTCAGCGACGCGCTCGGAGCACCCGTGCGGAAGGTAACAGTCGATGACGACGCGTTCCTGGCCTCCGCAGGCCTGATCCGCCTCCGGTTCTTCCGCGGCCGTTATCGCGGTTCGAGGCATTCCTGACAATACGGCACTTTTGCGGCTCGTCAGGAAGCTGGATCGCGTGGTCGGGGACGAGTGGTGAGCCCGCCGGAAGGTGACGCCTCTCCCCTCGGATCGCGTCAGGTTCGCTGCCTATTCGGCGGCGACGGCCTCGTAACCGATCGGCAGTTTAGCGCGCACGGTCGCCTTGTCCAGATCGAGCCCGTAAAGCTTGGCGGCGTTCCCGCCTACCAACCCGCGCACGACCTCGGGGTCCATGTGCCCCATGGTCTCGCCGATAGTGCGCAACGAATTGGGCCAGATCGAATCCGGGTGCGGGTAGTCGCTCGCCCAGAGCAGGTTCTCGGGACCCCAGAACTCGAGCAGCCGCATCGCTGTCGGGCTCTGCTGGAAGGTGCCGTAGACCTGGCGCTGGAACACCTCACTGGGCTTCAGCTTGTGCGGGATGCCGCCCTTGTCGGCCCAGTAATCCTTGCATTCCCACAGCCGCCAGTGGCGGTAGTCGAGCTCCTCGACCACCCACGGCACCCAGCCGACGCCGCTTTCGGCGATCACGATCTTGAGCTGCGGGTGCCGCTCGAGGATGCCCCAGGCGAACAAGTCGACGAACGGATCGAGGAATTGCTCGATGAACATCTTGGCGTGCAGGAAAGTCGCGCCCGGGCTGCCCTTGTACTTGTCGAACGCGTCGCCGGCCTTGGGGAACACGGTGACGTGGAAGGAGAGCACGATGCCGCTTTCCTCGAGCAGCGCGAACAGCGGCTCCCAGCGCGGATCCTCCAGGCGCGGCTCGGCGACGGCGATCTGCAGGTTGGCCTGGCGCACGCCGCCCTTGCCGGCGAGACGTTTGAGCTCGTCGTACGCGGCTTCGGGGTAGGGGGGCAGCATCGCGACGCCGATCAGCCGGTCGGGATCGGCGGAGCAGAAGTCCTCGTAGAGCCAGTCGTTGTATGCCGCGTAGCACGCACGCATGAACGCTTCGTCCCGGGTTCGGATCGAAGTGACGGGCCCGAACACCAGGTGCGCCCAGACCTGGTCGCGATCCATGTCTTCGAGACGCAAGTGCGGGTGCCCGGCGCGCAACTCGGTCAGGTCCTCGATTCCACCGCGGTCGTAAGCGGTGTGAATCGGCTTGGGACCCGCGAAGCGTCTGCCTTTGCCGCCCGACCACATGCCCCAGCTTTCCCCGTCGGCCATCCACAGCGCCGGCCCGGCCTCTTGCTCGACCACTTTGGGTGTGCGCTCGCCCCAGATCGCAGCCATGCGCTTCTGCCACACGTCGGCGGGGAGCATGTTGAGATCGAGATGGTCGTCGCAAGAAACGAGCGCGGCTTCGATCATGGGAACTCTCCGGGAATGTTAGCTTGCGAAGTACTTGGCACCCGGAGAAGCGCGCCGCAACGAAAAAGGGCGCCCCGCCAGGAGCGCCCTTGGTCTTTTCAAATTCGGGATCTCAGCGGCAGCGTAGGCCGCCGCGATCGATCTCGCGGCCGATCAAGGCGCCGCCGGCGGCGCCGATGATCGTGCCGAGCGTGCGTTCACGCCCGCCGTCGATCGCGCGGCCGAGCAGGGCGCCGGCGGCCGCACCGACGATCAGGCCGGTCGTGCCGTTATCGCGGCGGCAGTAGTACCGCCCGTCGTCACCTCGCCACACGCGGTCGTTGCGGGTCAACACGACCGGCTGGGCATAGCGGCCGTAGCGGTCATAGCGGGCGTCCTTGGCGCGCTTGCCGTGCGCCGGGGCCCAGGGTGGCGGGTCGGCGAAAGCGGGAGCCGCAGGCACGGTCAGCGCCGCGGCGGCGATGGCGAGAAGGGTCTTACGCATGGCTTCGGGCCTTTCCTGTCGTTCGTTGCCTCATCAACTGCCAACGTTGCCCAGTGGTCCCCAACCTCCGATTAACGGCCCGTTGGAAACGCGAAGGCACGACGAACCGAGCCGCTTGTGCGGTGGAGCGGGGGCCTTAAGGGGCGGTTCAGCGGGCCCGTCACAGCTGCCGCCGCGAGAGGGAGGATCGATGCGAGCACTTGTGACCTTGGCATGCGCGGCGAGCGTGATCGCCACGCCGGCATCGGCGCAAGTCACGGGCCTGAGTGTGTTCGGAGGCTGCGCCGTGGTGCCGATCCTGCAAGCCTCCATCCCGGTGGTGGAGGTCAAGATCGGGGGCAAGGGGCCGTATCGATTCGCTATCGATACCGGTGCCGAAGGGCATGGGCGGATCAGCGCAGCGCTGGCCGAGGAGCTTGGCCTGCCCAAGGTCGACGAGGTGGGAACCCCGGCACCTGATGGGACCGTGGCGACACGGCCGGTATTTGGCGCGTCCGAAGTCTCGGTCGGTTCGGTCAGCTTCAAGAACGTCGACCTGGTCGCGCTGTCGACGGTGCGCGGGCCGGAAATTCAATGGGACGGAATCCTGGGCAACGAGCTGCTGCGACTGCTGCCGCTCACGCTCGACTACGGTGCCGCGCGGGCGCGGTTCGGTGGGATCGAGCTGTCCGAGGGTCTGCCGGTCTCGTTCGATCATGGCATCCCGGTGCTGCCGGTCGAAATCTCCGGCAAGCGCTTCAGGGTCCATTTCGACAGCGGCAACGGCGCCGCGGCGCTGTTCCTCGAGGAGGAAGCGGCCAGGGCGCTGCCGCTTGCCGGCGAGCCGGTCGAGCGCGGCCGCGCCCGGACCAGCTTCGGAGACTTCGCGATCATGGAAGCGCCGCTCGCCGTGCCGGTCACCGCCGGCTCGGTCCGCCTGCCGATCCAGGCCGTCGGCTGGCCGACGCCGCGCGCCGGCGGCAATCTCGGGTCGCGCGCGATGGCGGGGATGGCGGTAACGATCGATGCCGCTTCGCAGCTGGCGCACGTCGCCTATTCCGCCGCCCCGCCGCGTTGCCCGCGCTAGACCCTAATTCAGGGCAGCGATCTCGTGCCGCGCCGCCGCCAGCGCCGCCGAGCGTGCTTCGGGTCCGAAGCCGATCTTCTGCGCGCGGACGAACACCGGGTCGGCGATGCCGATGAAGGCGAAGAAGTCGCGCAGCAGGCTCTCCTGGTGCTCGAACGGCGCGTCCATCTCGTAGATGCCGCCTTGCGACGAGGCGATGATCACCCGCCGCCCGCCGGCGAGGCCATGCGGGCCCGCCTCGGTATAACCGAACGTCACGCCGGGCACGCCAAGCCGGTCGAGCCAGGCCTTGAGCTGGCTGGGAATGGTGAAGTTGTACATCGGCGCCCCGATGATCACCACGTCGGCCGCGAGGAACTGATCAAGCACCGCCCGCTCGCGCGGGAAGGCGGCGGCCATCGCCTCGCTGTGCTGCGCCGCGGGCAGGCGGATCGCGCCGGTCGTCACCGAGTCGATATGCGGCAACGGGTTCGCCGCAAGGTCCAGCTCGGTGACCTCGGCATCGGGATAGAGCGCGCGGAAATGGTCGGTGATCGCCTGGGTCAGCTCGCGGCTGACCGAGGCTTCGCCGGTTACGGCGGTATCGATACGCAGGATATTCATCTGGCAATCCCTGGTTACTGATAATAACTAGGGGTCATATGGAAACTGCAACCACCCTCACGCAAGAAGGCACATTTTCGTCCGCTGGGCACACCGATGTGACTGCGGATACTTGCGTCGCCGCGACCTGCCAGACCGTCACCGAAGTGCTGGCCCGGGTCGGCGACAAATGGTCCATGCAAGTAGTGATGCGGCTCGGCGAAGGATCCTTGCGCTTCAACACGCTACGCCGCGCGATCGACGGGATCTCGCAACGGATGCTCACCCGGACGCTACGTAATCTCGAGCGCGACGGCCTGATCAGCCGCACCGTCACGCCGAGCGTGCCGCCGCGCGTCGACTATGCGCTCACCAAGCTCGGCCGCTCGCTGGTCGAGCCGGTCAGCGCGCTGGGGGACTGGGCGATCGCCAACCGCGAGGCGATCGCGGCGGCGCGCGACAGGTTCGACTTGAGCGAAGTGCTTTAGCCGAGCGCGGCCTGCTTCTCGGCTGCGAGCCGGTCG
>CBHCZH010000089.1:0-14167 GCA_965977975.1 uncultured bacterium
GACACAATGTACGGTCCATCAACCATCTCGAACCGCAGGTCCGGGAACGCCCGCAGCGACGAACATCTGCCGCCAGCCGTAGATTTCGCCAATTTTCCCCAAGAGGGGATAGAACGCCACGAAGGCGATCGATGAGCCAGTGCCAAAGATCGACAGTGCCAGCGCGCGCCGTTCCTTGCGGAACAGGTCGGAGATCATCGAGTTCGACGGGGCCAGCCCGCAGGCCTCGCCCGTGCCCATCAGGAATCGTGCCGCCGCCAGCTGCCAAATGCTCGCGACCCAACCGGTCAGCAGCGTCATCAGGCTCCAGAACGCGAAGCCGATGGCGATGATGTTGCGGCGGTTCCAGCGGTCGGCGAGCCATGCGATCGGCACGCCGAGCAGCGAATAGAACAGTACGAAGGCAAGCCCCGAAACCAGTCCCAGCGCGGTGTCCGACACGCCCATCTCCGCTTTGATGGCCGGAAGCGCGAGACCGAGCAGAGAGCGGTCGAGATAGTTGAAGGCCGAGATGAGCGTCAGGAAGCCCAAGCTGTAGGCCGTGGGCGCGGACCAGTCGCGCGGCGCGGCGTCCGATCCGACCTGGGCGCCGCCGGGCTCTGCTTTAGCCACGACCGTCATCCCGGTCCTTCCATGGGCTAGAGCCGCGAAGCGCGCGTCTCGCGCGCGGTCATGAATTCCAGAAGCGCCGGCTGGCCGGCCCGCGTGGCGGCAATCCCACGCCTGATGGCCGGCGCGATATCCTCGGGCTTCTCCACGCGTTCGCCGTAGCCGCCCAGAGCGCGCGCGAACGCGGCATAGTCGCCCGAGATGTCGGTCGCCCGGAACCGCTCGGTGGCGACCGGCATGACCGGAAGCTCAATTGCCATCGCGCTGTTGTTGAGCAGGATCGAGAGGATCGGCAGACGCTCGCGCACGGCGGTCTCGAAGTCCATGCCGGTAAAGCCGATCGCGGCATCGCCCCACACGTTGATGCACAGCTTGTCGGGACAAGCCAGCTTGGCGCCCATTGCCAGACCGAGGCCGTAGCCGAGCTGGGTCGATTTGCCCCAGCCGATATAGCTGTGCGGCGCCGTGCATTTCCAGAACGGTGTCAGCTGATCGCGCGGGCTGCCGGCATCGTGGGTGATGATGGTCTCGGCGACCTCGACGGTCTGCTGAAGCTCCCACAGCACGCGATAGGGACTGAGCGGCGTTTCGTCCGAAGTGAGCAGCGGCAGCCATTGGCTCATCCACTCGCGTTCTACTTTGGCGATCTCTGCAGCCACCGCCGTGCTGTCGCGCGGCGTGCCAAGAAGTCGCGAGCACTCCTCGACCATCATTTGCAAGGTGAGCTGAGCATCGCCCGCAAGCACTTGGTGGCAGACGACCGACTTGTTGAAGTCGGCCGGATCGAGAGTGGCGTGAATCACATGCTTTCCTACCGGCATACGCACGCCGAAGGCGGTCTCGGAAAAGCTGCATCCGATACCGAAGATCACGTCGGCGCGGTCGAGGAAATGGCGCAGCTGCCCAGGGACCGCGGCGCCTCCGGATCCGAGCGCGAGTGGATGCGTCTCATCGAAGGCGCTCTTGCCGGCGAGGCTCGTTGCGACCGGCGCTGCCAGCAGCTCTGCCAAGCGGGCCAGTTCCTCGTACGCACCAGCCCAATGGATGCCTTGGCCGGCGTATATCACGGGCCGCTGTGCAGCGACGAGCGCGGCCGCGGCCTGACGCACGGCTTCGGGATCGGGCGCGGTGCGAGTGCTTGGGACCCCCGCATAGTCGAGATCGACCGAAAGCTCTTCGGGAAGGACATCCCACGGCATCTCGACCACCACGGGTCGCGGGCGTCCGTTGCGCAGTTGCGTGAACGCGCGCCGCATGACGTTGCCGACCTCATCCGCGCTGGTGAGCGGTTCGGCATGCTTGCAGACGTCGCGCATCGAGAGGCTGGCGTTGTAGTTGTCCGGCACGAAAGCGAGGCGCCGCGCGTAACCTTGCGGCAGCACCAATACCGGCACGGATTCCGCATAGGCCTGTGCCACGCCGCCGTAGGCGTTTTCGGTACCGGGGCCGTGCTGCATCGCGAATACGCCCATGCGCTTGCCCCGTGTAAGGCGCGACAGGGCGTCCGCCATGTGCACCCCGGTGCGCTCCTGCCGCACGATCACCGGGCGAATGCCGATCGCGGCTGCTTCCTCGAGCACGGCGTTACGGGGATAGCCGAAGATGACGTCGACCCCCTCCCGCGCGAGGATTTCGGCGATCGCGGAGCCGGCTTTCATATCACGCGTCGGCCGGGGAGACGAAATCGCCCGGCCCGAGCGGCCGCTCTCCCACGACGGTGGTCCTGATCAGGTGCCGCCGCTCGTACTTGAAGTCGTGCACCCCGCGATGAAGCAGGAAGCGATTGTCCCACACGATCACCGTGTCCTTCCGCCACTTCACTCGGCAATGATAATGAAGGTGCTGGGCCAGGCTTTGCAAGTAATCGAGCAATGCGCGGCTTTCCGCCTCGCTCCAGCCGACGAACCGCTTGAAGTACGCGGATGTGGCGAACAGCGCCTTCCTGCCCGTCTCCGGATGGACGCGGACGGCCGGGTGGATGTTTTCGAGCTCGTCCTCGGTGAAGTCGTGGCTATCGCGCAGGCGCAGGCGCTTCTCGAGGGGAAGCTTCTCGTTCTTCGACCAGATGTCCTTGCCCGAATAGACGACCTGGAGGCCGTCGAGCAGCTCCTTCAGCCCGTCCGAGAGGTGCTCGTAGACCAGATAGGCGTTCGAGAAAGCCGTGTCGCCGCCATAGCACGGAACCTCGAGCGCCCTCATCACCACGCAGAGCGGAGGCCGCAGCAGGAACGGGCTGTCGGTATGGAAATGCTCGAACGAAGGGACGACGTTCTCCGGCTCGTCGGCTTCGCGCCGGACCTCCTGCATGTCGCGGTGGCCGTCGTAAATCGGGGCCTGCGGTAGCTCCGTAATCGCGCCGAATAGCCGCGAGAACGCCTTGTGCTGTTCCGGAGTGAGGTCCTGGTCGCGAAACACGATGACAAGGAAATGCTCAAAGGCCCGCTTGATTTCGGCGACCGTTTCCTCGTCGAGAGGATGGCGCAAGTCCACGCCGGAGATCTCGCAGCCGCAGGCGCCGCTGATCGGCTCGACCGCGATGCGGCGGAACTCCGGCATTGGCAGTCCGGCCACCATCGGTGCTCCGGCTTCCGCCCGCTTGGCTAGCACTGACGTATGACCCATCGTGATGAACTCCAGACATCCGGCATTGGGGGATTGCCGATGTTGCCGCGCTGCAACGCCGGCGTGCGCGGCCGTGCACGCGCTCATTCCATGAAAATCACGGCTCGACGCGGCGTTACGCTATGATCCCGCTTCGGCAAGTCAAACGGATTCCAAAAAGCGGACAGATAATTCCGAATATCGGAAAATGATTGACCTCAAGGATGGGCGGGGGTTACGACGCGCGCGTCCGAGGAAAACCGACATGAACCAAACGCCGAGCGGCTCCGGAGAGCGGCTGATCCACTTGATCAAGCTGATCGCCTCCGGACCGCATAGCTTCTCACTGGGTGAATTCGCGGCGCGCGCCAAACTGCCGACCAGCTCGGTCCATCGCCTGCTGAAGACGCTGGAGAAGACCGGCCTGGTCGAGCGCGGCGGCGGGCAGAGCTACCGACCGGGACGCGAGCTCCACCGGATTGCCTCTCAGCTCGTGTCGCGGTTCGATCTGGCACGCAGCGCGAGGCCGCTGCTGCAGGAGCTCGTCGACGGCTTCCACGAGACTGCGGTGCTGTGCGCCTACAGCCCCACGGCACGGCGGGCCGTTGTGTCGGAAGTGGTCCTGACGCCGAAACCTTTGCGCTTCAATATCGACAAGGGCCTCGAAGTCGCCTTGCCGTGGGGATCGCTGGGCCGTGCGGTGCTGGCTTTCATGCCGCCGAGCGAGATCGAGATGGTGCTGCGAGCGGAGCACACGGGGCCGCTCACCGGAGGCGCGAGGCCGGCACGCGGCGAGATCGAGGCGGAGTTGAGCGATATCCGGGAGCGGGGCTACGCGCGTTACTGCGAGCCGCAACTCGACCTCGCCGGGATCGCGGCCCCGGTGTTCAACGGCAACGGCGAAATTCTCGGCAGCCTTGGCGTCATCATGCTGTCCTCGCGATTCTCTCAGGACGTCGAAGACGAGCTAGCGGCCGCGCTGAAGGCCGCAGCGGCCGACCTCAGCCAGCAGGCCGCCATCTCCCACAGCTAAAGCTCTCCAATTCTATATACTGGAAATCTTACTCCATTATGTAGAATGAAATTGACTTCGGGCCCGATAAAAACTCCCCTCGCAAAAAACAGGGAAGGGGATGGCCATGAGCAAGTCAGGAGCTTGGAAGGACTCGTTCGGATCGATTGCGGGGCGGCGGAACGGCCGGTTTCTCCGTGATGCGCGGTGGCTGGCCGGCGCCGCGCTGTGCTCGCTTGCGGTCCCGGTTTACGCGCAAGATGCCGCTCAGGCCGAGGACGACGAGGGCAGCTTCGGCGAGACGATCGTGGTCACAGCCGAACGCCGGGCGACCAACCTGCAAGACACACCGCTCTCGGTAGTCGCGATCACCGAGGAGATTGCGACTTCGAAGGGGATCGAGGATCTCGAGGATCTCTCGAAGTTCACGCCCAACCTCAGCATCACACCCACCCGAGGGGGAGGCAACAACTCTGCGTATTTCGTCATCCGCGGCATCGGCGGCGGTGGCGGGACCACGGGCGAGCGCGGCGTGGGTCTTTATGTCGACGGCATTTACATGCCGCGCACCAGCGGTGCGGTGCTGCGCGTGCTTGACGTCGATCGCATCGAGGTGCTGCGCGGTCCGCAGGGCACGTTGTTCGGCCGCAATTCGACCGGCGGTGCGATCCGCATCTTCAGCAAGCAGCCCAGCGACACGTTCGAAGGCTATGTTCGCGGTACCGTCGGCAACATGGACCGCACCGATCTCGTCGGAGTGGTCAATATTCCCGTCGGCGAGGGCTTCGCGATTCGCGCCCAGGGAGCCTATCTCGAACAGGACGGGTTCGTGCGGCGCGGCACCGAAAGACTCGGTGCCGAACGCGACATCATCGGCCGCATCCAAGCTCGGTTCGAGCCGTCCTCGCGCCTGCGCGCCACGCTCGGTTTCCTCTACAACGATTCCGAGTCGAACGGCACGCCTTACGTGATGACCGAGTTCGACATGCGGCCGGGTATCGAGGGAGTCATCCAGGGCAACTATGCCGATTGGATCAACGATGCCTTCAAGGCCGCCGGCCAGGCCCCGCTCGCACCGTACAACGATCCCCGCATCGTCTCCGGGGATCCCTTCCGCGCGTCGGACTTGTGCCTCATGGACGATTTCCACCCCGATTACGACGCGGCCTGCAATCAGTTCAGCAACGACGAGTTCTGGCAGGCCGACTTCAATCTCGCGTACGATCTGACCGACGACATTACCATCACCTCGATCACCGGCTATTCCGAGCTCGAGCACCGCGGCAATACCGATTTCCAGGTCCTCGGCACTGAATCGCGGACCGAGAACGTCGACTCCCAGGTGTTCTATCAGGAACTGCAGCTCAACGCCGCGCTGTTCGGCGGAGCGATCGACCTGGTCACCGGGGGCAGCTATTTCCGTGAGGACTCCTCGGCGCCGAACTTCAACGTCACCCGCCGCGGAACGAGCACGTTCACTCCGCAGAGGCCCGGCACCCCGCCCAACGGCGATGCCGGCCTGTTCCGAGTGGCCGACACCTTCACCGAACAGGTTTCCGACTCGTTTGGCGTATTCGCCAGCGCCACGTGGCATGTCACCGACGGGCTCAACCTGACTGGCGGGCTCCGCCATGCGTGGGACAAGAAGGACTATAGCCAGACCCGCTTCCCGGCGACCGATTTCACGCCGGCGCCCGGAACCACCTCGACGACGGTGCAAAGCGACGCGAGCTTTAGCGCGCTCGATTACCGCGGGACCGTCGACTACCACTTCACCGACGACATCATGGCCTACGCCACGATCTCGAAAGCCTACAAGGCGGGTTCTTTCAGCTACGCGATCGTCAGCGGGATCCCCGGCGCAACCCAAAGCGCGCTCATCGAGCCGATCCCGAATGAGAAGGTAATCAATTACGAGGCAGGTCTGAGGCTGGAGCTGTTCGACGGCCGCCTGCGGCTCAACCCGACCGCGTTCATCATGGATTACACCAATCGTCAGGCCGCGGCGCAAGTGACTTGCGGTCCGCCTCGGCTTCCCGATATCCTGCCCGGCAGCCCGCAATGCCCGGTCGGCTTCCTGATCCAGGTCACGAACCAGGGTGACGTCAAGCTCAAGGGCTTCGAAGTCGACGGGCAGCTCGCGGTCACCCGCAACTTCGTCATCGACGGCAGCTTCGCGCTTACCGATCCGACGCTGAAGAATGCGCCGGAAGGTACCGTCAATCTGTTTCCCGACATTCCTTCGCCGACGTTCAACGTCGGCGCCAGCTGGTCGCTGTTCCCCTCGTTCGGTGAGGTCACGCTGAACGCGAACTATGCTTATGTCGGAGAACAAGCGACGCACCCGACGGAGGGAACGGATTCCGCATACACGCTACCGTCCTACGGCTTGGTCAATGCGCGCATCCGGCTGGAGTTCGATGACGCGCCGGTCACGATGACCGTGTTCGCGAACAATCTGCTCGACAACACATACGCGACCTACGCCCAACGGTTCGGCGGCGGCTTCTGGGACTCGCCATCCGGCATGGGGCCGTTGGCCGCCCCTCCGCGCAGCGCGTTATCCGAAATCCGCGGTCGCCCGCGCGAGTTCGGCGTCACCGTGCAGTACGACTTCTGAAGCGGAGGGCGGCACGTTGGCCGGTTCGCAGTGGATCAAGGGAGCGTTTCCGGCGATCGCCCTGTGCTTCTCTCCGATGTCCGCCGGGGCGCAGGAAAGCGACCGCTCGCAGCCGCTCAGTCCCGAGCGCCTCGACCGGATGGTCCCCAAGCATCCAGGCTATCTGGGGGTTCTCGCGCCTGACAACCTCCGCAAGCCGCGGCCGGCGCCGCCGTTCGACCTGACCGGGACGTGGTTCGTCGACCTCTCGCAAGGCTTCAACAAATTCTTGTTCGGGCCGCCTTACCCCGAGTTCTTCGAAGGCGGGCAGGAGGCGCTTCGCGAGGCGCCGCTTCACGCCGCGCGCAACGAGACCTATCGCGACAGCATCGGCCAGTGCTTTCCGCCAGGCATGCCGATGATCATGACCCGGGTCTGGCCGCACAATTTCATCCAGCTCCCGACGGCGATCTTCATGATCAGCGGCTTCAACAACTCCGTCCGCACGATCTTCCTCGACGGCCGCGGCCACAGCGATCCCGATCTGGTGGTGCCGAGCTACAACGGCGAATCGGTCGGCCGCTGGGATGGCGATACCCTGGTCGTGCACACCAAGTATTTCGAGACCGACAATCACTGGATCGACCGAGGCATCCCCATCTCGGAAGAGTTCGAGATCGTCGAACGTATCCGGCTGCTCGAGCCGGGCACGGTTATGGAGATCGAGTACATCATGACCGATCCTCAGAACTGGCCGGGCGAATGGCGATCGACCAAACGCTTCAGCCGCCAGGACTTCACCGACATCAACGAATCGAACTGCATCCTCGCCTACAATGACAACCTGCCCGGCACCGATCGAGGGAGCGCCCGGGCAGCCGAACGAGGCGAGGCCGCTAACGAAGGAGCTGCCGGCGATGAGTAAGACACCTCGTTCCGCCCTATGGTGCGGCGGCATTGCGGCACTTTGCGCTGCGGCCGTTCCAGCGGTGGCTCACCACAGCTTCGCGATGTTCGACCAGCGAAAGGTCATGACGCTCGAAGGCACGGTGAAGCAGTTTCAGTGGACCAACCCGCACGCCTTCATCGAGCTCGATGTCGTCAACCGAGGCCGCACCCAGCGCTGGTCGATCGAACTCAACAGTCCCAACAACCTGACCCGTCAGGGCTGGCGGCGCAGCTCGCTCAAGGCCGGCGAGCCGATCACGGTACGCATTGCGCCGCTGCGTAACGGACACCCCGGCGGCCTGTTCCTCGACTTGAGGAAACCCGATGGAACCGTGCTCGATTCCGGCCTGCCGAAAGACGGCACTCCGGTTAACGTTCCCCGCGCGTGAGGTTGAAATGAAGATCCTTCGATTATCGTTGCTGGTCCCGGCGCTGGTCGCCGCCGCTGTCCCTGCCGCCGCGCATCACAGCTATTCGATGTTCGACATGACCAGGAAAGTCGTGCTCGATGCCACGGTCGTGCGCTTCAAGTGGCAGAACCCGCATGCCTTCATCGAAGCCGATGCAGCTGCCGGGGGCCGAACCGAACGCTGGGCGATCGAGATGACCAGCCCCAACAACCTCGTCCAGTCGGGATGGAGGCGTACCTCGCTTAAGCCCGGCGATCGGGTGAAGATCCACGTTCATCCGCTCCGCAGCGGCGCTCGCGGAGGTGCCTATGCAGGTATCGTCCTCGCTAACGGGTCCACGCTCGGCAACGTCGAGTGATGCGTTCGCTGGCAAGAGGCGCCTGGCTGTTGCTGCTGCTCGCGTCGAGTGCGGCCACGGCGCAGGATGCGGTGGAGGCCTCCGTCGCCGGCGAGGGTGCCGCCTTTCCTCGCGGTCAGTACGAGGCCCTCGATGCCTTGCCGGATTGGGGCGGCATATGGTTCCTCAACCGGCGGGCACGCGGCGAGGCGGCCCCTGCGCCCCACCTTAAAGGGGACTACCAGGACCGGCTCGAGCGGTGGCGCGGCGAAGCCGCCGCCAATGCGGGCGTGGTTCGCCGCAATCGCTCGAACTGCTCGCCCCCCGGCATGCCGCGGATCATGCAGCTGGCCCAGTATCCTTATGAGTTCCTGTTCACGCCGGGCCGGGTCACCATCAATCAGGAGGCCTGGATGCAAACCCGCACGATCTGGACCGACGGACGCGGGCATCCCGAGGATCCTGACCCCACCTTTATGGGCCATTCGATCGGCCGGTGGGAGGGCGATACGCTGGTGATCGAAACGGTCGCGATCTTGGACGATCTCGAATTCGCTGCCGGCGCGCTCCATTCGCCCGAGTTCAAGGTGATCGAGCGGATCGGCCTGAGCGACGACAATCCCGACGTGCTCGTCAACGAGCTGCGCATGGAAGACACGCACGCGCTGGCTGAGCCTTTCCAGCTCACGGTCACCTACCGGCGCGATCGCGAAGGCACCCTGATCGAGTTCCAATGCTCGGAGAACGATCGCAATCAGGTCAACGCAGAAGGGGAGACCGAATTCGATTGATCCTTGAGGCCGGACTTCCTCCCTGGCGGAGCCCCTCCAGTGGAAGGGCTCCGCCCTTTTTTGAGGTGTCCACCTTGAGTCGCCAGGTGATTGACTGTGTCTGTAGCCAACCCGCTAATGTTTACGCTATCATACGTGGCCCGTAGGGTGGGAGATAGGGCTGAGGACGGTAGCCCAAGATTGGCCGATCTATCACGGAAGCGAGTTCTGATAGTGGATATGCCTCGTACGATACGCGGTGCGCGGTCTGCCGGCCATGACGAGATCGTCGCGATTCTTGGGTCGGAGATTCTGTCGGGCAGCCGGCCGCCGGGCAGCCGGATTCCGACCGCGGAAGAGCTGCAGGAGCGCTTCGGCGCGTCGCGCGTCCTCATGCGCGAGGTCACCAAAACGCTCGTCGCCAAAGGTCTGGTAGCGGCTAAGAGCCGGGTGGGGACGCACGTGCTGGCTCCGGAATACTGGAACTGGTTCGATCCGGATGTCCTCGCCTGGCGAGTCCGGCTCGGCCTGGATCGCCAGTTGTTCGTCCACCTGGGACAGCTCCGTCGCGCCGTGGAACCGGCCGCCGCCGCCGCCGCCGCCGAGCATCGCTCCGATGATGACATCGTCGCAATGCGCAAAGCGCTCACGGCCATGGCGAGCGCGGGCATCGATCAGCGCGCGTTTTCGGCCGCGGACTTGGAGTTTCACATCGCCGTGGCCGCGGCGTCGGGCAATCCGCTGTTTCGTTCCTTTACCGCGGTGGTCGAAACAGCCCTCGGCGCTTACCTGAGCCTAAGCACGCCGACGGATGCCGCAATTATGGCCGAGAGCGTCAAGCAGCACGTCCGCGTCGCAGATGCCATCGAGGCACGGGACGCCGGGAACGCATCGCGTCGAATGCAGGAGACGATCGACATCGGCCTGAACCGGGTCATCGAGCAGCGCCCCTAGATCCGCGAGGCGCGGCCTCAACCCGTCGGGCGCGATTTATCGGATAAAAATTCGCGCCACCCCCTTGCCACTGCATATTAATAATATTAATAGACCGGTCGGAAGCCGGCCCGCGAGAGGTCGGCCTATGCTCAGCCGACTCGGCGGCAGCGGGATTAACCTGGGGGTTTGAATGGCGATTTTTCCAGTAAGCGTCGACGCGAATCGTAAGGGCACCATTCTTCGGGCGGGGGTGTCATCGCTCGCACTGATGGCGCTTTGTACTACCGGCACCGCCTGGGCGCAGGACGAAACCGAAGAGCCCGCCGCGCAGGAAACGACGGAAACGGAAGCGGACGATACCACGATCGTCGTGACCGGTATGCGCGCCGCGTTGCAATCAGCGCGCGCCCGCAAGCGGAACGCCGATACGGTGATGGACTCGATCTCCGCGACTGACATTGGCGCCTTTCCGGACAAGTCCGTCGCCGAGGCGCTGCAGCGCGTCCCGGGGGTTAGCGTCACCCGGTTCTCCATCCCCACCGATCCCGCCCACTTCACGACCGAACCGTCGGGCGTTCTCGTGCGCGGCCTCCCGCAGGTGCGCAACGAATTCAACGGACGCGACACGTTCTCCGCGAATGGTGGCCGTGCGCTCTCTTGGGGCGACGTTCCGGCCGAGCTTCTCGGCGGAGTCGACATCTACAAGAACCAGACGGCCGACCTGATCGAGGGCGGGATCGCGGGCTCGGTCAACCTGCGCACGCGCGTCCCGTTCGATGCGGACGGCCAACTCATCCAGGTCGGGGTCAAGGCCAACTGGGGCGATATCGCCCAGAAGTTCACGCCTGACGCCAATGCCTTTTACAGCAACCGCTGGGACACGGGCATCGGCGAGGTCGGCCTGATGGGCCATGTTGCCTATTCGCGGCTCAAGACCGGCTCTCAGGGTCTGCAGTCCTACCGGATTGGTGTCTTCACCGGGGGGATGATCCCGGGAAGCGATAATGCCGAAAGCCCGTTCGGCCCCGGCACCGTGATGATGCCGACGAGCCTTAGCTATCTGGACGACCGGTTCGACCGCAAGCGGACCGGCATCGCTGCCGCCGGGCAGTGGCGGAGCAACGACCAGAGATGGCTGGCGACGGCGCAATACATCCGGTCGCTTTACAAGAATTCGATGGAAGAGCGCGGCGTCGGCGTCGGGCTATTCGGTGTCCCAGGAAATGAACCGAATCATCGCTTCGAGCCCGGCGATACGGGCATTCCCGTCGCGGGCGCCGGCGCGCCCGATTTCACCTTCGACAACGGCTTCGTCAGTGGCGGCACGTTCGCTCAGAACGGCGGCTGGTGGGGCGATCAGAATGACGCCAGAATGGGCATGAACGAGCTCGGCGAGGCAATGATTCACAGTTGCTATAGTTGGGGCGGCCAGCCTGCGGCCTATTGTCCGGCAGGGTACGATGTTCATGGCGACACTCTGAACGCGAACACCCGGATTCAGCAAAGCAGAAGCATGACGCAGGAAGCCGGGTTCAACCTCAAGTTTGAGGCGACGGACCGTCTGCGTTTCAATTTCGACGCGCAATATGTCGATTCGGAAACCAGCTTCTATGATGCTGGCGTCGGACTTTCCTCGTTCACCAATCCGACGCTAAGCGGACTCGGCTCGCGTCCGCGCATTGTGGCGTTGAATGCGCCGTCGAATATGTCCCTGTCGCCGGGCGGGTATGAGAATCTGAACAATTGGCACGTCAACAACATTGCCGATCAGATCCAGGACAGCGAGGGTGAAGAGTGGGCATTGCGTGCGGACGGCGAATGGGACCTGCCCGAGTCGAGCTGGATCGACACCCTCCGGTTTGGTGCCCGCTACTCCGACCGCGATCAGATAGTGCGAAACAGCGACTATAACTGGAACAGCATTTCGAACACCTGGACCAATGGGTGCCAGTACCTTTATTTCAATCTGGACTCGCAGCCCGGCACCTGTGCCACGGATCCTTCGGTTGTTTTCAACGGGTATCCGGCGGGTGCCTTTGCCGTTGATGAGTTCGGGGGGTCCTATTTCGGGGGCACGCTCGGCAATTTCCCGTTCCTGCCGTTCGACTTCATGAACGATCGCGGCATGGATCTTTTTTCTGCCAACAGGATCGGAGTCGGCACTTACTTGCCGCATTGCGATCGTTACGACGCTGTCACGAACGGAAACACGCCGCCTGGCTACTTCGGAGCTACGGACGTTCTTCCGGACAGCTGCTTCGCCGCCCACGAAATTGCGGATATCTCCGAGGCAACCCAAGCCGCCTATGTGATGGCCAAGTTCGGCGGCAACGACAATATGATGCTTGGCGGCGTGAAGGTCAGCGGTAACTTCGGCCTGCGGTTCATCCACACCGTGGACAAGAGCAACGGTTTCCTGGTCTATCCGACGATCTCGGTCAATCCGGCGACGGCCTGCCCGCCCACGCCGTTGGTGCCGGGCGGACTCACCGGCAATGCCACGCCGCCGCCGCCGCAACCGCCGGGCCAGCCTGCACAGGTTCCCTACAGCCCGATCTGCTATCTCTCTCCGGACGATGTAGCATTTGCCAGCGGTTCGGGATCGGCTGTCCCGATGACGTCCAGGAGCAGCTTTAACCACTTGCTTCCGAGCTTTAACCTGAGGTTTGACCTCTCGCCGAGCTGGGTGCTGCGCTTTGCGGCCTCCAGGGCCATGTCGCGGCCAGACATGGGGCTGCTCAAGGCATTTATGAGCATCAGTCAGGTTCTGCCGAGCAGCGATCCGACTGACGAGGGTTGGGTCACGGACGCCCAAGGCAACATCATCGGAGTGGAGCCTACGTACCAGGCCAGTGCAACAAACCCGCAGCTAAGGCCGGCGACCGCTTGGCAGTTCGACGTGTCGCTCGAACACTATTTCGCCAATGCGGGGCTGTTCAGCCTGGCTGTGTTCCACAAGTCCTTCCAGAACTACATTCAAGGGGGCTCGTTCGAAACGGACGTCACCAACAACGGCGCGACGAGGACCGTTCAGGTCTCTGGCCCCGCCAACGGCGAGGGAGCGAAGATCCAGGGTTTCGAGGTCGCGTACAGCCGCTTCCTCGACTTCCTGCCCGGTCCCTTGGACGGCTTCGGCATCCAGACGAACTTCACCTATATCAAGAATAAGGGCATACCGAACGCAAGTTTGAACACCTTCTTCGGGAACGCGTCTCCGAGTTCCACCCCGCCCCTAAATCCGGGTACGCTGGAAGGTCTGTCCAAATACAACTTCAACCTGGTCGGTCTTTATGAGAAGCAAGGCTTCCCGATTTCCGCTCGGTTGGCCTATAACTGGCGGTCGAAATATCTGATTACGGCCACGCCGTGCTGCAACCAAAATCCGGTTTGGAACGCGGCATCCGGCTATCTCGACGGCTCGATCAGGTACAGCGTCAGTCCGAATCTCGAGTTCAGCCTCGAAGGCAGCAATCTGCTGAGCACGAAAACCCGGACCCTGGAGCAGATGAGCGATCTGGATAGCCCGGAGGGAAAAATCATCCTGGCGAACAACTCCTGGTTCAGGCAGGACCGGCGCTTCACCTTCGGCATCCGCTGGAAGATGTAAGGCGGATTTCGCGCAAAGGATGGGCGGCGCTCTTGCGGGCGCCGCCCTTTCTTGTGAGTGTCGTGCGGCGATGCAGCCAATCCGGGCATGCAAACGGAGCTTGTGGCGTGAGCGAACCCCTCGACATCGTCATCCTCGGCGGCGGCACCGCTGGATGGATGGCGGCATCCGCGCTCGCGTCGCTTATCCCGCCGAGCCGCTGCCGGGTACGGCTCGTTGAATCCGAAGAGATCGGAATCGTCGGGGTCGGCGAGGCAACGTTTCCCGAAATCAAGAAGTTCAACGACGCGATCGGTATCGACGAAGACGAGTTCATGCGCTCGACCATGGCCGCGTTC
>CBHCZH010000090.1:0-13892 GCA_965977975.1 uncultured bacterium
TGACCCGGACCGCCAGCTCCGGATAAGGCAGGCCCGCCAGGGCCGCGATCTCGCTTTCGGCGAAGCGCGGCCAGACACTCGGCAGATAGAGCCCGCCGTCCGACGCCAGCCCGGCCAGCGTCACGCCTTCGAAATCGAGCGCCGGAGCGCTGCCGCGGGTGGAGATGTACTGCATCAGATCGGGCCGATAACCAGCTTGGAGCCGTCAACCAGCCGCGACAGGCGGAAAGGGGTGGGATCGACGCTGGGGGTGTCGTTAACGCAAAGCTCCGCCGCCAGGTGTCCAACCGCTGGGCCCAGGCCGAACCCGTGGCCCGAACAACCTGCCGCCAGGACCAGGCCATCGACCTGGTCGATTGGTGAGATCACCGGCACGGCGTCCGGCGTGCAGTCGACGAACGCGCCCCATGCGCTGTCGACCTCGACCTGGGCGAGTTCGGGGAAGGTGGTACGAACGTTCTCGATCACCCGGCGGACGAGCCAGTCCAGCGGATCGGGATCGAGTACCCGATTTCGCACGAAGATCTCGGGATCCTTGGCGCGCAATGCCGAAAGCGAATCCGGCCCGGAGAGGAACGATTTGCCGATACCGACCTTGACCGATTTCAACCGCTTGATGAACTGGGGCATGAACTCGCGAGCGTAGCGGATGCCATGCGGCGTGATCTCCAGTTTGGCCCTGCCGCTTATCGCGAGTGTGTAGCTGCCATCCAGCCGGCGGGTGATCGCGAAATCAGGCGTGTAAAGCACCTCGCCCACGTTTGCAGTCGGTTTCGTGCGCACGACCGTCTGTCGCACGCTTGACTGGGGGAAGTTGACCCCGAGCGGCCTCACGAAGCGCGAGGCCCAAGCGCCCGCCGCGCATAGAACGGCATCGGCCCTGATGTACCCCTTCTCGGTATGCACACCGACGACCCGGCCATTGGCCACCTCCAGGCCGTACGCCGCGCACTGCTGATGGATCGTGGCGCCCAGCGCCCGCGCTCCTTCCGCGAGCGCTGGGGCGGCGAGCGCGGGCTCGGCCTTTCCGTCACTGACCGAATGCAGCCCGCCGAGCCAGGTGCGGCGCGTCTGAGGGATGCGCTCGGCCGCCTCCGCCGCGGTCAGCATGCGCGTGTCGACGCCGAACTCCTCGGCGATTGGCCGCCAGGCTTCCCAGTTAGCCAGCGTGGCTGCGTCGTCGGTGGCATAGACCAGGCCGGTTCGCCGGAAGCCCAGGTCGCGGCCGATCTCCTGCGCGAGCGTGTTCCACAACCGCATCGACAGCCCCGACAACGGCATTTCCCGCCGGTCACGGTTCTGCTGGCGACACCAGCCCCAGTTGCGGCTCGACTGCTCGCAGCCCACGTGGCCCTTCTCGATCAGCACCACCGAAAGGCTTCGCCGGGCCAGGTAATAGGCCGCCGCGGAGCCCACGATACCGCCGCCTACGATCACCACATCGGCGGCGGAAGGCAGCTTTTCGTCACTCGGAATCCGCTCGACTACGGGGGACATTTGGGGCTGGGTCCTCGACAGTGAAATGGAGTGCGCAAAAGCACTCTGCCCGCGTATCTGCCACCCGCGGAGCAATAGATTCGACTGAATGCGACGCCTGTTTTGAACAATATTCGGGGCACGCGCGGCTGGTTTGGAACACTGCAGCGCGCCGCCGACAGCCTCGATTCCCAGCCGGCTTCGTCTACCCCGTCGCTTGGGAGGCCAAGGCGAACTGCGAGACAGCGCCTCCGATCGAGAACGGCCAAGGCCGACCGAGCGACATTCTCGTGACCTGTTCGCGCACCGGCAGACCGCTTTGCTCGAGAAAGTCGCAGAGCGAACCCTCTGCTTGATCGACGTCGATGCGAAGGAACCGATTCTCGTGTTCGACGATCAAGGGGCGGATCACCCTCAGCGCGTCCTCCTCACTGGCGGCAAAAACCGGGCCGATCACTGATCCTCGCCCGAACGGCCGGACAAGGGCGCATGCTTCGAGCTTGTCATGCCGCGTGAGGACAACTCCGGTCGAGCGCGCAGCGAGCGCATCGATCAAGCCATGACGATCGGATTGCGTTGCCGCTCGGTCAAGCGCCCGGATTCCAGCCCAATCCGCAGCACACAGCGCCCGTATCTCCGCGTCTGGAGCGCAAGCCACATCCGGAGGTGTGCCGGCGCGGCCCTGACGTAGATAGACCATTCCTTCGTCGACGAAACCCAGGGAGAGGAAGAGGCGGTGCGACTGATCCGTTGAGTGCAGGCCCAGCACCCGGCCCTGCAATCGTGCCATGACATGACGCATCAACCACTGCGCGCCGCCATGGGATTGCAGTCGCGAGGTCGTGATCACCAAGCCGATGGTGGCGAAGTCGTCGCCATAGGGAAACCACATCGCGGATCCGTGCACGCGCCCGGCCTCGTCCGAAACGACGAGGCCTTGGCCCACTTCGCGCATGAATTCCCAATCTTCCGCCCGATGCGACCAGCCGACATTGACCGACAGCGCCAGCAGCAGACATGTGTCGACGCTGTCCAGGTCGCGGACCGTCACCGTGATAGTGTCCAGAAGGAATGTGTCGCTGGGCATCTCAAAGACCGCCTATCATGGTCCAAAATCCATCAAACAGGGTGCGCTTTCGTTGCTGGCGTCGTACCGCCCGAGCCGAGGCTTCGATCTCGAATCATCAGAGTGACCGGAGCATGGCAGAGACCGGAACCTGCCGCGGTTTGACCGGTGTCTTGAAAACTATGTAGCTGAAATACTTGGTAATACCGAGCTCGAGTTCCAGCAGATTCTCGATCAGCTCCTGATACTGGGCAATGCCGCAGGTGTTGAACTTGACCAGATAGTCGTAGCCGCTGGAAACCAGATGGCACTCCACGACCTGGTCGATTTCCTCGACCGCGGCAACGAAGCGCGCGAAGTCATCTGTGCGGTGCCGCGCGAGCGTGACTTCGGTAAACACCGTCAGCACGTCGGTCAGCTGGGTGAGATCGAGGTGGGCCGAGTATCCCGTTATAAGACCCGCCGTGTGTAGTTTCTTCATTCGAGCAAGGCAGGGGCTTGCCGACAGATTCACCCGGTCGGCCAGCTCCAGGTTGGTGAGGCGGCCGTTCTTCTGCAGCTCGGACAGGATGTTTATGTCGATGCGGTCGAGCTTCACGGACGCCGACCCGCGGCTGAGGTAAACAAGCCATTCGGCATTGCGTTGGTCTCCCGTTCTGCCCGTGCGCGCCGACCCGCGCCGCCGACGAGTTCCCCCGGCCGCCATCCTACCCTTGCGGGGGCCGAAAATCCACGGCGGCCGCCTGACGCCTGAAATCCGATTTTCGGCTCCGCACGCCCCATGCCCTGTACCTCCGGGGCTTCTCACCAGCTCAAGACCACCTTACCCGACTGACCCGAGCGCATGGCATCGAAACCCGCTTGGTACTCGCGCGCGGGCAGCCGGTGAGTGATGAGCGCCGTCACATCCAGGCCGCTGTGGATGAGGCCGAGCATCTTCCGCCAGGTGCCGAACATCTCCCGCCCGTAAACTCCCCGAATGGTGAGAGCCTTGAGGATGATTTCTCCCCAGGCAACCTCCATCGGCCGGCCGGGAATGCCCAGCATGGCCAGCTTGCCGCCCATAGCCAGCGCGTCGACCGCTTGTCGGATCGCCGGCTCCGAACCGGACATTTCGAGCGCCACATCGAAGCCTTCGGCTATCCCCTCTTCGGCCATGACGTCCCTCAAGTCCTCCTGCGCGACGTTCACCGGGCGCACGTCGGCAATCCGTGTGACGAGGTCGAGCCTGAACGAATTGACGTCGGTGATCACGACCGAACGGGCACCGGCGCGCCGAGCGACAGCCGCCGCCATGATGCCGATCGGGCCCGCGCCCGTCACCAGCACGTTCTCGCCCATCAGGTCGAACTGCTGGGCAGTGTGCACCGCGTTGCCGAAAGGGTCGAGCAGCGCCCCAATCTCGTCGCCAAGATCGTCGGGCAGTTCGACCACATTGAATGCGGGAACGCAGACGTATTCCGCGAACGCGCCTTGGCGATTGACGCCCACCCCGACCGTGCCGGGATCGAGATGAAACCGGCCCATGCGAGCAGCGGAGCTGTTCATATTGATAATGTGGCCCTCTGCCGAAACGCGCTGGCCAATCCTCAGCGGGCGCGTGACGGCCGAGCCGATCTCGACGATCTCGCCTGAGAATTCGTGGCCCACGATCATCGGCACTGGAACCGTGCGCGCCGCCCACTCGTCCCAGTTGTAGATGTGGATGTCGGTTCCGCAGATCGCCGTCTTTCGGACCCGGATGACAACGTCCTCCGCGCCGGGCTGGGGAATGGGCGCATCGATTTGCCAAATTCCCTCGCGCGGCTCGGATTTCGCAAGCGCTCGCATGGTCGTGGCCACGGCCGAGGTTTCGCGAGCCTCCATAAGTATCTGCATCACACGATCTCTAACTTCTTGCCGACGGCGATGACGATGTCGGCGGCCTGATGGACCTGGTCGGCGGAGAGAGCTGCCGACATCTGCATTCGGATCCGCGCCTTTCCTTTCGGCACGACCGGATATGAGAAGCCGGTCGTGAGCACGCCGGCATCGAGCAGTCCGGTCGCCATCCTCTGCGCGAGCGGCGCCTCGTAGAGCATGAGCGGGATGATCGGATGATCCCCCGGGAGGAGCTCGAACCCCGCCTCGGTCAACCGGACGCGGAACTCCCTGGCGTTTGCCTCAATTTGCCGGCGCCGCTGATCGCCCTCTGGCGAACGCGCGATCGCTATGGCCGCGAGGCTCGCCCCGCACACCGCGGGGGTCAGCGAATTGGAAAACAGATAGGGCCGAGCCCGCTGCCGCAGAAGGTCGACGACCGGTTTCCTGGCGGCAACGAATCCGCCCATGGCGCCGCCCAGGGCTTTGCCTAGGGTTCCGGTGACGATGTCGATCCGCCCCGCGACACCGCATTTCGACGCGGTCCCCTGGCCCCGGACGCCGACGAAGCCGGTGGCATGACAATCGTCGACGAGGGTAAGTGCCTCGTATCGCTCGGCCAACTGCACGATTGTGTCGAGCTGCGCGATAGTTCCGTCCATCGAGAACACGCCGTCGGTCGCGATAAGGATCGTTCGTGCGCCGTCGGCACGGGCCTGCCGAAGCGACCGTTCCAGGTCGTCCATGTCGTTGGTGGCGTAGCGATATCGCCGCGCCTTCGACAAGCGGACGCCGTCGATGATCGAGGCATGATTGAGGCTATCGGAGACAATCGCGTCTTCGGGCCCGAGCAGCGGTTCGAACACGCCGCCGTTCGCATCAAAGGCTGCAGCGAAAAGCACCGCATCCTCGAAGCCGAGGTAGTCGGCGATCTCCCCCTCCAGGTCCTTGTGGATCGTTTGGGTTCCGCAGATGAAGCGCGCCGAAGCGACTCCCGCGCCCCAGGCGCGCGTCGCCTGGATGGCTGCATCAATCACGCGCGGATCGGCGGCCAGCCCGAGGTAGTTGTTGGCCGAGAGGTTCAAGACCGGCCTGTCACCGATTTGCACGACGCCGCCCTGAGCGGAACACAGGACGCGGTCCGGCTTCAGCAAGCCCGCCTGCTCCAGATCCTGCAGTTCGCTCACAATTCGCGCGTAGAAGCCGGACGACATGGCTAGGTCCCAATCAACAGTTCCACGGACGACGAAATTCCGTCCGAGCGATTGGTTTCTGCTAGAGGAGAGGGGGAGTTCGGCACCGAATTTGGCACCGATTGAAGAGATTCACTATCGGCTTTCCGTGCAGACGTGACATTCCGTGCCGCTCGTCACCCACGCTTGAGGGGCTAGGTGACGACCGTTCGCGTGGCCGATGCGGAGGCAATCGAACTCGATATCGCTCGGTTTTTCCAGGAATCTGCGTATCCGCTGACCCTAGCGATTATTCGACCGTTGGTGCGTCTTTCATCTCCGACCTTCGATGATCCCGCGCACCGCTGCGATTGCCTCGTCAACGGCGACACGGTCGACGTCGAGATGGGTAACCCAGCGCATTCGTCCACCTGGCCAAAAACTCGCCGCGATGCCGAGCTCATGCAGCGCTGCGGATAGCCGGTTCGCGAGCTCGGGCGCGAGATCGACGAACACCACATTGGACTGCGGCGGTGTCACCGACAGCCCCTCAATTCCGGAGAATCCGTCCGCGAGGGCCTGAGCGTTGGCGTGATCCTCGACCAGACGGTCGACATGATGGTCGAGCGCATGCAGGCCGGCCGCTGCCACGATTCCCGCTTGCCGCATTCCGCCGCCGAGCATCTTGCGCCACCGACGCGCGCGGGCGATCAACAGGGCATCCCCGACCAGCACTGATCCGAGCGGCGCCCCGAGGCCCTTTGAAAGGCACAGCGACACGCTATCGAAGCCCTCTGCCAGGCTGCCGACATCGACGCCGAGCGCCGTGGCCGCGTTGAACAGTCGCGCACCGTCAAGATGGGTGGCGAGCTTCCGCTCCTGCGCAAACTCAACGACCTCGGCCAGATGCTCTCGCGGCAGTACCCGCCCGGCGAATGTGTTCTCGATGGTGACCAGACGCGTGATGGCAAAATGCGGATCGTCGGCCTTAACCGCGGCGTGGAGCTCCTCGATGGGGATCGTGCCGTCGGCTCGGACCGGCAAAGGCTGCGGCTGGACCGAGCCGAGCACGGCAGCGCCTCCGGCTTCCCATAGATAGGTATGCGCTCCGCTTGCACAGAGATATTCCTCGCCGCGCTGGCAATGGCTCATGATCGCAGCGAGATTGGCCATGGTACCGGTTGGAAGCAGGAGCCCCACTTCCTTGCCAAACATTGCGGCGACTCGCGCCTCGAGCGCCTTGACGGTGAAATCATCGCCCAGCACGTCGTCGCCCACCTCGGCGGCCGCCATCGCCGCGCGCATTTGCGGGGTGGGGCGGGTGACCGTATCGGAGCGGAAATCGAGGCGGATGGCATCGAATTGCATGATCGGGACCCTGTAGGTTTGACTCGTCGGTGACATTACCGAAAGGATAGGCCTCGGACTATCGATATGGACTGACGGATTATGGTGACATCAGATCACCAATATCCGACAGCGCACCATGAGACGCCGCCGCCCGAGCGGCGTGGTGCTCACCCGCAGCCTAGGGCCCTGCGCACCCTCATCGTGTGCGCCGCTCCAACCTTACGGCGCTCGTAATGACACAAAATGCTCGACGAGCGGGCAGATGAGCAAAATCACGTCGATCGCCCGGCAGATTTCGAAATTTAACGCCGCTTCGGCTGCCATAACCCGCATCAGGGGAATGAGAACGATAACCTGAGAGGAAATAAATGGCAAAGATCGTAAAGGGTATGCTTGGTTCGACTGCATTAGTCATAGCATTAATGTATAATCCAGCATTGGCACAGGAAGGGCAAGTCTCAGCGATTGACGACGCTTCGGACGACACCAGCGAAACCATCATCGTGACGGGGACGCGACGGGCGAACCGGACAGTCACCCAGTCAAGCGTGCCCATCGACGTCTTCACCTCCGAGGACCTGACACGACAGGGGACGTCGGACACTAACGCCCTCTTTCAGGCGGTCATCCCGTCTTTCAGCGTGCCTCAAGCCGCGATTTCGACTGGTTCGTCGTTCGTCCGCCCGCCCAACCTTCGCGGCCTTCCGCCGGACCAGACACTCGTTCTCGTGAACAGCAAGCGCCGACACCGCTCGGCCCTGGTGAATATCGACGTCAGCGCGCTTTCGCTCCTCAGCCAGGCGGTGGACCTCTCGCAGATTCCCGCCATTGCTATCGATCGGGTCGAAGTTCTCCGCGATGGTGCTTCGGCGCAGTACGGGTCTGATGCGATCGCGGGAGTGATCAACATCGCACTCAAGGAAGGCGACTCCGGCTTTACGGGCCTGGCGCGCTACGGCCAATATTACGAAGGCGACGGCAGGGATTACCAGATCGCGGTCAACCAGGGGATCGCCTTGGGCGACAATGGCTTTGTCAACATCAGCGCCGAATACGTGAACAGCGGCCCGACCAGCCGCGGCACCCAGCGCCCTGGCGCGCTGCAGCTGAGTCAGGAACGGCCGGACCTCACCATTCCCGACCCGGTTCAGCACTGGGGCAAGACCGAAATGGAAGCCGGCCGCCTATTCGTGAACGGTGCGTTCGGGCTCGGTGACAGCGAGGTCTACTTCTTCGGCAACTATGGCCATGGAAGCGGTCGCGAGAACTTCAACTACCGCCAGCCCTTCAGCACGGCCAATTTCGCCCGGACCGCGCTGTTTGGCGTCACCTACTATCTGGACCAGCTCCCCAACGGCAACCGCGACGCAAACGGCCGCACCTTCAACTTCACCCAGCTGTTCCCCAACGGCTTCACGCCGATCTTCTCCGGCAGGATCGACGACCTTGCCGGCACCGTCGGCTACCGCGGCGAGACGGGCGATCTCAGCTACGACTTTTCCGCCACCTACGGGCAAAACCAGCTGCGCTACTTCCTCGACAACACGGTGAACCCGTCGTTCGGGCCGGAAACACCGACCAGTTTCTACGTCGGCCAGCTCAAGCAGAGCGAAACCAACTTCAACGCCGACTTCAGCTATCCCTTGGAAGTAGGCCTCGCCAGTCCGCTCAACATAGCTTGGGGCGCGGAGTATCGTCGGGAGGCTTATGAGGTAGGGCTCGGGGATCGCGCATCCTGGGACGCCGGCCCTTTCGCCCGCCAAGTGGTGGAACGGCCCGACGCTTCAACCTTCGTGGTCGTCAGCTCGGTTGGCTCCAACGGCACGGTCGGTTTCGGTCCCAGCAATGCCGGGTTGAGTTCGCGGCGCAGCTATGCCGGCTACGTCGATCTTGAAGCCGACCTCACCGATGCCTTCACGCTTGGCGCAGCAGCCCGCTACGAGCATTTCAGCAGTTTTGGGGCCACCACCAACTTCAAGGGCTCGGCACGCTATGAACTGTTTCCCGCGCTGGCGGTGAGGGCTGCGGCCAGTACGGGCTTCCACGCTCCTTCGCCAGGCCAGACCAGCGTCAACAACGTGGTGCTGAGCTTCGTGGCCGGCAACACGACGCCCCTTCAGACCGGCACTTTCGCGGTCACTCACCCGGCCGCGATCTATTACGGCGCGGTGCCGGTGAAGCCGGAGAAGTCCGTCAATCTGACTGCAGGCATTGTGATCACGCCCGGGTCCGGGACGAACCTGACCATCGATTATTACAACATCCGGATCCGCGATCGTCTTGGCCTGTCGCAGGCGTTCGTCGTGTCGGCCGCCGATCGGGTGGCATTGGCTGCGCTCGGCGTAAGCAACGCGGATGAGCTTAACCGGGTTCAGTACTCGACCAACGCGTTCAAGACGCGGACGCAGGGCGTCGATGCCGTGCTGACGAATGTCTTGCACACGGACAGCGCGGGCACGTTCAACACCTCGCTCGGCGTCAACTACAACAAGACCAAGGTAATCGATCGCAACCCGGCAATCGTCAGTGACGACCGGGTGGCGAATCTGGAGCAGGTCCTGCCCAAACTGCGCGTGAATCTCACTGAAACGTGGAGCAGCGGACCGTTCTCGTTCCTCGCGCGCGTGAACTACTACAGCAAGTTCACGGTGACCTCGTCGGCAAACGTAGCCCAGACCTTCGGCTCGGAAATCGTTGCCGATCTGGAGGGGAGCTACGAGTTCAACGACAACTTCACCCTGTCAGCCGGCGTGCAGAATCTGTTCGACAATTATCCGGACAAGGACCTGCGGTCGATCGATCCAAACACCGGGCTGCCGGGCAACGGCAACCAGTACATCGACGCCTCACCCTTCGGCTACAACGGCGGGTTCTGGTACGTCAGGGCAGGCTTGAGCTTCTAACTTCCGGGTCCTTACGAAGGCGCACGGACGGCGTCGGTCTTGTGACCGGCGCCGTTGGCGCTACGCGCGTCCCGCGTGACCTCGGCAGAGCCTGCCGCAGCACCGGATATTTTCGGTAGCACCGCAATGCGGGACCGCTTCGGAAGCCGTTCATCGATCTGGGCGCGCGAGGCTAATCTCGAACATCCGCAGCAAACGGCACATCGATGAAAGGACTCCCATGGACTTGACGGTAGCTCGCGACGCAACCCCCTCGGGTGAGGGAGTGCAAAGCTTTGTAGACGTGCTCGGCTCGCGGGCAGCGTGGCCCGACGCAGGGTATGAGGGCGTCGATCCCTATTTCGCTGGCCGTCGACGCCTGCCTCTCCCTCAAGGGCCGGTAAGCGTCGAAACCCTTACCTTGGCCGCCGGTCAGTCCGGCGAAACGATCCTGACGGGGGATGAGTTTGTGCTCGTGCTCGCGGGGGCGATCCGGCTCCGACAAGCGGCGCGCGAACTTCGGCTTGAGGCTGATGGTGCTGCGGTGGCGGTGCGCAGTCAGCCGGTCGAATGGGCGACCGATGGCGCGACCGAACTCTTGGTAATGCGCTGCAGCGCCGGTCCCGCCGGTGCCGATGGGCCGGTCCGCATTGAAGTCGATGCGCCGCTATCGCCATCGAACCCGCCGCTTGCCGAGCTCCTGATCGGCCCGACGCCAAGCTGCCGGAGCCACTCGGATTTCCGCTCGGCAAGCGGCGAGTTCATGTGCGGAACTTGGGACTCGACCCCCTACCATCGCCAACTGATGACCTTCCGCCATTTCGAGCTGATGCGCCTTCTGGAAGGGGAGGTGACTTTCGTGGACGAGGCCGGCCGCACCGGGCGCTTCGGTACGGGCGACATAGTCCTGTTCGTCCATGGCGGCGCGGCATCGTGGGAAAGCCGGACGAACGTGAAGAAGATCTACGCGACCTACCGGCCCGCCGATTAGACTCACCCCGGGTTCCGCAGGGCAACCGCACCACGGCAGAGCCTGCCGTGGCTGCCGCAGCATCTCGGAGATGGCAGGCGCTGCCAGCGCGCGACCGCCTCGTAATCGCCCTGCTCTGACCCTCTGAGGAGGCGCTGCCGGGACATTGTCTGGCCAAAGCAAATCCTGACGGACGATCATGCTGCCCTGAGGTGGGGTTTCGGCAAATCCCGCGTCGAAAGCCGGGGCAGGGTGCGTCCTGAGATGCTGCACGATCCGAGAATAGGGGCGAGGGGAGCGATATGACCGTTTCCAGTGTCGAGCACGGGCCGACTGCTCTTCGCCCGTTTCGCGCGGTCGAGCTGCAGGCCTGCCATCTTTCGCAGGCGCTGGAGCTTTCACGCGCGCTCCAATGGCCCTATCGGCTAGAGGATTGGGCTTTCGCGCTCGGGCTGGGCCGTGGGTTCGCGGTTGAGATCGAGGGGCGCCTTGCCGGCACGGCGCTCTGGTGGCCGTATGGCGAACGCTATGGGTCGGTCGGCATGATCATCGTGGCGGCCCAGGACCAGCGTAAGGGGATCGGCGGGGTTTTGATGGATGCGCTGCTTGCCGATGCGGCGGGGCGCACCCTCATTCTCAATTCGACCGTGGAGGGCAAAGCCCTCTACACGCGCTTGGGATTCGTGCCTTACGGACGGGTCCATCAGCATCAGGCGGTCCTCGACCGACCACCGACAGCAGAAGCCGTGGAGGGACTCCGCCCGTGCGTGCCGGAGGACCGCGCGGCGATCCAGGCGCTCGACGAGGCTGCTGCCGGAATGGACCGTGGCGCGTTGATCGATGCGCTGCTCGAGATAAGCGACGTGAGCGTCATCGAGCGCGGCGGACTCATCTCGGGTTACGGTTGCGTGCGCGAATGGGGACGCGGCGTCGTGATCGGCCCGATCATCGCGGCCGACGCCGCCGATGCGCGCGCGCTCATCGCCTCACTGGCGGCGCCGCACGTCGGCCGGTTCGTCAGGATCGACGTGCCGGAAGCCGTGGGCCTGTCGCCATGGCTCGAAACAATCGGGTTGCCGCAGGTCGACCATGTCGTTTCGATGGCGCTCGGAGACCCTCCGTCGAACCAGCCCGGCCAGCGGCTGTTTGCACTGTCCAATCAATCGCTCGGCTGACCGGGCGCGTAAACCACCACAGGAACCTTTAATGATCGAGACATTGGATCAGCAAAAAACGGCCGAGGCTCAGGGCGCCACGCTTGGCGTGATCGAGACGCCTGCCCTGGTCCTCGACGTGACGAAAGTGGATCGGAATATCGATCGACTGAGGCGGCGCCTCGCCGGCCTTGGCGTTGGATTCCGGCCGCACGTCAAGACTGCCAAGTCGATTGCCGTGGCGCGCCGGCTGTTTTCCGAAGGGCAGGGGCCGATCACGGTCTCGACGCTGGCGGAGGCCGACTATTTCGCCGATGCCGGCTTCACGGACATCACTTACGCTGTCGGCCTTGCTCCGGAAAAGATCGCCCGGACGCGCGCGCTGGTGGCGCGTGGGGTGGATCTTTCGGTCCTTATCGATTCCGCCGAGCAAGCGCGAGCGCTAGCCGAAGCGGTGCAAGAAGGCGGGGCGATGCCCGCGGTGTTGATCGAGATCGACTGCGATGGCCATCGCGGCGGACTTCTGCCGGAAGACCCCGCTATCCTCGAGATCGCCGGAATCCTGGGCGAGGGCGGAGTCGAGCTGCGCGGAGTGCTGACCCACGCCGGTGAATCCTACTCGGCGCGCGGCGGCGTCGGCCTGCCGGAAGCGGCCGAGGGCGAGCGTGCGGCCGCGGTCGCCGCGGCCGAGGCGCTGCGCCGCAACGGCCACCCCGCGCCGGTGGTCAGCGTCGGTTCCACGCCGACTGCACACTTCGCGCGCAATCTCGACGGCGTGACCGAAGTCCGCGCGGGCGTCTTCATGTTCTTTGACCTGGTGATGCATGGCATCGGAGTGTGTGCGGTCGACGATATTGCCCTTTCCGTGCTCGCGACGGTCATCGGGCACCGGCCGGAGAAGGGCTGGATCCTGATCGACGCGGGCTGGATGGCCATGTCGCGCGACCGCGGGACCCAGCGGCACCCCGTCGACCAGGGCTACGGCCTGGTTTGCGACATCGATGGCACGCCTTGGCCGGACCTGATCGTCGACGATGCAAGCCAGGAGCATGGCATCATCAAAGTGCGGCCGGGCAGCACGGCCACACTTCCCGACCTGCCCATCGGTTCGCGCGTCCGCATCCTGCCCAATCATGCATGCGCGACGGGCGCGCAGCACGAGTCCTATCAAGTCGTCGAGAGCGGCAGCCCGGCGATCGCGGCCACATGGTCGCGCATGCGCGGGTGGTGAGTGCCATGAGGAAGAGAGTCGAAACGCCCGTGCCCGAGAATCTCGCCGCGCCGGGCGGCCATTACAGCCATGCAGTTCGGTTCGGGGACCTGGTGTTCACCGCCGGGCAGCTCGGAATTCGGCCCGACGGCTCGCATACCAGTGAACTCGCGTTCGAGGATCAGGTGCGGCAGGCATTGGCCAACATGCTTGCGGCGCTGCAGGCTGCAGGAGCGGGCCCGTCCGATATCCTGAAGGTCACAGCCTACATTGTCGGGGTCGAAAACTGGCCGCGCTTCAACGCGGTCTATGCCGAAGTGATGGGCGATGTGCGTCCGACACGGAGCGTCGTGCCGGTGCCGGAGCTGCATTACGGCTATCTGATCGAGGTCGAGGCGATCGCCGGCCGCGCTTCCTGGGCCGTGGAGCATCTTTCATGACGATGACCACGCTCTGCCCAGCGAGTCATCGAGCGATCGAATGGAGGAATGCCCTTTGCCTGCGCCGCTAAACCTGATCGAGTCCTCGCCCGCGCTTCCGGACGAGGCCGACGCGGTCGTTATAGGCGGCGGTATCATCGGCAGCTTCACCGCCTATTACCTCGCCCAGCGGGGCCTGAAGGTCGCGCTGGTCGAAAAGGGCGTCGTTGGCGGCGAGCAGTCGAGTCGCAACTGGGGCTGGTGCCGCCAGCAGAACCGGGACGCACGCGAGCTGCCGATGGCGACCAAGAGCCTCGACCTTTGGGAACGGTT
>CBHCZH010000091.1:0-13829 GCA_965977975.1 uncultured bacterium
CGACGTGCTTCCCGAAGGCGCGTTCTCGATCCTGCCCGCGAGCCGCGACGGCGCCGACCTGTTCACCACCGACGAACGCTTGAAGCTGCTCAGCTTCACCGGCTCGCCAGCGGTCGGCTGGGCGCTCAAGGCCAAGGCCAGCAAGAAGAAGGTGGTGCTCGAACTGGGCGGCAACGCGGCGGTGGTCGTCGACAAGGACGCGGACCTCGACCACGCGCTCGAGCGAATCGTGTTCGGCGCCTTCTACCAGTCGGGCCAGAGCTGCATCGGGGTCCAGCGGATCCTGATCCACGACAGCATCTACGACGAGTTCAAGGAGATGCTGGTCGCCAAGACCCGGACGCTAGTCGCCGGCAACCCGCACGACCGCGAGACCTTCATCGGGCCGATGATCTCGGAGAAGGAAGCGCAAAGGCTCAAGGGCTGGATCGACGAGGCGGTGGCGGCGGGTGCGACGTTGCTCACCGGCGGAGGGCTGAAGGGCGCGATGCTCGAAGCGACTCTGCTCGAGGGCGTTCCCGAACGCTGCGACGCCAACAAGGAGGAAGCGTTCGGCCCGCTCGCCAACCTGTCGAGGTTCTCCGACTGGAGCGGGGCGCTCGCCGAGGTCAACGACAGCAGGTTCGGCCTCCAGGCCGGCCTGTTCACCCGCGACTTGCACCAGGTGCTCGAAGCCTGGGACCGGCTCGAGGTCGGTGGCGTGGTGGTCAACGACGTGCCTTCCTACCGGGTCGACAACATGCCCTATGGAGGGGTCAAGGATTCCGGCCTCGGCCGCGAAGGCATCCGGTTCGCGATGGAGGACATGACGGAGATCAAGAACCTGGTGATCCGTCGGCTGTAAAATTCTGACGCAGATTGCCTCATTTCCGCCATGTGACCTTTCAATGTTTCGATTGTTTATCAAATGGTTGCAATCAGAATTGAGAAATCTTGGTGAGACCTTCCGCGATCGCGTCTCGCCGTTTACTGCTCCTCGAGCAGCAGTAGCTCGATCTTCACCTGCATCCGCGGCGGTTCGAGCAGGTGATCGACCGCGATGATCGCAGCATCGGCGACCAACTGACCGGGAATGACGAACTCGTGCTCCGGCAGGAAAGCGACGAACAGCTCGCCCGCCTGCACGGCTTCGGTGCCCTCGAACCGCAGCTCGAGTCTATGGCGCGCGCCGGCGAACGTCACGCTGGCCCAGCTCTTTTCCTCATGGCTTAGGATCGTTGCCTTGCCTTGGGCCAGTGCGAGCAGGGCCTCGCGCAGACGGTCGCGCGGCTGACGCCGGAGGCTGGTGGCGCCGACGCCTAGCGAAAGATCAGAAAACATGGGCTTCCTCCGTATACGTGTTCATGAAATGTTCCACTCGCCTTTCGGTTCGCGACCGGGGCTCCCGACCGGACCTCAGGTCGAAGACAAAGCGTGGGTCGTGGGCGGCAAGGCGGCCGAACGTAGTGGCGGCCATGCCGGTGCGGCGCAGGAATTTTTCGATCTTGCGGATGAGCACGGATTCCTCTCGGCTTTTCAGGGGTGGACGAGTCGTTTTCGACGCTCTTTCGTCGCGCACGAAATCCTACTTGTCTAGGAAAAACCCTACGTGTAGGTAGCGGTAACTATGAAGTCGCAGGAAATCCGCCATGGACCCGCGTGAAAGATTGGCCGGGCTCGCGCGCGAGCGCGGGAGCAGCCTTGCCGCCTTGTCCCGTATGCTCGGGCGCAATGCTACCTATCTACAACAATATATTACCAAAGGCAGTCCGCGCCGGCTCGAGGAGATCGACCGCCGGCGGCTCGCGCAGTTCTTCGGCGTCAGCGAGGGTGAGCTGGGCGGGCCGGGGGAAATATCCTACGCTTTGCAGGGCGACTGGGTCGAGGTGCCGCGCCTGCCGCTCGAGGCTTCGGCCGGGCCAGGCGCGGTCGGCGCGGCGGAGATCCCCTTCGACGCGTTCCGCTTCTCGCGCCGCTGGCTGCGCGAGCAAGGCCTCGAACCGGCGATGCTGTCGTCGATCCGGGTGATGGGCGATTCGATGGACCCGCTGCTGCGCGACGGCGACGAAATCCTCGTCGACCGTACGCCGCGCCCGTTTCGCGAAGGCGTTCACGTGATCCGGCTGGGTGAGGCGCTCCACGTGAAGCTGCTCCAGCTCGTCCCGCCAGGCCGCCTGCGCCTCATCAGCAAGAACCCTGCGTATGAACCGGTCGAGGTTGGCATGGCCGACATCGACGTGGTTGGGCGCGTGGTTTGGAAGGGCGGGCGGTTGTGAACCCGTCCGCGCAGGGGTGAAAAGCCGACCGCGGCCGTGTCGCGACGAACTCGGGATGACACCGGCCTCCGGAGCGAATACGAACGGTTGCCGTATACAAACCAGGGGGCTGCCGGTGCGCTCGATCTTTTTCGCCGTTGCGGCCTTGGCCGCCATCGTCCTGCCGGTCTCGGCCCAAGAGACCGCGCTCGATCCCCGCGCGGCTCTTTATGAGCTGCGCGTGTACCACGCCCACCCCGGCAAGCTGGACGCGCTCAACGCCCGGTTTCGCGAGCATACGCTCGAGCTGTTCGAGAAGCACGGCATGCGCAACGTCGCCTATTGGATCGAGCAGCCGACCGAGCAATCGCCTGACGGCAAGGTGATCTATGTGCTCGCGTTCCCCAGCCGCGAAGCGCGCGACGCGAGTTGGGCGGCGTTCGTGGCGGATCCGGAGTGGCAGGAAGTGGCCCGGAATTCGGAGCTCGGCGGGAAGCTGATCGCTAGGATCGACAGCACTCTGATGTCGCTGGCCGATTACTCGCCGCCTATTTCCGTGGCAGAACCCTCGCAGTAGGGGCGCGCCCGCTCCCGTTGCAAACCGAAGCAGCGTCCGCCACCTAGCCGCCATGCCCGAAACTCCGCTGCGCGCCGCGATCATCACTGTTACGCCCTATCAGCAGAACTGCTCGCTTGTCTGGTGCACGAAGACGATGCGTGGTGCGCTGGTCGATCCGGGGGGCGATCTCGACCGGATCAAGGCGGGCGTCGCCAAGGCCGGGGTAACGCTCGAGAAGATCCTGCTCACGCACGGCCATGCCGACCATTGCGGGCAGGCGGGCATGCTGGCGAAGGAGCTGGCGCTGCCCATCGAAGGCCCGCACGAGGCCGACCGGTTCTGGATCGCGCGGCTCGAGGACGACGGCCCGCGGTTCGGGATCGAGACGAAGATCTTCGAGCCCGACCGCTGGCTGGCCGACGGCGACACCGTTTCGTTCGGTGAAGTCGAGCTCGAAGTGATCCACTGCCCCGGCCACACGCCCGGCCACGTCGTGTTCTTCCACCGCCCGACCCGCTTCGCATTCGTCGGCGACGTTCTGTTCGCCGGCTCGATCGGGCGCACCGACTTTCCGATGGGCAACCACCAGGACCTCATCGACGCAATCACCGGCAAGCTCTGGCCCTTGGGCGACGAGGTCACCTTCGTCCCCGGCCACGGCCAGCCGAGCACCTTCGGGCGGGAACGGCAGTCCAACCCGTTTGTGGGTGATGCCGTCGTAGGGCAGTAGGCCGGCCCGAAAAGCGGCGATATCGGGAAGCCGGGGAGACCGGCCGTGCGCCCGCGCGCCGGAGGCAATTCATCGGGGGCTGAAACCGGTTGGCGTTAGGGGCCAAAAGGGAGGAGCTCGGTGAACGAATACAGTCAGTACGTGTTCGAAACGTTCAAGAAAAGCGGTGCCGGATTCTCCTATGTCAGGGTCAAGGATGAAACCGCGCCCAGTTACCTGGTGACTTACGGATGGTCCGTGAACTTCGGTTTGCCGGAATTCATCATCTTCGGCGACCACATCATGCTGAGGGAACTGCAGCGAATTCACAACGAGCTGATCATCGCGGCCGACGCCGTCCCGTCGATCGAAGATTTCCAGAGCTGGCCGATCGAGTTCAGGGGCCATCCTCTCCTCAGCGTGAAAATCGACCCGTCCAACGTCACTAGCGATTGGTTCGAGGAAGCCCTGTGGCACCGGAAGCGGGCGGGATTGTCCGAGGAAGAGATGCCGGCCCATCAGCTGTTCTGGGCCGATCGCGATGGAAACCTGCCTTGGAACGAAGGGAGGTTCCCCGTCACCCAGCGCTGGCTTCAGCCGCCGCTCTATGAACCGAACGTCAGGCCGGGCGATGCCCGGCCCAGGAAGGACAGTCTGCGGCACCGCGCAGAAGTGCTGATACTTTGCAATCCGCCGACTTAGACGGCGGGCGCGTGTTTGATCCGAGCGCCTTGCGCCCTTACGAAAAATCGCTATAGCGCGCGCCTTCGCCGCATGGCTGTCCTGCCGCCGCTGCCCTTGCGCATGCATGGGGCTTGGCCTAGGGCCGCCTTCGAATACGACCGAATTTCAAGGAACAGGTGCCGCAATGGCTGTCCCTAAGAGAAAAGTATCGCCGCATCGCCGGGGCAACCGCCGCGCGCATGACTCGCTCAAGGTGGAGGCGTTCCACGAATGCCCGGATTGCGGCGAATTGAAGCGTCCGCACAACCTGTGCCCCGCTTGCGGCCATTACAACGGACGCGAGATCGTCTCGGTCGGCCTCTAAGGCCGGTTCAAAGGACTAGCGCATGAGCCTGCCGCGTATCGCTGTCGATGCGATGGGCGGCGATGAAGGCGTGCGCGTGATGGTCTCGGGCGCGGCGCTTGCTCGGCGGCGCCATGAGCGCTTCAAGTTCCTGCTGGTCGGCGACGAGCCGCGCATCAAGGCCGCGCTCGACAGCCATCCGAACATGCGCGAGGCGTCCGAAATCCTCCACTGCGACGGGGTCGTCGCCGGGCACGAGAAGCCGACACAGGCGCTGCGCCGCGCGAAGAGCACGTCGATGGGCCTCGCGATCGAGGCGGTGAAGCAAGGCGATGCCGGCGCCGCGGTCAGCGCGGGCAATACCGGTGCGCTCATGGCGATGAGCAAGCTGGCGCTGCGTACGATGCCGGGCATCGATCGCCCCGCACTCGCCGGCCTGATGCCGACGCTCGAGGAGCACGACGTGGTCATGCTCGACTTGGGCGCCAACACCGAATGCGACGCGCGCAACCTGGTGCAGTTCGCGATCATGGGCGCGGCCTATGCCAGGATCGTCACGGGAACCGACAAGCCGCGCGTGCGCCTGCTCAACATCGGCACCGAGGACATCAAGGGCACCGACGAGCTGCAGGAAGCCGCCCAGCGGCTGCGCGCGGCCACCGGCCTGGCGCTCAGCTTCGAAGGCTTCGTCGAGGCCGACAAGATCAACCGCGGCAATGTCGACGTCGTGGTCAGCGACGGCTTTTCCGGCAACATCGCGCTGAAGGCGATCGAGGGTTCGGCGCGGTTCGTGACCGACCTGCTCAAGAATGCGTTCCGCAGCTCGCTGCGTTCGAAGATCGGCTTCCTCGTCTCACGCCCGGCGACCGAGCTGCTGCGTCACCATCTCGACCCGAACAACCATAACGGCGCGGTATTCCTCGGGTTGAACGGCGTGGTGGTAAAGTCGCACGGCTCCGCGACTGCGGCAGGTGTCGCCAATGCCGTGGCGGTCGCAGCGCGGCTGCTCGAGGAAAGCCTCACCCAACGCATTGCGGCGGACCTCGGCGAGCTCGGGGAGGACAAGCTGCGCGAGAACGGCAAGGTCGGGGCGACGCAATGATCCGTTCAGTGGTCAGGGGTTCGGGCTCGGCGCTTCCGTCGAGAGTGATGACCAACGACGAGCTCGCGCGGCAGGTCGACACCAGCGACGAATGGATTCGCGAGCGCACCGGAATTACCGCGCGCCATATCGCGGGCGAAGGTGAAACTACCGGAACGCTTGCGGCCGCCGCAGCGCGTGCGGCGCTCGCCGACGCCGGGATCGAAGCGAGCGAAGTCGACCTCATCGTGCTCGCCACGGCGACACCCGACAGCACTTTTCCGGCCACCGCCACCCAAGTGCAGGATGCGCTTGGCTGCCATGGCGGGATCGCGTTCGACGTGGCCGCGGTGTGCTCGGGGTTCCTTTACGCGCTGGCCACCGCCGACTCGATGTTGCGTACCGGCATGGCGAAATGCGCGCTGGTGATCGGCGCGGAGACCTTCAGCCGCATCCTCGACTGGGAGGACCGCACGACTTGCGTGCTGTTCGGCGACGGCGCGGGCGCGTTCGTGCTGCGCGCCGAGGAGGTTGCCGAGGACGGGCCGGGCGTTCTCGCCAGCCGCCTCCATGCCGATGGTGCGCATGGCGAGCTGCTCTACGTCGACGGCGGGCCGTCGAGCACCGGAACGGTCGGGAAGCTGAGGATGAAGGGTCGCGAGGTGTTTCGGCACGCAGTGGTCAATCTGGCGCAAGTCCTTGAAGACGTGCTGCATGCCACCGGCCATGAGGCATCGGAGCTCGACTGGGTGGTCCCGCACCAGGCCAACCTGCGCATCCTCGACGCGACCGCGCGCAAGCTCGGCCTGCCGTTCGAGAAAGTCGTCGTCACGGTCGACCGCCACGCCAATACTTCGGCCGCTTCGGTGCCGCTGGCGTTCGACGTCGCCCGCCGCGACGGACGCATCAAGGCCGGCGACCTGGTCATGCTCGAGGCGATGGGCGGCGGATTCACCTGGGGCGCCAGCCTCGTCAGAATATAGACCTCCCCAAATTGGGGAAATTCCTTGCGCGCCGCCTTGCCAAGCTCCCGCCTTTAAGTCATTAAAAGCAAGGGGTCGGTGCACTGCAGCAAGGGAGAACGGACGGCTATGATGCGATCCGTAGGCACACTCACTCGCGCCGATCTGGCGGAAACGATCAATCGCAAGATGGGCTTCTCGCGCGCCGAGAGCCTCGCGCTGGTCGAGTCGATCCTCGCCCGGATGTGCGAAGCGATGGGGAACGGCGAGAACGTCAAGATCTCCGGCTTCGGCACCTTCATCCTGCGCGACAAGCGCGAGCGGGTCGGCCGCAACCCGAAGACCGGGATCGAGGTCCCGATCACCCCGCGCCGGGTGATGACCTTCCGCGCCAGCCAGAAGCTCAAGGACAGGATTTCGAAGGGCTGATGACCGCCGAAGACCGCCAGCCCCGCTTCGACGACGGCAAGGATGCCGACGCAATGCGGACGATCGGCGAAGTGGCGGCTGCGTTCGGCATCAGGCAGCACGTGCTGCGCTATTGGGAGCAGCAGTTCCCGATGCTTCGACCGCTCAAGCGCAGCGGCGGGCGGCGCTACTACCGGCCCGAGGACGTGGCGCTGGTCGAGACGATCGACCGGCTGATCAATCGCGAAGGCTACACGTTGAAGGGCGCGCGCCAGGCGATCGAGAAGGGATTGGGTGGGGCAGCGGCGGCCCCGCCGGCACCCGTTGCTGTGGCGTCTGCCGCGACCCCGGCAATTCTCCCGCAACTGCGCGCGATCCGCGAACGCCTCGCCGCTGCGCTAGCCGCCTGAGGATTTTTTAGCTCCTCGATGTAAGACTTGCCCATCCCGCACGACTAAACGCGCCATGGGATCGGAAAAGCCATGAGTGCTGGCAGCGGCGAATCGCGGCAGGACGCGCGCTATCTCACAGCGGCGCGCACGCACGGCGCGATGATCGAGCGGCTGGCGCGCGGGTATGAGGCGGATCCCGAGCTGCGTCGCGACCTGGTGCAGGAAATTCACGCAGCTCTATGGCGCAGCTTCGCGATCTTCGAGGGGCAGTGCTCGGAGACAAGCTGGGTCCACCGCATCGCGCATAACGTCGGCGTGACCCACATGATGACCGGCCGCCGCCGCCGGATGCTGCCGCTGGTCGGCCTCGACCAGGTCACCGAGCTGGCGGGTAGCGACGATCCCGAACACAGCGCCGCAGAGCGCTCGCTATCCGATCGGCTGCTCGCCACCATCCACCGCCTCGCGCCCGCCGACCGGCAAGTCATGCTGCTCTATCTCGAGGGCCTGACTGCCGCCGAGATCGGCGAGGTGACCGGGCTATCGGCATCGGCCGTAGCGGTCCGCATCCATCGCCTGAAGGCGCTGCTCGCCGAGCCTTACCGCGCCGAGGAGAAACGCGCATGAACCACGATCCCGCGAAGCAGGCCTGGCAGGCCTCGGTCGAGGTCGCTGGCCCGCTGCCGCTCGAGGAGCTGCGCAAGGGGGCGGACAAGTTCTATCGGCGCATCTGGTGGCGCAACGCGATCGAGTACGTCGCCTGCCTGATCGTGGTGATCGGATTCGGCACTTACTTCTTCGCGCTGCCGCATGTCCTGCAAAAGGCGGGCTCGATGTTGGTCATCGCGGCGACGCTGTTCGTCGCCTGGCAGCTCCATCGGCGAGCCTCGGCCGAGCCGCCGGAGAGGGCTGGGACAAGACCGCTGCTCCTCTTCGCGCGGGCACAGCTCGTGCGCCAACGCAACGCGCTGCGCTCGATCTTCAGGTGGTATCTTCTGCCGTTCCTGCCGGGCATGGCGGTGTTCATGACCGGTACGATGCTCGCGGGGCGCCCGAGTGGCCCGGAGGCGCGTGATGCGGTGGGGTTCGCGGTCCTGATTGCGTTGTTCGTCGGTATCTGGTGGATCAACCAGCTCGGTGCGCGAAGTTTGCAAAGGCACATCGACGAGATCGACGCACTGATCGAGGGGACAGAATGAGGATGTCGGGAAAGTGGGTGGCGCTGGCCGCCGTGGCGATCGCTGCGCCTGCCGCCGCGCAGGAGGCGGCGGGCGACTGGACCGGAGTGATTGTAGTCAACGAAACCGTCTCGCTGCCGGTCGTCGTCCATATCAAGCGCGACGATGCCGGCGCTTTGACCGGCACGCTGGACAGCCCGAGCCAGGGCGCGGTGGGCCTGCCGCTGGCGGAAATCGCTGCCGTGGAAGGACACCTGGAGTTCGCGGTTCCCGTCGTCGGCGGCGAGTACGCCGCAACCTGGGACGCGGGGTCGAAATCGTGGAAAGGCGAGTGGAGCCAGGGCGGCGCGCGCCTGCCGCTCGAACTGGCGACACCGCCTGCTCCGCCGCCTTTGCCGGCCGACTGGACCCCGCCGGCAAACGACCGCATCGAAGCGCTGATCGCCGAGCGGAACGCGCCGCGCGCGGGGCAGGGCCTCGTGGTCGGAGTGATCGAACCCGGCGGTCGGCGCATCGTCGCTGGCGGCCCGGCCGAGGGCGAGTCATTCGATGGGGACACGCTGTTCGAGATCGGATCGATCTCGAAGGTCTTCACCGCGCTGATCCTCGCCGACATGGCGAACAAGGGAGAGGTCTCGCTCGACGATCCGGCGGAGAAGTACTTGCCCGCAGGCGCCCGGATGCCGGAGCGCGGGCGGAAGATCACTTTGCGCGATCTCTCCACGCATATGTCCGGCCTGCCGCGCCTGCCGGACAACATGCCTTACGGCGATATCGAGGATCCTTACGCCGATTACACCGAAGCGCTGATGCTGCAGTTTCTCGGCCGCTACGAGCTGCCGCGCGCGGTAGGCGAGCAGTGGGAATACTCGAACTTCGGCGTCGGTTTGCTCGGCTACCTGCTCGGCCGCGCCGCCGGCTCGGACTATGCAACGCTGCTGCGCGAGCGGATCACCGGGCCGCTTGGCATGGACGACACCGCCATCGCGTTATCCGCCGACCAGCAGGCCCGCTTTGCCCCCGGCCACGATATCTTCGTGCGGCCCGCCAAGCCTTGGCGACTGCCGTTTCAGGAGGGCGCCGGCGCGATCCGCTCGACCGCGAACGATATGCTGAAGCTGGCCGCCGCGGTGCTGGATCGCGATTCGCCGATCGCGCGCGCGGTCGAAGTCACGCTGGCCGAGCGGCACGATACGGGTCAGCCGGGTGCGGAACAGGCGCTCGGCTGGCAGGTAGTCCACCCCGAGCCCGGCCGCGATGTCGTGTTCCACAATGGCGGCACCGGCGGCTACCGCTCGGCCCTGGCGATCGAACCCGCAACCGGACGGACGGTGGTCGCGCTCGCCAACAGCGGCGCGGAGCCGGCGACGACCGACCTCGCTTTCCACGTCCTCACGGGTGCGCCCGTCGCGCCGACCCCGTCGGTGCCGCCGGCACCCCCTCCGGCGGCCGAGCGAACCGAAGTCGCGTTGCCTCCGGACGAGCTGGACCGGGTCGCCGGCCACTACGATTTCGCCCATGGTCTCCGCATCGGAGTGAGGCGCGAAGGCGACGTGCTCAAGGTGCAGCGGGAAGGCGCCGCGGCCGGACCGGCACTTCAACTCCGCGCCGAAGCGCCGCTCCGGTTCTTCCTGCGCGAGATGGACCTGCAGGTCCGCTTCACGACCGACGAAAGCGGGCAGGTGACCGGCGCGGTACTCACGACGAGCGGCCAGGAGCAGACCGGCCGGCGCGTCGAGCCCTAACGCACCTTCTCCGGCCCCAGCTCGGGATCGAGGTCGCGCGGGCGGGTGAGGTGGACGAGCGTGCCGCATCCCGGCGCGCAGTCGGCCCAGCGCTCGATCGCCAGCTCGAGCACCGCGAACGTCGCGGTTGGGAATTTCTCCGACACGGCGCCGAACAGCGCGTTCTCGTGTTCGGGCGCGACGAGGTCGAAAATCAATTCCTGCAATCCGGGGTTGTGCCCGGCGACCAGCACTGCGGCCGGATCGCCCTCGACGCGGCGCAGCGTGTCGATCAGGGCATCGCTGTCGGCGAGGTAGATGTGTTCGTCCCAGATGACCGGCACTTGCAGCCGCGTCGCGTCGAGCGTGCGCTTGACCCGTTCGGCTGGACTGGCGAGCAGCACATCCCAGTGGACGCCATGCGCACGGATATGGCCGCCCATCACCGCGGCGCCGCGCCGGCCGCGGTCGTTCAGCCCGCGGTCGAAATCGCGCAAGGACATGTCGTCCCAGTCGGACTTCGCATGGCGCAGCAGGCCCAAGGTCTTAATGGGCGTCTTCAACTAGTCGCGTTCCTCTTCCTGCACCGAGACGGCGCCCGCAGCTCCACCCGTGGAAACACCCGCGGCGACACGTTGTAAAGCCTCGGCCAGCGTCAGCCGCAGCACGGGCGTGCCAGGAGGGAACGCGCTCAGCAGCCGGGTCGGGAAGGACGGCGAGAGGACCACGAAATGGCCGCTATCCTCGCCGGTGCGGATAAGGCGGCCGAACGCCTGGGCGAGGCGGGCGCGGATCAGCCGGTCGTCGTGCGCCGATCCGCCGTTGGCGGCGCGGCGGGCGCGGTGGAGAATCGAGGGCTTGGGCCAGGGTACTTGCTCCATCACCACGCAACGTAAGGAATGGCCGGGGACGTCGACGCCATCCCGAAGCGCGTCGGTGCCGAGCAGGCTTGCGGTCGGATCGTCGCGAAAGATGTCGACCAGCGTGCCGGTGTCGATCGGATCGACGTGTTGCGCGTAGAGCGGCAGGCCAGCACGGGCGAGCCGGTCGGCGATGCGGCCGTGCACCGCGCGCAGGCGGCGGATCGCGGTGAACAGGCCGAGCACGCCGCCGCCCGACGCCTCGATCAGGTGCGCATAGGCACCGGCGAGCCCGGCGAGATCGCCCTTCTTGATGTCGGTGACGATCAGCACTTCCGCCCGCGTCGCGTAATCGAACGGGCTCTCGGCGCTGGCGAGTATCGGCCGGCCGTCGAGATGCAGCGCGCCCGAGCGGGCGAGGGCGGTATCCCAGTCCTGCCCGTCTGCGCCCAAAGAGCAAAGCGTGGCGCTGGTCAGCATCACACCATGCGCGGGTTCGAGCACGACCTTGGCGAACGGCTTCATCGGATCGAGGAAATGGCGATGCAGCCCGACGTCGAATTCCCGCGCGTCCGAGCGTTCGACCGCGAGCCAGTCGACGAAATCGGGATCGGCTGGGCCGCCGAGCCGGTTGAGCAGCGCTTCCCAAGCGGCCAGCGTGTCGATCCGCCAGGCGAGCGAGTGGCGCGCGCCTTCGATCCGGGCGCGGCCCGGTCCGTCGAGCCAGTCGGGTGCGTCCTCGGCCAGCGCCTCGAGGCGGACCCCGAGCCGGATCAGCGGCTGGCGGATCGCCGCCAGCGCGCTCGCGGCCTGCTGGGCCAATTCGACGAAGTTGCCGTCGAGCTGCGCCGCTTCGGTTTCGATGCCGTAACCGGCTTCCTGTCCGCCGCTCTCGTCGCGCGCGTAAGTGATCGCGCGAACGGCGGCGAGCAGCGCTTCGATCGGACCGAACGGATTGCCTTCGGCGAGACGTTGCAGCCAGCCGTCGCCGGGCAGGGCCTCGGCCGCCTCGCGCGCCTGGGCGATCGCTTTGCCGCCGGCCTCGTCGTAGCTCGCGACATCAGCCAACCGCGCGGCAAGCCCGCGACGGCGGCCCCGTGACCCTTTCTCGGGGCCGACGATCCAACGCTTGAGCTCGATCGCTTCCTGCCCGCTCAGCGCCGCCGAGAAGGTGCTGTCCGCGGCCGCGAAGACATGATGACCTTCGTCGAACACGATCCGGGTCGGGCGTTGTGCGTGGTCGCGACCGCGCGCCGCGTTGACCATGACGAGAGCGTGGTTAGCAATCACCAGGTCCGCTTGCGCCGAGGCGCGGGCGGCGCGCTCGATGAAGCATTTCCGGTAATGAGGGCAGCCGGCATAGACGCATTCGCCGCGCTGGTCGGTCAGCGAGCGGATCGCACGGTTGCGGAACAATGTCCCGAGCCAGCCCGGCAGGTCCCCGCCGATCATGTCGCCGTCCTGGCTGAATGCCGCCCAGCGGGCGACGAGGTGCGCCAGGATCGCCGCGCGCCCGCCGAAGCCGCCCTGCAGCGCATCCTCGAGGTTGAGCAGGCACAAGTAGTTCTCGCGCCCCTTGCGCACCACGACCGGGCGGCTGCCGTCGGGGCGTCTGTCCGGCCATGCGCGCCTGCTTTCATTGCGCAGCTGGCGCTGCAGGTTCTTGGTATAGGTCGAGACCCACACCGTTCCTTGCGACTTCTCTGTCCACAGCGAGGCGGGGGCGAGGTAACCGAGAGTCTTGCCGATTCCCGTTCCCGCTTGGGCGAGCAGCATGTGCGGAACGCTGCGGCGCTCGCGCGGGGCGAACACGCGGCCGGCCTCGCGCGCATAGCTGCGCTGGCCCTCGCGCCGCTCGGCGCCGTCGCCGGTCAGACGCTCGAGCCGCGCCTCGACCTCGTCGGGCTCGATCGCGACTTGCGCGGGCTGCGGGCGTTCCGGGGCTTCCTCCCATTCGGGCAGCTTGGAAAACAGCCATCTCTCCGCCCGTTCGGGCTTGGCGACATGCGGCGCGATCACCGGCGCCCACGGCCAGCGCAGCCGCGCGAGCGATTGCAGCGCGCTCCACGCCCCCTCGCGCTCCGCCCATTCCGCGCTCTCGCAGATCCCGAGCAAGGCTCCCGCCGCTTCCTGCAGCAGCGCGGGGACGGCGTCGTCGCTGACGGGTTCGGCGAGACCGAGCGCGTGGGCGAGACCCTTGGGCGTCGGCACCACGAACCGGGCCGGGTGGATGAAAGCGTAAAGCTCGAGCAAATCGAGGCCCGACAGGTCCGGATAGCCGAGCCGTGTCGCCACCAGCGGTGCGTTGAGCAAAAGCAGAGGAGTGTCGGCCGCGGCCACGATCGCATCGCCCTTGCCGATCCCCCGCGTGGCTCCATTCGGCGCACGGAGCCATGTGCCCGCATGGCTCGCGTGAAGCGCTGGAAGGGGCAGGGGGGGCATTCGCGGGTGATGCGAAACCGGGAACGAAAAGTAAACACCGCGTGGCGGCTTGGGCACGGTTTGCCGAGTCGCAATCGATCCTCTGGCCCGAGCGACCCTCGGCTCGTCCCGTTAAGGTTTCGGCCCGTCCGGAAACTATCTTACAAAAAATGCTCAAAGACAATGGATTAGCGGCTTCCTGAACGCATGTTCAGGGAACGCGACTCCGCGCGCCGCCATTTTGTCCTTGCTATGATGAAACCGCACCACACCC
>CBHCZH010000092.1:0-13807 GCA_965977975.1 uncultured bacterium
GCCGGCTGGCTCGGCTGCGCGTTGCTTCAGCTCATCCTCTATCTGCGGCCGTCGCCTTACGGCGGGCCCTTTCTGCTCCAGTGGAAGGTCTTCATCGTCCGGCCACTCGTCTACGAGCTGCTCTCGACCTGGCTCATCGCGCTGCCGTTCCTGGCGCTGTGGCTGGCGCTGTACAGACGCGAGCTGCCCTCGCCGCGCTGGCAGTGGGCGCATTGGACCTTGGTCGGCCTAATGGCCCTCAACCTGCTCGTCACGGCCTTCGACCACGAGCTCTACCGCTTTCTCGGCCTCCGGCTCGGCCCGAACTTCCTCGCGGTCTATGCCGACCCGACGACGCTGGCGGACAGCCTGTTCCTCAACGTCCTGCGCGGCGACCGAGGCGGCCCGTTCCTTTCGCCGGTGCTGTGCCTCGGAGCGCCCGCGCTCTACTTGTGGTGGGCGATCCGGATGATGCCGCGAAAGCTGCGCAGCCCACGACCGAGTGCTGCCAATCCCAAGCTCGCCCTCGCGATCCTCGTTCTGCCCCTGGCTACCGGGTTGGTCGGCTATTCGCTCGCCAAGGCGAAGTTCCGCCTGTCGCGGCTCGAACCCGCCACTTTCGCAATCGTCCGCGACTTCGCCTGGAAATACCAGGACGACCGGCCGCCGGGCGACGTTGTCGAGCTGAGCCGCGAATGGCAGGCCGAATGGCTCGCCGGAAGCACGGACAAGGCGTGGCGCTTCCCGGACGCGCGCTATCCGTTCGTGCGCGTTCCGGACGATTCGTCGGAACCCGCTCCGGACGAGCGGTGGAACGTGCTCATCATCCAGCTCGAATCGGTGCGCGGGCTCGAGACCGGTCACCTTCGCCCGGGATTGTCCGATTCGCCCACACCTTATCTGGACCGCCTTGCGGCGCGCCCCGACGCTGCGGTCTGGACTCGCGCGCTGACCTTCGGGCCGCCGAGCATCAACGGCCGGTTCGCGCTGCAATGCTCGATCACACCGTCCTCGCGCCGATTCATTACCGCCCAGACCCGGGCGACGTTCTATTGCCTGCCCGATGCCCTGCGCCGCCGCGGGTATCGCGCCGAGATGTTCGCCGCCGGCGACATCGACATGGATAACAGCACGGTCTGGGTGCAGCAGATGTACGATCGGCTGTGGCGTTATCCGCAGGAAGGGCAGCGCGATCGGCAGATATTCCGCCACGCAGCGGAGCGGATTCGTGAGATCGGACGCGATGGTCGGTTCATCGCCACGCTGATCTCGGCCAGCAACCACCACCCGTTCCGCTCGCCCGAGCCCGAGCTCGACGTCGCCGGATACGACACCGTCCACCAGCGCATCCGCAATACCGTGCGCTACACCGACGATGTGGTCGAAGAGTTGCTCGAGAGCCTCAAGTCCGAACCGTGGTTCGAGCGCACGCTGGTCGTGATCAACAGCGATCACGGCTACAACCTGGGCGAGCACGGCGGAATGGTCGGAGCCTATAGCCTCTACCGTGAATCGACCTGGACCCCATTCCTCATCGTCGGCGCGCATCCGCGCCTGCCGGCCGGACGGCACAACAACGTCGTCACGCTGCTCGATGTTGCTCCGACTATCGCGGATATTCTCGGCTTGCGCGAGGCCAACCCGTGGCATGGCCACAGCCTGCTGACCGCCGCATCGGACCGGCGCATCCAGTGGGCGTTCCGCGATTCGGCGACCGCCGAGACGGACGGCTGGAGCGCGCTGTTCGACGGACAAGACGGCCGCGCGCGGCTCTACGACAATGCGCGCGACTGGCTACAGCGCCGTGACGTGGCCGAGAGCCATCCGGCGTTAACTCAGCGCCTGCTCGCCGACGCGGAGCGTAGCCGCCAGTTCAACGATTACCTGATCCGCCACGGGCGAGTCTGGCCAGCGAAGAGGCGATAGACGGCGCAGCGGGTGCGTCTCTTCCCCCTTGATGAGGGAAGGAGCTACTCCTCAAGCTGCCGGTTGCTGGACTGCCTGAGCAGCCTCGATGATCGCGTCTTGCTTCGCCTTCTTGGCCAGGAACGCTTCGCCACCCGCCGTTTCGTGGATCAAGGCCAGCGTCTCGTTCTCGTCCTCGGTCACCGGCTGGATGGCGAGATCGGTGTACTCATAACGCCGCGGGTCGTTCTCGACCCGGCGCACGATCGCCGCCGCGCGGCGATAGCTGCGCCAGTAGCGCCACGCCTTGCCAGCCGTCTCGAGCGCATACTTGAGCTCGAACCAGCCCGGCAGCTCGCGGCGGAAGCCGGGACGGCGAGAGGCGCGGCGCTTGCGGCGCAGCACGCCGCCTTCCATCGCGTGGAGCCCCTCGATCTGCCACAGCATCATGAACTCGTTCATGTACTGCACGGCCTTCTTCGGCCGCCCGCCTGGCCGAACTGCGTGGCGCCTCGCCACGGTTTCCATGTGCTCCTCGGTGAAGAAGATGTGCCAGGCGTCGCGGTAAGCACCTTCCCAGTCCTCGTCGGACATCTTGGGGTGATGGCTGACCCGGTGGTGCAGGTTGTACTTGTTGAGGTCGGGATCCATCCATTCGCCGGCCTGGAGCAGGTTGCGGTGGTCCTCCGAGCCCGGCAGCGGGGTCAGAAACGCGATCTGGATCACATCGACTGGCAACTCGCGCTTGATGATCTCGATATCCCGGCGGATCGATTCGCGCGTGTCGCCAGGAAAGCCGAGGATGTAGCCGGCGAAAGTGAAGGCGCCCCTGTCGCGCCAGGCCTGCAACATCCGGCGGTAGTCGGTGATCTTGTTCTGGTTCTTCTTCGCCGCGACGAGGTTGTCGGGGTTGATGTTCTCGAGCCCGATGAACACTCGCATCGCACCCGCGCGCATCGCCTTGTCGATGAAGTTCGGGATCTTGTGGCACAACGCATCGACCTGGATGGTCAGGTTGGCCTTGATGCCCTCTTCCTCGCGCAGCTTGATCAGCCGATCGAAGAACTCCTCCCAGCGGCGGTTGCGGGCGAGGTTGTCGTCGGTAATGAAAAACGCCTTCACTCCCTGCGCGTGGTTCTCGCGGATGATCGCCTCGAGGTCGTCGGGCGTGCGGAAACGGCTCTTGCGGCCCTGGACGTTGATGATCGTGCAGAAGCTGCACTGGAACGGACAGCCGCGGCCGAGGTCGAAGCTCGACCAGCTCTGCGAATTGCGCTTGAGCGCGTCGATCGGCAGCGCCGGCAGGGGTGCGCCCTCGAGGTTGGGAAGATCCTTGAGGTAATCGTAAATCGGTTTCAGCTCGCCGTTCCACGCATCGCGCAGCACGAGGTCGAGTCGCCCTTCCTCGCACTCGCCGGCAAAAAGCGAGCAGCCGATGTCGAGCGCCTCCTGGATTTCCTTCGGCGTTTCCTTGAGCATCGACAGGCAGCCGGAGACGTGGAAGCCACCGATCATCACCTGCAGGCCATGCGCGCGGAATTCGCGCGCCATGTCGAGCGCGCGGTCGAACTGGTTGGATTGAACACCGATCAGCCCGATCAGCGCCTTCGCCCCGCGCCGCTCGAGGTCGCGGGCAATCTGCGCCGGCACGACATGAGTATTGGTCTCGTCGATGGTGGCGAGGTTGATGCTCACGTCGGGCCCGAGCACTTGCCGGTCGGCACAGTCCTGGGCGATGCCGTTGACCGCGGCGAGCGAGTTCGAAGGGATGAGCGTGCGCCACCAGACGATCGGATAGCCGTCGTCGTCGTAATGCGACGGCTTGATCATGATGAAGTCGAATTGCCCCATTCGTCCTCCTGATAGGGAGGTTATCCCATTTCAACCGGCCGCACTACCCCGCTGATTGTCTACCGAGTCTCCGGTCACGCGGCGCGAAATCCGGTCAAACGGAGTGTTTCGCCGGTGGCGCGCTGCCAGAGCTTCAAGCCGGCCCAATAGATCGCCAGGACGGCGGCGAGCGCGCCCAGATGCGCTGGCGCCGGCGCGTGGATCGCTATGTTGCGATGGGCGGCGAGCGCCGCGAGCGCTGCCACCGCCGCCGCGAGTAGCGGCCCTGCGCTGTGCCATAAAGGCGTGGTCAACCCGAAGCGAAACTGCAGCAACATGCGCCGCAATACCGCACCAGCGGCGATCGCGATCAGTACCGAAAGCGCCGCGCCGTCGATGCCGTAGGCTTCGATCAGCGGAATCGCGGTCGCGAGGTGGACGGCGATCATGCCGACCATCACCCACAACGCCAGCCGGGCGCGGAGATAGAGCAGCAGCAGGTCACTGACGCTGAAGGCGCCCTGAATCGTCTCGGCTGCGGCAAGCAGCAGGAGAGCGACGTAGGCCGGGCCGAACTCCACGCCGAACCAGTCGAGCATCGGCTCGCCAAGGGTGACGAGCGTGAGCACGAGCGCGAGCTGGATTGCCAGGATCATCCGCGTTGCCGAAGCGATCGCCGCCGACGTCGAAGCCGGCCCGTCGGCCGACAGCGTCTTCGCGACGATCGGCGTCAGCAGGCTGTCGAACGCCTGTCGGGCCTGGCGGATCGGAGTGCGCAGCTGGCGCGCCATCGAATAGATGCCGGCGGGAACCTCTCCGAGAAGCAGACCGACCAGATAGAGGTCCGCGCGGCCGAAGAACGCTGCGGTCATGTCGGTCGTCGTCGGCACGATCGTGACCCGAAGCATCCCCCACAGCGCGGCGGGATGCGGGCGGTAGCGGCGCAGGCCGAGACCGCCGAAGCTGCGGTAGACTCCCACCCCGGCGTAGGCGAGCGCCGCGATCGTTCCCGCCGCATAGCCAGCGACCAGGCCGCTCGCCTCGAAGCCGGCGAGAAAGACGGCCACCGTGCCCGCAAGGCCGACCCAGGGCTCGATGAGGCTGCGTGCGACGACCTCGTAGCGCATGCGGTGTTTCCAGCGCGTCGCGGCAAGGAACAGGTCGAGCAGCGCCTGGCCCGCGACCAGCGGGGCGACGAACAGCAAGGCCCGTGCGGTCTGTGGAGCGAGCGCGGAGACAGGCACGGCCACGGCGGCCGCCGCGATCGCCGCGCCGAGAACTAGGCCGACAAACGAAACCAGCAACACGGTGTCGAGAAACACATGGCCTTGGGATCGTCCGCCAGGCTCCTCGAGCAATTTGAAGAGGTAGCGCTTCATGCCCAGGCCGGCGATCGCCGTTGCCAGCTCGACCACTCCCACCGCGAGGCTGAACGCTCCGAACAGCGCAGCGCCGAACAGCTGCGCCGCGACAGCCAGGAAGATCAGCCGCGCACCGAGGCGCACGGCAAGACCGCCCCCTGCGGAGAGGCCGCCGCGCAAAATCAGGCGATGAGCGCGACCCTCGTCGGTCATCCGCCGCCGTCAGCAATGCGATTCAGGAAAGGGCTCCCGGCCATCATGCCGCTTGTATCGGCGCGGCAGGCGTTGGACAAATGTCCGATGGAGCCGGTGCAAAACGATCCGCGAGAAGGCGGCGGGCGGCCGGCGATCGTGATCTTCCGGTCTCCCCTGTTCAACCCCTCCGAAACCTTCGTGCGCGCCCATGCGCAATCGTTGGTCAGGTATCGACCGCTGATCGTGGGGCTGGAGGACAAGGGCAACGTCCCCGCAAGCCTGCGCGAAGCCTTGTTCCTGCCCGAAGGCCCGGGTGAGCGGCTGCGCGCCCGTCTCGGCAGGTTTAGCGGCCTCGTGGAGCGCGTGCGTCGGCATCGGCCGCAGCTGGTTCATGCCCACTTCGCGACCGATGCTCTGGCAGCTCTCCCGCTGGCTCGCGCGCTCGGCGTCCCGCTGGTCACGACGCTGCACGGCTATGACGTCGCGCTGTCACGCGGGCGAATGCTGGCGTCGGGACGGCTCTCATGGGTGCGATACGCGTTGCAACGGGAGCGTCTGATGCGCACGGGCGAGCTGTTCCTGCCGGTGTCCGACGCGTTGCAGCGAGAGGCGTTGGCTCAGGGTTTCCCCGCCGGCCGAACGCAGACCCATTACCTCGGTGTCGATCTCAACCGGTTCCGGCCCGGCGGCGAGCGCGAGGCGGGCCTCGTCCTTCATGTCGGACGGCTCGTCGAGAAGAAGGGTACGAGAATCCTGATCGATGCCCTGGCGCAATTGAGCGAGACTCGGCTCGTAGTAATCGGCGACGGGCCCGAGCGCGGCCGGCTCGAACGGCACGCGGCGAGCCTCGGCCAGCGGGTGCGGTTTCTGGGAGCGCTCGACGCCTCTGTCGTCGTTGAGTGGATGCGGCGCGCCTCGCTGCTCGCCGCGCCGAGCGTGACGGCACGGGACGGCGACACCGAGGGTCTGCCCACGGTGATCCTCGAGGCGGCAGCGTGCGGGCTGCCGGTGATCGCGACCCGGCATTCGGGCATTCCCGAAGCGGTCATCGACGGCGAAACCGGCGGTCTCGTCCCGGAGAACGATTGCCAGGCGCTGGCCGATCGTATCGCGCTCTTTCTCCGATCGACCGAAATGCGCGCGCGAATGGGAGCGGCGGGCCGCCGGCTGACCGAAGAGAAGTTCGATCTGCACCGGCAGACCGCGCGTCTTGAGCAAATCTACGACGAGCTCCTCGCCCGCGCGAGTTGACCCGGCGGTGGCGATGGCGGATGCCTCGCATTCATGCGGATCGTCTATCCGATGCTGTGGTCCCGGCCGGGACGCAAGGCGTGTCAGGCGCAAAGCCTGGCCACGGTCGCTGCGCTCGCCCGACGCGGATACGAGATCACCGTGCTGCTTCCGCGAGCGGCATCTGACCCCGTCCTGACGCCGGCCGAAATACGCACGTGGTTTGCGGTCGAGGGCGACTTTCTCGTCCGCCAGCTCCCCACCCGATGGGCGGGCGAGCGCATCGAGCGCACGTTGTTGTGGCTGCGACAAGTCTTCGCCGACCCGCAGGTGCGGGACGCAGATCTGATCTACTCGCGCATCCCGGCGATGTTCGCGATGGGCGGGTTGTCGCCAATTCCCTTCGCCACCGACCACTACCGTCCATGGCCCGACGTCTACCCTGCCATCCGCCCGCTGGTGAGCCGAACTTCGCGGGCCCGCGACTGCTTGGGCTTCGTGCTTCATTCCGAGTATGCGGCGCGGTCCTACCAGCGCGCAGGCGTGCCGGAAGATCGCATCCTGGTCGCGCACAACGGTTTCGATCCGCCCTCAAGCTTGCCCGGCCGATCCGAGGCGCGGGCGCGGCTCGGCCTCGCCCATGACCGCCGCACCGTCGTCTATGCCGGGCGCATCAATCCCGCAAAGGGCCTCGATACCGTGCTGGCGCTCGCCGAACAGCGGCCCGAAGTGCTCTTTTTGCTGGTCGGCTCCGAGGGTGAAGGCCAGGTCGAGAGGGCGGCAAAGCAACGCGCCAACGTCCACATCGCCCCTTGGGCCGAACCCACCGCCCTCCCCGCCTGGCTCGCGGCGGCCGACGTGCTGCTGATCCCGCCATCGCGCGCGCCGCTCGAGCGATTCGGCAACTGTGTGCTGCCGATCAAGCTGTTCGCCTACCTCGCCGCCGGACGGCCTATCCTCGCGCCGGCCGCGCCCGACACCGCGGAACTGCTCGAACATGGTGTCAACGCTTGGCTGATCCCGCCGGACGATCCGAAAGCCGCCGCGGATGGGCTCGACCGGTTGCTCGGCGATGCCGCGCTGGCGGACGAGCTTTCCGCCAGCGCTCTTCGCCTGTCGAAAGATCTCACCTGGGACCGACGCGCAGAGAAGATCGAGGGTTTCCTGCGCGAGCGTCTCGCTCAGCGTTCGCTGAACAGCAACACGTTGAGCCCGATCAGCCCCGCCAGCACCGGCGCCGCCCACGCGCCGAGCGCCGAGTGAACGTAGCCTACCTGCGCGGCCACCGTCAGTACGCCGTCAGCAACGAGGTAGATGAGCCCGCCGGCAGCAGCGTAGAGCAAAGCGGGCCACGAGCGCCCGGTTCGCGGCGGGATGAAGGCTAGCGGCAGCGCGAACAGGAGCATGACCAGCGGCGCCAGCGGTTCGGCACCCGAGCGCTGGACGCGGGTGGCGAACACGGCTTGGGCCCGGTCGACCGGCGCGGTCTTTGCGAGCGAACGGCGCGCGGCCTCGGCCGAAATCGCAGGCGTGGCGGCGAAGAGCGCCGTTACGTCCTCGGGCAGAAGCGAGGCGCCCCAGCTACGGCGTCGCTCACTGGAACGCTGGATCGCGTCGGAAGAAAGGCGGCTGACTTCAACGCCGGATAATGTCCAGCCGGTTGCCCCGTGTGACGCCTCGCCGGCGGCAATGCGCTGCTCGATACGCCCCTGCCCGTCGCGCGAGAAGATCACCACGTCCGTCAGCTGCCTGCCATCGGGCGAAGCCTCGCCGACGCGAACGATGTCGCGCTCGAGCCTGAACCAGCGTGCCCTGTCGACGCCGTCGTCCGTCGTTGGCGCGCTGGCCTCCCACCAGGCGGCCAACTTCACCTGGCTTGCCGGCGTCACCCACTCGGCGAGCGCGAAAGCCGCGGCAAGCAAGGCCAGGGAGACCGGCGCCGCCATCGTCAGCACTCGCCACTGCGATAGGCCCGAGGCGCGGATTACGGTGATCTCATGGCGGCTCGCGAGCAACGCGAAAGCCGCCATAGCGCCGCTCAGCGCGGCGATCGGCACCGACTGCTGGACGATCGCCGGCAGCCGCAAGGCGGCATAGCGGCTGACGTCACGCAGGCCCATGTTGCGCTCTACGAACACATCGCCTTGTTCGACCACATCGATCATTTGCAGCAGCAGCGCGATCGTGCCGAGCGCGAGAAGGGTCCATTTGCCGACTTCCCAGCTCACATACGACATGAGCGCATGGCCGCGCAGGCCGGGGACGACGCGAGTCCTCGGTTCGAGCCGCGCGAATGCCTTCGAGACGGGATTGAGGAGCGAGTGGATCGGGCTGTGGCTCGGCAGCTTGCGCGCCGAGACGAACAGCAGCGTGGCCAGCAGAGCCACCCCGCCGATCGTCGCTGCGAACAGGAGCAGCGGCGGCCCTGCGCCCATCTCGGCGAGGTTCTTGGCGAGGCCGACGAGGTGCCGCGACACGGCCACGAAAGCGCCGCACAGGAACACCCCCAGCGCCCGCCCGCCCTTCTTGGTGGCGAAGGCAAGCGGCAGGACCAGAAGCGGCAGCAGCGGGACGATCAAGGCGCGGGCGATGCGGCCGTAGATTTCGATCTCGACCTGCCGGCGCGAATGGCCGCGCGCGCCGCTGCGCACCTCGGACACCAGCTCGGAAAGGGTCAGCTCCTTGGGGTCGCTGCCGCGTTCCCACGACGATTCGCGCAACTGCAGCGACTGGCGGAAGGCCATGCTGCGAAAGTCGAGGCTGTAGGAGTCCAAGCCACTCTCGGAGACATAGCGGCCAGAGTCGAAGTCGATGCCGAACACCCGCGCCGAGGCATCGAACCCGACGCGACCGGACCCGCCACTCACCACCAGCTCCTCGCCGTCGGGAAGCCGCTGCCACAGGAACACGCCGCGCATCGTGCCGTCGGCGCCGCGGCTGTCGTAAGTGACGGCAAGGTCGCCATCGGGCTGGAACACGGCGAGCGGCGGCAAGTCGCCAAGCCGCCCGGCATTCACCGCCTCAGCCTTGAGCGAGCGGAACCCGTGGCGCCCATGCGGCTCGAGCCAGCCGCCGAATGCCAGCGCGAGCGCGGCGAGCAGCAGGCCGAATGCGACCAGCGGCGCCGCGATCCGCGCGAGCGAGATACCGCTCGCCAGCATCGCCTCGAGCTCCAGCCGCTCGTCGAGCCGGGCCACCAGCAGCATGAGCGCCGCCATGAAGGCGAGCGGCACCGCGAGCTCCAGATAATAAGGGACCAGCCGTCCGAGCAGCGGCAGGAAATATCCGATGTCGGCGCCGCTCGCCGCCAGCTCATGGATCAGCCGCAGAGCCCTTTCGAGCATGAGCGCAATCGTCACCGCTGCGAAAATCACCGCGAACGGCCCGGCGATGCCGCGGATCAGGTAGAAGTCCAGCAAGCCGATGCGCGCGCCCCCGCGCGGTCTGACCTTGCTCAGAGGATAGCTGGCTTCTGCGCCCCCCATTAGACGACAGGTTGTAGTGGGTGGCCGGCCTCCTGGCCAGAATGCGCGTTCCTAACAGCGATCTTAATGTTTCTGACCGGGTTGTTGGTTGGAAACCCCGCCGCCTTGCCGGGTAAGTGAGACGAGCCATCAAAGGGGGGAGAAGCCCAATGAACGCTCGTTTCGTCATGCTCGCGGCCGCATCGGCCGCAACGCTCGCAACCTCGCCGGCAGCCGCCCGCGAAAGGGAAGAAGTGGTCCTTGCGACCTGCCCGCAGAGCTACGGCACGATCGCCGTGGTCGACGGCGACACCCAGGGCTGGACCGAATACGGCCTCGGCTCGCCGCGCGAGCTGATCAATTCGCTGGCCGTCCAGTCCGGCTGCTTCACGCCGCACAGCGCCGCAAGCGGCCGGCCGGCCGACTTCCTGATGAACGTCATCGCGGGCGACAAGGAAGAGGTCGACCAGGGAATGGCGATCGCACGCACCGCAGCGGTCGAAGGGCTCGTACGTTCGGGCGCGGCGGCATCGGTGTTGTCGAGCGTCCCGATGGGCGGCGCTGTGTTCGGAATGCTTGGCGGTCTCGGCGGCAAGCGGAAGACGGTTGCCGCGGGCATCCGGCTGCTCAGCCCGTCGAATGGGCAAACGCTCGCGATAGGCTCTGGCGACGCCCGGCAGACGACCGTCACGTTCGGCGGCGGCGGGTGGCAGCAGGCTGCGGTAAGCTCAGGCTATGCCGGCAACAAAAACGGCAAGCTCATGGTCGAAGCCTTCGTCAAGGCGTTCAACGCGCTCGCCGCGCAAGGCCCCGGCCTCGCCGCGATGATGCCGCCTCCGCAGCCTGCCGCGCCCGCGGCGGCGACAGTGGCGGTCGAAACCGCGATGCGTGCCACACCGGTCGCGGAAGCCGAGTCGGTGCGCATGTTGCGGGCCGGCAGCACGGTGAGCCCGACAGGCAAGCGCGAAGGCCTGTTTGTCGAAGTGGCCGATAATTTCGGCACCACGGGTTGGGTTTCGGTCGAAGACCTGAACTGATGTCCGATCCTTGCACCGGGGCCGCGGCAATGGCACCTCTTGGCGGCGCGAGTTCGAGTTTGGGGGGTTCCGGTGCAGGGGGTGCCAGCTTGCAGAGGACAGGTCTGAGGATCCTGTACGTCGAGGACGATGCCCGTTCCGCGGCCGAGATCATCCAGCTCGCCGAAGCCAACGGCGACAGCGTGACCTGGGAAAGCACCGGCAGCGGCGGGTTGCTGCGCGCCGGACGAGACGAGTTCGACGTCGTCATCCTCGATCGCATGCTGCCCGATGTAGACGGGCTGACGATCCTCAGGCGGCTGCGCGAAAGCGGTGTCGGCACGCCCGTGCTGCTGCTTTCGGCCCTGGGCCGCACCGCCGATCGCGCCGAGGGTCTCGATGCCGGGGCCGACGATTACCTCGCCAAGCCGTTCGAGGCCGAGGAGCTGGTCGCGCGGCTGCGCGCGCTGCATCGCCGCTCGTCGGGACGCGAGCACAGCGCGGTTATCATCTTCGGCGCGTTCGAATGCCACGTTAAGGCGCGCACCGCCTTTCGCGAGAACCGGCACCTGGCGCTGAGCCCGAAGGAATTCGCGCTGTTCCGCTACTTCATGGAGAACGGCGGCGAGATCGTGACCCGCGAGATGCTGCTGCGCGACGTGTGGCAGATGAACTTCGATCCGCAGACCAACGTGGTCGACGTCAACGTCGGCCGCTTGCGGCGCAAGCTGGAAGAGGGGTTCGACAAGCCCGCGCTCGAGACGATCTGGGGCTCGGGCTATCGACTGCTCGACGGGAGGTAGTCCATTCCGGGCCGCCGATCGATCTTTTCACGCATCGTCGTCATGGCGATGGCGCTGTCGGTCCTGCTGGTCGCGGCGCTGTGGCTGCTGACGCATGCGACGATCGAGCGAACCAGCCGCGATGCCTTGGAACGCGCGGTCGACGTCGATCTTGCGGGCCTAGTAGATATCTACGCGAGCGGCGGCGAGGAGGAGCTGCGGCGCCGAATCGCCGACCGCCTCGCGCTCGTGCCCAATGACGGCAACGCCGCACATTACCTGCTGGCGCGCGAGAGCGGCCGTCGGATCGCCGGCGACGTCACCGAGTGGCCCGGGCTCAATGCCCGGCTCTCGGAAGCGGGCGAGGTCACGCTGCCGAGCGGTATCGAGGCCCATGCGCGCGCGACTCAGCTGGGCCCCGATCTGCGCCTGATGGTGCTGCGCGAGCACGGCGATACGACGACTCTGCTGTGGCGCGTGGGCACGGTCTTCCTGCTCGGCGGAGCCACCCTGCTGATCGCCGTCGGCCTCCTGGGACGGATAGCGGCAGGGCGCCTGTCGCGCCGGATCGACAGGATCAATCGCGCCTTTCGCGATCCCGAGGAGGGAGAACTCAAGTCGCTTGCTTCGGTCGACGCCGAGGACGAGATCGACGAACTGACCCGGCACAGCGCGGCCGCGCTCGCGCGCCAGAAGCGCCTCATCGAAGCTTACCGCGAGACTTCGGACCAGGTAGCGCACGAGATCCGTACCCCCATGATGCACCTCGACACCAAACTGGTGAAGGCGCTCAAGGCCAACCCCGGCGAAGCGGCCGGCAAATGGCTGATGGAGGCCCGCGATGACATCCGCAGGCTGGTCAGCATGCTGGAGTCCTTGCTCGACATCGCCGCGAGCAAGGCCCGCCGCGGCGATCGCCATGGCCTCGCGCCCGTCGACCTCAGCAAGCTGGTGCTGCGGATCGGCGAACTCTACGCCGACAGCGCCGAGGAATCCGGTCACGCGTTTTCGTGCAGCGCGACGCCTGGTGTGACGATCGAAGGCGAAGAGACCCAGTTGACGCGGATGATCACCAACCTGCTCGACAACGCCTTCAAGTACGTGCCGCCGGGTGGCCTGGTGGCGCTCGAGCTGGAGCGCGGACCGGTGCTGACCGTACGCGACGACGGGCCCGGCATTCCCGCGGAGGAACGAGAGGCCGTGTTCCAGCGCTTCCATCGTGGCAGCCGTAATGCCGCCGAGGCCCAGGGCGCCGGTCTGGGCCTCGCACTTGCCGCGGCGATTGCCGAACGCCACGGTCTTGCGATACGCCTGCAAGACGCGCCCAAGGGGGCGTGCTTTGTCGTGGCCAGGGGGGCGGCATGACGCTCGTATCGCTACTCCGCGCCGGACCGATCGCCGCGCTCGCGCTCGCGGGCTGCGCGTCCGCGCCCGATTGCTGCAGCCAGCCCGAGAGCAGCTCCAGTGTCGCCGCCAGCAGCGTCGCGGAGCGGCTCGTTGTGGCGCTGGTCGACGCCGATCTTGCTTTCGCGCGCGGCGACAAGGGCCGGCTGACGGAAGCGCTGCGACGCATCGATTCCCTCGGCGGCCGGCCGTTAGATCAAACATCATCCGACATCAGGGAGTGGCGGCAGGCCGCCGACCAGGCGCCACCGATGCGCGGTCGTACCCTCGGGCCCGGCTATCGCAGCGGCCGGGTTTCCGCGGGCGGAACCGAGCAGATCGAGCAGGTCTTCCTGTCGGGCAAGCGCGCCTCGGTAGCCCTTTCCTTCCCCGGCGGAGGGCGGCTCTCGCTGCAAGTGCAGAACGGCCGCGAAGAAGCCGTCTGCGGCAAGGAAAGCAATCCGAGCCATTGCCAGTGGGTCCCGATCTTTACCGACCGCTACCGCATCCGCATCGCCAACCCCGGCGAGACCGCAGTGCGCTATTTCCTGGTCATCGAGTAGCCGCACAACTCCTGGACCGTGATCCACCCACTCCGGAGCACCGCCTGGAGTCTATCCTCTTCAGATCGAAACTCCCCTCCCCGGCGGGGAGGGGTTGGG
>CBHCZH010000093.1:0-13739 GCA_965977975.1 uncultured bacterium
CGCCGGCAACACCGCGGTGCTGGTCTTCGCGCTGGCGGTGCTGCTCGTGTTCCTGGTGCTCGCGGCACAATACGAAAGTCTGGTCATGCCGCTCTCGATCATCCTGATCGTACCGATGTGCATCCTCGCGGCGATGGTGGGCGTGAACATCCGCGGCATGGACAACAACGTGCTGACCCAAATCGGCCTGGTGGTGCTGATCGCGCTGGCGGCGAAGAACGCGATCCTGATCGTCGAGTTCGCGCGCCAGGGCGAGCAGCACGACGGCCTCTCGCCGGCCCAAGCGGCGGTGCAGGCCGCGCGCACCCGGCTGCGGCCGATCCTGATGACCAGCTTCGCCTTCATCCTCGGCTCGATGCCGCTGGTGATCGCGACGGGCGCCGGCGCGGAGCTGCGCCAGGCGCTCGGCACTGCGGTGTGCTTCGGAATGCTCGGCGTGACCGGCTTTGGGCTGGTCTTCACCCCGACCTTCTACGTCGTCAGCCGCAGCCTCGGCGAGCGGATCGCCCGGTGGCGCGATGGCTGGCGCGGCCAGGGCCGCTCTCCCCTCCCGATCCCTGCTGAATAGGTGCCCGGATGAAGATTCGCTCTCTCGCCCTCTCGACCCTTTCCGCGCTCGCCCTGTCGGCTTGCGCGGTGGGGCCGGACTACGTCGCAACACCCCCCCGTCCCGCGTCGTCCGGCCCCTTCCTTGCCGCGGGCGCCCCGCCGGTCTCGCCGAGCCCGCTGCCGGCCGACTGGTGGCGGCTTTACGAGGACCCGGTGCTCGACGGCCTCGTCGCCGACGCGCTCGCCGCCAATACCGACTTGCGCCAGGCGGTCGCCCGGATCGAGCGGGCGCGCGCCGGCCTGCGCGGCGCGGGCGCTCAGCGCCTGCCGCAGACCGCGATCGGCGCGGGCGGCAGCTACAGCCGCCAGTCCGAGAGCCAGGTCCTGCCCGGCGCCGACCGCGAGGGCTGGGCCTATGACGCGGGGATCGAGGTCGGCTACGAGCTCGACCTGTTCGGCCGCGTCGGCCGTACCGTCGAAGCCGCGCGCGCCGACCTCGCGGCGAGCCAGGCTGACGCCGACGCGGTGCGGGTCGTGGTGGTCGCCGACACCACCCGCGCTTATGCCGACGCGGCCGCGGGCGCGGCGCAGCTGCGCGTCGCGCGCGAGATCGTCGAGCTGCTCGACCAGTCGCAGGCGCTGATCCAGCGGCGCTACGACGCCGGGCTCGAAAGCGGTCTCGCCGTCGCGCAGATCCGGACCTTGCGCGAGCAGCGCGCGGCCGAGATCCCGGCACTCGAGGCCGCCCGTCAAGCGGCGCTGTTCCGCCTCGCCACGCTGACCGGCCGTGCCCCGGCCGAGCTGCCGGCGATCGCGGGGGAGCGCAGCATCGGGCTCGAGATCCGCGATCCGATCCCGGTCGGCGACGGCGCCGCGCTGCTCGCCCGGCGGCCCGACATCCGCGCGGCCGAACGCCAGCTGGCGGCGAACAGCGCGCGGATCGGCGTCGCCACCGCCGATCTCTATCCGCGCATCACGCTCGGGGCCTCGCTCGGCTCGACCGGGCCGGACATCGGCGACATCCTCACCGGCGGCCCGATACGCTGGCTGCTCGGCCCGCTGCTGAGCTGGGCGTTCCCCAACCAGGAACCGGCGCGCGCGCGGATCCAGGCGGCCGAGGCCGAAACGCAGGAATCGCTCGCCGCGTTCGACGGTACCGTGCTGCTCGCGCTCGAGGAAACCGAGACCGCGCTGTCCAACTACGCCCGCGCGCTCGAACGGCGGGCGTCGCTGCAGGCCGCGAGCGAGCAGGCCGAGCGCGCCGCACGCATCACCCGCGCGCAGCAGCGCGAAGGGGCGATCAACTCGCTCGCCCGGCTCGATGCCGAACGGACCCTGGCGGAGGCGAGGGCGCAACTGGCCGCGCAGGATGCCGCCGTGTCGCGCGCCCAGATCGACCTGTTCCGTGCCTTGGGCGGCGGCTGGTCGTCGGGAGAGCCCGCCCAGCAGGGCTGACCAAATCGGCTCGTCCCGGCAGCGCGTCGCGTCGTCTCGCGGTTCATCTGCCCGCAAGTTGCGGCGACGAAACCCGCCTCGCCACCAATCGCATGTGCAAAGGAACCATAATGAAAAACGTTCTCACTCTCGTCGCCCTGGCTACCGCCTTCGCGGCTACGCCAGCGTTGGCGCAAAGCACCGGCGGGCTCTACGTCGGAGCGATCGGCGGATACGAGGGCATCGATGTCGAATCGGCGGACGGCTCGGTAAACGCCAGCGCCGATTCGGCGGTCTACGGCGTCAACGCCGGCTACGACCTCAGCCTCGGCAGCCTTTTCGTCGGCGTCGAGGGCGAACTGTCGACCAGCGGCGGGGAAACCGATTTCCCGAGCAGCTTCACCGGCGCCCGCGACGGCCTCGAGGCGGGCGGCCAGTACTACGTCGGCGCGCGCGCCGGCGTGGCGCTGACCCCGGGCATCGCCGCTTACGGCAAGGTCGGCTACACCTCGCTCGACACCAAGGCGTTCACGACCGCCGGCAATCTCAATGAGCTTGAGGACAACGCCGGCGGCATCCGCTTCGGCGGCGGCGTCCAGGTGCAGTTGCCGGGCCCGCTCGAAGGCCGCGTCGAATACCGCCGCTCGCGCTACAAGGACGCGGTCGACGGTACTTTCGGCGACGCCACCACCGACCAGGTCGTCGCCGGTGTGGGCGTTCGCTTCTGAACGCTTGGCTTGGTATGATTATTCAGCCATGAGGCGGGGGTTCACCGGAGTCGCGAGGCTCCGGCCCCCGTCGCGGGAGAGGATCCGGGCCCTCGGGCCCGGATCGCCGAAGGAGCAACCGCCCCGGAATCTCTCAGGCAAAAGGACCGCTTCGCGGGGATGAACACTCTGGAAAGCGGCCGGCGGTAACGCCGTCCCACCGATGGGGTAAGCCTCCGCCGCTTCGGCGAAGGAGGCCAAACTCTCAGGTTTCCCGACAGAGGGGGCGCCGGTGAACAATGCCCGCATTGGGCATTGCCGGTCATGTCGGGAACTTGCGATGGGCCAGGGGCCGGAAGCTGACAGAACTGACACTCTCCCGCTCGATGCTTGGCATCGCGCGCGCGGCGGCCGCATGGTGCCCTTCGCGGGTTATGCGATGCCCGTGCAGTATGAGGGCATCGTCGCCGAACACGATTGGACCCGCGGCCACGCGAGCCTGTTCGACGTCTCACACATGGGGCAGCTTTTCGTCTCGGGCGAGGGCGCGGAGGCGGCGCTCGAAGCGCTGCTGCCGATCGACCTGGCGACCCTGGAGCTCGGCGCGCTGCGCTATTCGCTGCTGCTCGATGACGAAGGCGGCATTCTCGACGACCTGATCGTCGCGCGCTGGCGGCAGGGGTTCTTCATCGTCGTCAACGGCGCGACCCAGCATGGCGACATCGCGCATATGCGCGAGCGACTGCCGGCCGGCGTGACGCTCGAGCACTACGAGGACCGCGCACTGCTGGCGCTGCAGGGCCCCGAGGCTTTCGCGGCGCTGGAACGGCACACGACCGGGCAATGGCCGCTATCCGCGCTCACCTTCATGCGCGGCGGGCCCTTCGCGGTTGGCGGCGTCGATGCGTGGATCAGCCGCACGGGCTACACCGGGGAGGACGGGTTCGAGATATCGTTCCCCGCCGCAGAGGCCGAGCGGATTGCCGACCTCCTGTGCGGTGAGCCGGAAGTTCGCCTCGCCGGGCTGGGCTCGCGTGATTCACTGCGGCTCGAGGCCGGGCTGCCGCTTTATGGACACGACCTCGACACCTCGACCGATCCGGTGAGCGCGGGCTTGGGTTGGGCCATTGCCAAGCGCCGCCGCGAGCAAGGCAGCTTCCCCGGCCACGCGCGGATCATGGAGATCCTTGCTCGCGGTCCCGAGCAGCGCCGGGTCGGTTTGTCGATCGAGGGCCGGCTCCCCGCTCGCGAGGGCGCCGAGGTCTTTGCCGGCGATACCTTGGTCGGCCGCGTTACGTCGGGCGGCTTTTCGCCCACGCTCGGCCACCCGGTCGCCATGGCCTATGTCGCTGCCGACCATGCTGCGCCCGGAACCGCGCTCTCGATTGAAGTCCGCGGTCGCAGGCTCGACGCCGAAGTCGTGCCGCTGCCTTTCGTCCCCCATCGCTATCATCGCCAAGGAGCCGGCCAATGACCCGTTATTTCACCGACGAGCACGAATGGATCGAAGTCGAGGGCCAGACCGCCACTGTCGGCATCACCGATCATGCGCAGTCCCAGCTTGGCGATATAGTTTTCGTCGAAGTGCCCAAGCCGGGCACCGAGCTGACCAAGGGCGCGGAGGCGGCCGTCGTCGAATCGGTGAAGGCGGCAAGCGACGTCTATTCGCCAATCAGCGGGACCGTGACCGAGGGCAACGGCGCGATCGAGGACGATCCCGCGCTGGTCAACGACGACGCCGAGGGCGCGGGATGGTTCTTCAAGCTGGCGATCGCCGACGCCGGTGAACTCGACGGTCTCATGGATGAGGCCGCGTACCGCGAATTCGTCGCGTCACTGGACTGACCGGAATGCGCTACCTTCCCCTTACCGATACCGACCGCTCGGCGATGCTCGAGGTGATCGGAGTGTCGTCGATCGACAGCTTGTTCGCCGACGTGCCCGAGGCGGCGCGGCTCGGCGGACCGATCGCGGGCCTGCCCGACCATGCCAGCGAGATGGCCGTCGAGCGCCACATGGCGAGTCTCGCCGCGAAGAATGTCGCCGCGGGGAGCGCGCCGTTCTTCCTCGGCGCCGGCGCCTATCGCCACCACGTGCCGGCAAGCGTCGACCACCTGATCCAGCGCGGCGAGTTCCTTACCTCCTACACGCCGTACCAGCCCGAGATCGCCCAAGGCACGCTTCAGGTGCTGTTCGAGTTCCAGACGCAAGTCGCGCGGCTCTATGGGTGCGAAGTGGCCAATGCCTCGATGTACGACGGCTCGACAGCGTGCTGGGAAGCCGTCTCGATGGCGAGGCGGCTTACGCGGCGGGCGAATGCAATACTCTCTTCCGGGCTCCATCCGCACTATGTCTCGGTGGTCCAGACCCTGGCGCGTTTCACAGAGGACGAGGTGAGCTACGCGGCGCCGAGCTTGTCGGCGGAGACGGACGTCGAAGCGCTGGCCGCGGCGATCGACGAGAGCACCAGCTGCGTCGTCGTCCAGTATCCCGACATTCTCGGGCGGATCGCGGACCTGACGCTGCTCGCCGACGCCGCCCATGCCAAAGGGGCGTTGCTGGTAGTCGTCGTGACGGAACCCGTTGCACTCGGCGTGCTGCGCAGTCCGGGCGAGATGGGCGCCGATATCGTCGTCGGCGAAGGTCAGGCGCTGGGCGTGGGGCTGCAGTTCGGCGGGCCCTACGTCGGCCTGTTCGCTACGCGGGAGAAGTTTGTGCGGCAGATGCCCGGCCGCCTGTGCGGCGAGACCGTCGATGCCGAGGGGCGGCGCGGCTTCGTGCTGACGCTTTCGACCCGTGAGCAGCATATTCGTCGTGAGAAGGCCACTTCGAACATTTGCACCAATTCCGGGTTGTGCGCGCTGGCGTTTTCGATCCACATGACGCTGCTCGGCGAAAAAGGGCTGCGCGCTCTCGCCGAGGTCAATCATGCCAACGCCTGTGCCGCCGCGGAGCGCCTGTCGCAGGTGCCGGGCGTCGAGCTGGTGACGCCTCTGTTCTTCAACGAGTTCACGCTTCGCCTGCCGCAAGAGACCCGTCCGGTCGTGCGCGCGCTCGCCGACCGCGGTGTGCTCGCCGGCGTTTCGCTCGGCCGGCTCTATCCCGAGGGCGAGGGACGTGAAAACGGGCTGGTGGTCGCAGTCACAGAGACGGTGACGCCGGAGGACGTCGAAGCCTACGCCTCCGCGCTCGAGGAGGTGCTGGCATGACGATCAACCCGAGCGGCTGGCGCCCCGAAATGAACGCGGGCGAGGCGAGTGTCCCGGCTACCTACACGGGCAATCGCGCACTCACGCTGGAAGAGCCGCTGATCTTCGAGATCGCCGGCATCGAAACGACCGGCGTCGATATTCCGCCGCCTGCTGCGCCCGGCGATCGCCTCGGCGGTCTCGCGCGCCGCGCGCCGATCGGTCTCCCCGGTCTTTCCGAGCCCGAGGCCGTGCGTCACTACACCCGGCTGTCGCGCCAGAACTACGCGATCGATCTCGGTCTCTTCCCGCTCGGTTCGTGCACGATGAAGCACAACCCGCGGCTCAACGAGAAAGTGGCGCGGTTGCCCGGTTTCGCCGATCTCCACCCCCTCGCGCCGATCGATACCGTGCAGGGCGCGCTGGAGGTGATTCACCAGCTCGGTCATTGGCTGGTGAGCCTGACGGGCATGCATTCTGTCGCGATGAGCCCCAAGGCCGGCGCCCACGGCGAGCTTTGCGGCATCCTCGCGATCCGCGCCGCACTGGAGGCGAAAGGGCAAGGGCACCGCAAGACCGTCCTCGTTCCCGAAAGCGCGCACGGCACCAACCCGGCCACCGCAGCCTTCGCCGGCTATGCGGTGGAAGGTATCCCCGCCACGGCGGAGGGCCGCGTGGATCTCGCCGCGCTCCAGGCGCGCCTCGGTCCCGACGTGGCCGGAGTGATGATCACCAATCCCAACACCTGCGGGTTGTTCGAGCGCGACATGAAGGCGATCTCGGACGCGGTTCATGCCGCCGGCGGCTTCGTTTACTGCGACGGGGCCAACTTCAACGCCATCGTCGGCCGGGTGCGGCCGGGCGACCTCGGCATCGACGCGATGCATATCAACCTGCACAAGACCTTCTCCACCCCGCACGGCGGCGGTGGGCCGGGCTCGGGCCCTGTGGTCTTCTCCGAGGCCCTTTCGCCGTACGCCCCGCTTCCTTTCGTCGAGAAGACCGCGGACGGGAGCTTTCGCCTGGTCGAAGAGGAAACCATCGCGCACGGCCACAGCGACAGCTTCGGCCGCATGACCGCCTTCCACGGGCAGATGGGGATGTTCACCCGGGCGCTGACCTACATCCTCAGCCATGGCGCGGACGGGCTGCGCCAGGTTTCGGGCGATGCGGTGCTCAACGCGAACTACCTGCTGCGAAAGCTCGAGGACGTGCTCGACGCGCCGTTTGCGGCGTCCGGCCCCTGCATGCACGAAGCGCTGTTCAGCGACAGGGGCTTTGCCGGCGGGATCTCGACGCTCGACGTCGCCAAGGCCCTGATCGACGAAGGGTTTCATCCCATGACGGTGTACTTCCCGCTGGTGGTCCACGGGGCGATGCTGGTCGAGCCGACCGAAACCGAGAGCAAGGCTGCGCTGGACCAGTTCGCCGGCGCCCTGCGGAACATCGCCGAGCGGGCGCGGCTGGGCGATGAAAGCCTCAAGTCTCGCCCGCTCGAGGCGCCGCGCCGGCGCCTGGACGAAACCCTCGCTGCCCGCCAGCCGCGCCTGACGTGGCGGGAACCGTGACGATCGCAAAAAGGTCACCGTCTCAACGCCATTTGGTCCTTGCCCCAATTTGTCCGACAAAATAGTCCTACCCCGGCCAGAAAGAAAATGGGGTGGATATGGAAGGGACTGTACGGCGTCCGAACTTGGTCCGTTCGCTGCCGATTGGCCGGCGCACGCTGCTTGGCGGCGTCGCTGCCCTTGCCGTCGCACCGGCGCTCGCGGCCATGGCAGCGGAGCCTCATTCCTCGCTCGCTACGGGGCTCGACGCGAACAGCCATTTCCGTGCGGTTGCGCTATCCCCGAACGGCTTCGCTTATGCGCGGCTGCGCGAAGGGGTGCAGTTCCGCGTAAACGGCGTCTCCAAGAACCTGATCTTCTATGCGCCGGACACGGTGCGCGTGAATGCGACGCTGGGCGAGAACTACTGGACCGCTGCCAGCCTCGTCGTCACCGGGCGGCCGCAAGCCGTGCCGTTCTCGATCAGCGAGACGTCGACCACGCTGGCGGTCGTCGGTGAGAAACTGCGGATCGAAGTCGACAAGGCCAGCGGCGCGCTACGCTTCCTCGACCGCGCCGGGCGGCTCTATACGAGCGAGAAGGCGGACGCTCCGCAAACGCTCGAGAAGGTGCTGGTCTCGGCCGCGCCGACCTACGAAGCGCAAAACACGCTGATCCTTCAGCCCGACGAGGCGATCTACGGTTTCGGCTTCACCGGCGACGACAGCAGCAACCGGCGCGGCAAGGACCTGCTGCTGGTGCAGACCAATGTCGGGATCATCATCCCGGTCATGATGTCCTCCCGGCGATACGGCGTGATGTGGGACACCTATTCGCAGATGCGATTCAGGGACGGGGCCGATGGAGCGTCCCTCTGGGCCGAGAGCGCACCCGGCGGCGTCGATTACTACTTCATGGCCGGCGAGACCCCGGACGACGTCGTTCGCGCCTATCGCAAGCTTACCGGCGACGCCCCGATGTACCCGAAGCAGGCGTTCGGGCTGTTCATGAGCAAGGAGCGCTACCAGACGCAAGAGCGCCTGCTCGAAGTCGCCCGGACCTTCCGGGAGGAGCGCTTCCCGCTCGATTACATCGTGCAGGATTGGCAATACTGGGGCGGCGACAAGGACGGCACCTGGAGCGGGATGATCTGGGACCCGGTCCGCTTTCCCGATCCCGAGGGAGCGATCCGGCAAATCCACGATCTCAACTTGAAGCTGATGATCTCGATCTGGCCGTCGATCGGCAACGACACGGCGCTTGCCCGCGAGCTGGACGCTCACGGCCTGCGGTTCGAACCGCTGCACTGGATCTCGAAGCAGGCGCGCGTCTACGACGCTTACAGCCCGCTCGGACGTCAAATCTATTTCAAGCACATCAAGTCTGGACTGCTCGACAAGGGCGTCGATGCGTTGTGGATGGACGGCACCGAAATCGAAGTCAGCAGCGCGATGTGGAACGCTGCCGAGAACATCCGCGACACCAAGGCGCTCGGCTCGAACGCGCTGGGCGATTTCACCCGCTACCTCAATCCCTACTCGCTGGTGACGACGCTGGGCACGTACGAGGGACAGCGCGCGACGAGCGACAAGCGGGTCCTCACACTGACCCGCTCCGCCTGGGCCGGTGCCCAGCGCACGGCGGCAGCTTCGTGGAGCGGCGACGTTTTCTCGAGCTGGGAGACTTTGCGGCAGCAGGTTGCGGGCGGCGTCAACGTCACCGTCACGGGCAATCCGTACTGGACCCACGATACCGGGGGGTTCTTCGTCTCGGCTTTCCCCGGCGGTCACAACAATCCGTCATGGCGCGAGCTGTTCGCGCGCTGGCTTCAATTCTCCGCGTTCACCCCGCTCATGCGCATCCACGGCACCGACGTCGAGCGCGAGCCGTACATTTTCAAGACGCTCGATCCGCAAGTCTATACCTCGCTGCTCGGCAGCGCTCACCTGCGTTACCGGCTGCTTCCGTACATCTACTCGCTGAGCTCGAAGGTCACGTCCGACGGCTATACCTTGATGCGGCCGCTGATGATGGACTTCCCCGACGACCGCGCGACCGACACGATCGACGACAGCTTCATGTTCGGGCCGGCTTTCCTGGTCCACCCCGTTACCCGCGCGATGTACCGGATCGAGCCGCCGCCAGCGCAGACGGTGCCAAGCCAGTTCCTCCGTACCCCGGACGATCAGCCGGGTCTGGCGGGACAATATTACGAGGGCCTCAATTTCGAGACGCCGAAGGGCCGGATAGTCGATGCGAAGATCGATCACACCTGGCCCGACCCGCCGCTGGCGGAGATCCCCGCCGGCCTTCCCAGCCTGAACAATTTCTCAGCCCGGTGGCAGGGGTTCCTCATCGCCCCCGAGGACGGTGAGTACGAGCTGGGCCTCAGCGGCGACGACGGCTTCCGGCTGTTCATCGACGGCGAGAAAGTGATCGAGGACTGGACGATGGCGGCGGCGCGCTACAAGTCCGTGCTCCGGCACCTTCGCCAGGGAGAGCGCATCCCGATCACGATCGAATTCTTCCAGGGCGGCGGAAACCGCAGCTTACGCTTCGGCTGGCGCTTGCCGAGCGAGCGCGCGGCAATGAAGGCGACAGAGCCGGCCATCGACCTCACGATGGAAACCTACCTCCCGGCCGGATCGGACTGGTACGACTTCTGGACCAACGAGCGCTTTGGCGGTGGCCGGCGGGTCTCGCGCGATGCGCCACTCGACATCCTGCCGCTCTATGTCCGGGCGGGATCGATCGTGCCCCTGGGCCCGATCGTCCAGTACGCGACCGAGGCCCCCGACGCGCCTTACGAAATCCGCATCTATCCGGGCGCGGACGCACGATTCACGATCTACGAAGACGATAACGAAACCTACGCCTACGAGGATGGCGAGCGCGCGACTTACGACCTGGTCTGGAACGACGCCGCGCGAACGTTGAGCATAGGAGCTCGCGCGGGTGCGTTCCCGGGCATGACGCAGCAGCGTGTCTTGAACCTCGCGCTGATGAGCGCCGACAATGCAACAGGCCTGGCGCCGTCGGCGGTCACGAAGGAGGTTACCTACAGCGGCAACGTCCTCACGGTTTCGTTCGCTCCATGAAGAGGGAGGAGGCGATGACGATCGAAGGTGGCCGGGATGGCTATTCGCGCCGGCGTTTCCTGGCCAGTGCAGGGACCGGGGCGCTTGTCGCCGGTTCCGTTCCTTTCGCATCGCGACCGGCGTTCGCGGCCGAAACGCAGGAGGCGGCCGGCCAGGCTCCGGCTAAGCTGCAGCCCTTCGACATGGCCGACGTGGAACTGGGCGACGGTCCGTTCCTTCATGCTCAGCGCCTGACCGAAGCCTATCTCCTCAAGCTCCAGCCCGACCGGATGCTGCACAACTTCCGCGTCAACGCCGGTCTCGAGCCCAAGGCGCCGGTCTACGGCGGCTGGGAATCGGAGCCCACGTGGGCGGACATCAACTGCCATGGCCACACGCTCGGCCATTACCTGTCGGGATGCGCGCTCGCCTTTCGCTCGACCGGCGACATGCAGTTCAAGCAACGGATCGAGTACGTCGCGGACGAGCTGGCCGCGTGCCAGGAAGCCGGGGGCTCCGGGCTGGTCTGCGCGTTCCCGGCGGGCGCCGCGCTGCTCGCGACCCATTTGCGCGGCGAGCCGATCACCGGCGTTCCCTGGTATACCCTGCACAAGGTCTATGCGGGCCTGCGCGACGCGGCGCTGCTGGCGGGCAGCGAGAAGTCCCGCGAGGTGCTGCTGAGGCTCGCCGACTGGGGCGTCGTCGCCACCCGTCCGCTCTCGGATGCCGACTTCGAAAAGATGCTCGGCACAGAGCACGGCGGCATGAACGAGATCTACGCCGATCTCTATTTCATGACCGGCAACGAGGACTACCGCACGCTGGCGCAGCGCTTTTCTCACAAGGCCGTGATGGAGCCGCTGGCCAAGGGCCGCGACCACCTGGACGGGCTGCACGCCAATACCCAGGTGCCGAAAGCGGTGGGTTTCCAGCGCGTCTACGAAGCCACCGGCGACGCCCAGTACCAGGACGCGGCTGCGTTCTTCTGGAGGACGGTGGCGCTGACCCGCTCGTTCGCGACAGGCGGCCACGGCGACTGGGAACATTTCTTCCCGATGGCCGAGTTCGAGAAGCACGTCTTCTCGGCCAAGGGGTCCGAGACGTGCTGCCAGCACAACATGCTGAAGCTCACCCGCGCGCTGTTCCTGCACGATCCCCAAGCCGAGTACGCCGACTATTACGAGCGCACGCTCTACAACGGCATCCTCGCTTCGCAGGATCCTGACTCGGGCATGGCAACCTATTTCCAGGGTGCCCGTCCGGGATACATGAAGCTCTATCATACACCCGAGGACTCGTTCTGGTGCTGCACCGGCACGGGCATGGAAAACCACGTCAAATATCGCGATTCGATCTACTTCCGCGACGATCGTTCGCTCTACGTGAACCTGTTCGTGCCCTCCTCCGTAAGCTGGAAGGAGCATGGGGCGGTGCTGACGCAGACCACGACGTTCCCCGAGGCGCCGACGACCACGCTGCGCTGGACGCTGCGACGGCCGACCGACCTCGCGCTGAAGCTGCGGCATCCGCGGTGGAGCCGGTCGGCGACTGTACTGATAAACGGAACGGAAGCGGCGCGATCAGACTCGCCGGGAAGCTACGTGGAGCTAGCGCGCACGTGGCGCGATGGAGACGAGGTCGAGCTGCAGCTCACCATGGAGGTCGCCGCCGAATGGGCCCCCGCTGCTCCGGACATCGTCGCGTTCACTTACGGTCCGCTGGTGCTCGCGGGCGCGCTGGGGCGCGAGGGGCTCGCGCCGGGATCGGACATCGTCGTCAACGAACGACTCTACGGAACCTACAACGACACTCCGTTCAGCCCGCCGACGCTCGCCGGCGATCCTGAAGCGATCGCCGAGGCGATCAGCGCCGGCGAAAAGCCGCTCGAATTTACGGTGCTTTCGGCCGCGCAGGAGCCGGTGCGGCTGATACCCTACCACCGCATCGCGCACGAACGTTACGCGACCTACTGGAAGGTCGAGCCTGGAGCAGGTTGAATCCGTGCTGCGCCGGTGTGGACCTGCACCTATGGAGCGGGGAAGCCCACTTCGCGTCGTCAATCGGCTTGACTGAGGCCTATTCCTCAATAATCATACAAATAATCAAAGGCCGCGACCGGGCGTCGCCGACATAGGAAAATGGGGGACGAGAAAGTGGTCAGCTTCACCAAGCGCGAGATTCTGGCGGGTCCGTTGGTCGCCGCCCTGGGCCTGCAGGCCGCGGCGCGAGCACAAGCTCCCGACAGCGGCTCGGCCGGCGCGGGAACGGCACCCGATCTGGCGCGCGGACCTTTCGATTCGAGCATGGCCTCGCTCGAGACCTATCGAGCGCCCGACTGGTTCCGCGATGCGAAGTTCGGCATCTGGTCGCATTGGGGTCCGCAAGCCGTGCCGCGCCAGGGCGACTGGTATGCACGCTGGATGTACGTGCCGGGCCACCCCCACTACACCTATCATGGGAAGAACTACGGGCACCCGACAGAGTTCGGCTACAAGGACATCATCCCGCTGTGGCAGGCTGAGAAATTCGATCCCGAAGCGCTGATGGACAAGTACGTTGCGGCCGGCGCGAAGTACTTCGTTTCGATGGGCGTCCATCACGACAACTTCGACTTGTGGAACTCGAAGCACCACCGCTGGAACGCGGTGGCGATGGGGCCCAAGCGCGACATCGTCGGCGCCTGGAAGGCCGCTGCCCAGCGGCGGGGCTTGCGGTTCGGCGTCTCTGAGCATCTCGGGGCGAGCTACCGCTGGTGGTACCCCAACCACCTCTACGACCAGTTCTGGGACGAGACCTGGGCGAGGATGGGGAAGAATTACGACGGCGCCGATCCAGCCTTTGCCGACCTCTATCACGACAACCGGGACGAGCCCTACTTGGGCAATGCGCAGACCTGGTACACGACCAACTCGGCGTTCCAGCGCCGCTGGTTCAATCGCATCAAGGATCTGGTCGACAGCTACCAGCCCGACCTGCTCTATTCGGACGGCGGCATTCCGTTCGGCGAGGTGGGCCGGACGCTGCTCGCGCATTTTTACAACAGCAACATGGCCCGGCGCGGGCGCCTGGAAGCCGTGTACGCCCACAAGCCGCTCGGCTCCGGCGAGTTCTCCGAGAAGGCGGGTGTGCACGACGTCGAGCGCGGCGTGCTCGAAGCGATCAATCCGCTGCCCTGGCAGACCGACACTTCGAACGCCGACTGGTTCTTCAACGAGAACCATGCCTACAAGTCGCCGA
>CBHCZH010000094.1:0-13663 GCA_965977975.1 uncultured bacterium
CTCGAAGCCGATGTCGATACGGCTCCTTCCAATCTCGCGTTCGACGCCGATTTGAAAGGGCGATGCCCCGAGTGGGGATTACGGGATGTCGCATGGCTCGACACGCTGGCGACTGGCGCGGGATTCCACCGCACCCGCCGCGTCGCGATGCCCGCCAACAATTTGACCTTGGTCTATAGAAAATGAAGGCGCCCGCCGGATTGCTCCGGCGGGCACCTTGCGACCCTCCAAACGGGTCGATCGTCAGATCGCTTCGTCGCCGGCTTCGCCGACCGATTCGACGTCTTCGCCGAGGCCCTTGACGGTGTTGCAGGCAGCAGCGGTAAGCGAGAAGGCCGCGATCCCGAGGGCCATGATGAGCTTGCGGAGCATTGTTCTGGTCCTTTGATTTTTATCGAGTGGTCGAGGCAAAAAACCGCCGGGCGGCGGTCAAGTTCCCTCCGCACGGGCGACATCGCGCTCGTCCGGCCGTGTGAGGCGGTGTTCGCGCCACGCGATGACCAGCCCTGCGATCACGATCAGCGGAGCGCCGAACCAGGTGGTCGCAGGCGGCAGCATGTCGAACAGCAGCCAGCCGTAAAGCGTGGCCCAGAACAGCCCCGAATAATCCATCACGATCACGCTCGCGACTTTGCCGAAACGCAGCGCCGCGGTGAGCAGGAGTTGGCCGAGCGCGCCAGTGAGGCCGATGCCAAGCAACAGCAGCCAGTCGCCAGCGTCGTGCGCGGTCATCACGAAAGGGAGCGACAACGCCGCCAGTGGTGTGGTGAACAGGGCGAAATAGAATACGATGGTCAGCGGCTTGTCGGTCCGGCCCAGATCGGCGATCTGAATCGAGATCAATGCGATCATGAACGCGCCGCCGAGCGCCACCAGGGCACCATCGAGCGGGAAATGCCCGCCACCCGGCTGCGCGATCACCAGTATGCCGGCGAAACCGAGACCAACCGCCGACCAGCGCCACACGCCGACTTTCTCCCTGAGCAGCAAGATCGACAACAGCACCGCCCAGATCGGCACGGTGAAATTGATCGTCGTCGCCTCGGCGAGCGGCAGCAGGATCACCGCGCCGAAATTGAGCACCATGCCGATGGTGCCGTAGAGCCCGCGCAGGAAATGCGTGCCGGGCCGTTTCGTGGCGAGCACTGAAAGCCGGCTCGTCGCCATGACCCAGCCGATCGCGATCGGGATGGTCAGGAACTGGCGCCAGAACATGATCTCGAGCAGGTGGATGCCGCGGGTCGAAGCAAGCTTGATCAGCGCAGACATCGTCGCCAGCGCACCGATCGCGCCGAGCCGGATCAACAGCGCGAGCAGCGGGCGTCTGGCGGGAGCGGCTTCCACGGTGCCGCCTTAGTTGCCTGCGCCCGGTCCGCAAACCATATCGCGCGCAATGCACGAGCCCGCCTTCCTGCTGTTTGCTAGCGATGCGACCCTCGTCGGGCTCGCGGCATTGGTCTTGCTGATAGTGGGGGCCGTCGCCTTGCTTGGCGAACGGAGGCGGCTTCACCGCAAGCACATCGATGCGGTCGGGTGGATGCCCTGGACGACGCTATCGGTGCTGGCGACCTTCGCGGGTCTCAGCTTGCTCGCAATGGCCGCAACGGGCTGGCTGAAAGGCTAGAGACAGGCACTAGGATTCGACGCCGAAGGCGTCGCAAGCGCGAACGCGCGCCGGCCGGCTAGGCCGAACCACGCGACCCGGATGGGTCGCGCCCGGGGCTTGAGGGCGCCTGCCTTACAGGCAGGCTTCCAAGTACGCCTGGTCGAAGCCGAACTGGCGCGCCTTCTCGAGCGTGTACGGGCGCAGGCCCGAGGACCGGAACTCGCCGAGGATCTTCCCGTCGTCGCTTTCGTCGAGATACTCGAAGTTGAACAGCTCCTGGGTGACGATCACGTCGCCTTCCATGCCGATCACCTCGGTGATGTTGGTGGTGCGGCGTGAGCCGTCGCGCAGGCGCTTGACCTGGACGATGAGGTCGACCGATTCCGCGATCTGGCGCGAGATGGCTTCCTTCGGGATCTTGATGTCGCCCATCAGGATCATGTTTTCCATACGACCGAGGCATTCGCGCGGGCTGTTGGCGTGGAGCGTGCACATCGATCCGTCGTGGCCGGTGTTCATCGCGGCGAGCAGGTCGAAGCACTCCGCGCCGCGGATTTCGCCCAGGATGATCCGGTCCGGACGCATACGCAGGGCGTTCTTGACGAGGTCGCCGATGGTGATCGCGCCCTGGCCTTCGAGGTTCGGCGGGCGAGTTTCGAGCGGCAGCCAGTGCGGCTGCTGAAGGCGAAGCTCGGCCGCGTCTTCAATCGTCAGCACGCGCTCGCCCGGGTCGATCATCTTCGACAGGGCGTTAAGCATCGTGGTCTTGCCGGAACCGGTACCGCCCGAGATGACGACGTTCATGCGGCACGCGCCTGCGATCTTGAGCGCCGTCGCCATCTTGTCGCTCATCGAGCCGAAGTCGCGCAGCATGTCGATGGTGATCGGCTTCTCGGAGAACTTACGAATCGAGATGGCGGTGCCGCGCAAGGACAGCGGCGGCACGATAACGTTGACGCGGCTGCCATCCTTGAGACGGGCGTCGGCGAGCGGCGTGGTCTGATCGACGCGGCGGCCGACCTGGTTCACGATCCGCTGGGCGATCTGGAACAAATGCGATTCGTCGCGGAACTGAATCGGGGCAATCACCAGCTTGCCCTTCTTCTCGATGTAGGTCTGGTTCGGCCCGTTGACCATGATGTCGCTGACGTCCGGGTCGTTGAGCAGCTCCTCGAGCGGACCGAAGCCGAGCAGCTCGTCGATCAGCACTTTTTCGAGAGCGAACTGCTCACGGCGATTGAGGGTGACCTTAAGCTCGGTCAGCACCTCCATGATAATCGGGCGGAATTCCTCGGATAGCTCTTCCTTGGAGAGCGTCGCGGCCGCTTCCGGGTCGACACGCTCGAGCAACCGCGGCAGCACCTGCTCCTTGATCTTGTGCACCGAGGCTTCAAAGCCGCCGACCTCGGAGCTGTGATCGTTGACGGCATTGGCCCGGTCGGCCAGCCGCGTCATCGCGTCACCGCGATTCGGCGTGCCGCCGGGCGCACCCATTGCGCCGACATCGCCGGGAATCGGGGGGAACTGGTCGCCGCCAGGCGCCGGGACGTGGTCGCGCGGCATCGGCACGCCGCCCTTCATCGGCTTGGCGACGCCGAAGCTCGGGCGAGCCCCAGCTGTCATCCCAGCAGGCCCGTTCTTGCGACCGAATGCGCTCATTCCCGTCCTCGTATAATCGTCCCGTTCGATCGGGTAGCGAGCTCCGGTGGCGCGGTTTTCCGCGGTCAGCCGTCGTTCGAGGTGGTGAATAGCCAGCAAAGCTTTCAGTTTTCCTAAACCATGACGATGGCTTTCGCTGAGCGCCTCCACGTATGGTTAACGGATTGCCGCTAGGCCGAATCCATTCGGGGGAAGGGTGACATGGCGGGGTTGAGGTTCGGACTTACGCGCGCAGCGCTATTGCTGGCGGTCGCGCTGGCGGTTTTGGCGGTCCCGAAAGAGCTGATCATCACTCGCTGGTATTTCCTGCACCAGGATTTGCAGGCGGGGGCCGCGCTCGTGGTGCTGTTCCTTGCCGCGCTATGGTTGAAACCGCGATGGGCGGTACCACGGATGATTCCGAGTACGAGAGCGGTGCTGGCGGCAGCCGCCACGCTTGCGCTGCTCTTGTGGTGGGGCACTCACGCGGTGATGCTCGATTACCCGTTGACCCGCGACGAGCTCATGGTGGAGTTCGACGGGACGATCTTTGCGTCGGGGCGGCTTTCCGCTCCTCTTCCTGCAGAGTGGTCGGGATATGCAGTTGCTCTCGTCCCCGATTTTCTTCTCGACGTGCCCGGTCATGTGCTGCTGCTTTCGGCCTACGGACCGGTAAACGCGGGATTGCGCGCCGGCTTCGGGCTGCTTGCCGACCCCGCACTGATGAATCCTGTACTCTTCGCTGTCGGACTCGTTCTGCTGCACCGGATTGCACGGGCGCTTTTCCCCGATTGTGTCGGTGCGCAGTGGGTTGCTCTGATCGGCTATGGGCTCAGCGCGCAGGTCGTGGTCAACGCCATGACCAACTATGCGATGACCGCGCATCTCGTCTTCAATCTAGCGTGGTTGGCGTTATTTCTGCGGAACAAATGGTGGAGTCACGCACTGGCGATTGCCATCGGCTGCGCGGCGATCGGGCTGCACCAAGTGATCTTTCATCCGTTGTTCGCGGGCCCCTTGTTGCTGTTGCTTCTGGCGCAGCGACGGTGGGGCGTGTTTGGCGCCTACGCCGTCGCCTACGCGGCGGCCATGGGCTTCTGGATGAGCTGGCCAAGCCTGGTGGCGATGGCGGGTGGAGCGTCCGGCAGCGGAAGCACCGCGGGTGGCGCGGGCTTCCTGGCGGAACGGGTCGTCCCGCTGCTCCTCGAACGCGACCCACGCACCGTGGCGCTGATGATCTACAACCTCTTGCGGGCGATCGCATGGAACGCCGCCTTCATGCTGCCCTTCATTCTGCTGGCGGTTCCGGCGATCCGCCGTCGCGAGGGCATCGCCCTGCCGCTTGCCGGGGGCGTGATCCTGACGATCGCGGCGATGCTTTTCCTGCTACCCTATCAGGGGCACGGCTGGGGCTATCGTTACGTCCATCCGGTGCTCGGCAACTGCCTTCTGCTGGCCGCGTACGGGTACCGCGAGCTTGCGCACGTTGACCGCGAACGCGCTCGCGGAGTGTCGACGATGCTCGCATTCGGAACGTTGCCGATCATGATCTGGCTGCTGGCAACTACTCACAACTTCGTCGCGCCCTACGTGCGCCTGACCGCGTTTATCGGCAGCCAGGACAGCGAATTCGTGATCGTCGATTCCGAGCGGCCCGGCTACGCGGTCGACCAAGTGCGCAATCGGCCCGATTTTAGCAACCGGCCGCTGATCTTCTCCAGCGAGGATCTCGCTCCGGCGCAACTTCGCGAGCTATGCGCGCGGGGCACGATTAGCCTGATCACGCGGCAAGATTTCCACCGAGCCGAGTTCTTCGTCGACCAGATTCCGCTGAAGAGCGCGCGGTTCGATCAACGCCTGGCGCCGCTTCGCGGGCGCGATTGCCTACTTCCGGCTCGATAGTCGCGAGCCGGGGATCCATGCGGGACGGTTCGGTCGAAGCAGCCCGTCGCCGTCAATCATAGACGCCGTCGAACAACTCCGGATTGTCGGGGCCCCGTGCGAACCGACCTTCATAAGACCCTTCGAGGACCAGAAGCGCATCTTCCGGCCCATCCGTCAGGCTCACCAACTTCGCACCGCGAGCTAGCGTAACGCGTGAGTCGTAGATTGCACCGTCGACATCGATCCGGCCGCTCACCGACCGACCGGTTGCGTCGTAAAGCCGGTAAGTCCCTGCGATCGGCGTGTCGAACTCGACGGGCTCCCCTCGTGACAACCGCTGTCCCGCCAGCCTCAGGTTGGGTGCCACGCGGGCATAACTATCCTCAATCAATGAACCGATGACAGGTTTGACCGCTTCCATCCGGTAGGACCAGAGGACCACCTTAGGCGGGTCCTTTGTAAGTATGCGATAAGCTTCTGAATTTTCTCGTTCGTCAAGGGTCGCCAGCACAAAGTGCCGGTCGAGCCAGAGATCGGATGGCTCGGGACGATTGGGCACCATCCCGATGCCGTCGAAGTAAACTTCGGTCGGCTTCATGAGCGCTTCGGCTCGTTCGACGACGATGATTTGGGCCGCGTTGTCGAATTCCAAGTATCGCGCGTTCCTTACGAAGCTCAAGACTAAAGCCAGAGCTAGCCCAGCCATCGCCAGCCGGACGTGACGCGGATTGGCCGCGAGGCGATCGATCGGGACGAGGACCCAAAGCGCGACGAACGGCAGCGCCATAATGAAGACGTAGGGCCACGGCTGGTTATGAACGAAAACCAGCGTTGTAATGACGACTGAAAACACGAGCGCGATCCGCCGTTTGCTGTCCAGCGTCCGGATCCGGGCAAGGGCCAGAGCCATTCCAGCGAAGCAGAAAGCGTACAGGATCGAGTTCAAGAAGAGCGTCTGCACAATGAACTCGCCCAGACCGCCGTATTCGGCGTCGCCACGGGTCGCGGCTTCGAACGGGCCGCTGACGATACTTCTGGCGACGCGCATCGGAGCGACGCCGGGAAAAGCGAAGCAATAGGCGATGACCGGCACCGTCCAGCCAAGCACCAGCCAAGCCGCCCGCACTATGCCGTCGAGATATCTCCGGGCGAGCGCTGCGTCGGCTATCAGACCGAGCCCGAGCGCCACGTTGAAGTAGACGGACTTTTGTGTCGTGAGGAAGGCCATGCCACTAAGGATGCCGGCGATGAGCAGTTGCTTTGCTCTCAGAGAGTTCGCTCGCAGCACGATCAGCAGCGCGGCCACGGCGAAGAAGACGGCGACCGGCTCGGAGATCGTCCGGAATATACGTTCGGCGAAATTGGAAAAGGAAAGCAGAACCAGCACGATTGCCAGCGAGCGAAGCCGGTCCTCTCCCAAGGCGCGGGCGCAGGCATAGACCATCCAGAGAGTTGCACAGCCGAGCAACGCAACCTGGAAACGCCCGACCCGCAGAATTGCAACGGCATCTCCGCCGATCAGGTGCGCAAGCTTGTAGAAAGCCGCGAAGCCGAGCGCCTTGGTGGGCTGGACCGTGTCGTAGATTCCGCCGCCGAGATACTTGGCAAAGCCAATCTGGCCCATCTCGTCCATCACGTAGCGGATGTGCCAAGCGAAAACGAAGACGATCGCGAGCTTGATCGCGATGAGCAGAGCCACCGCGAGTTTCGCCTCTCGCGTGTATCGGCCAAGAGCGGCCGTGATTGGGTCTGTCTCCATTTTGTTGATTTGCCCCAATGACCTGCTCAGGCCACCCGGCTTTTCGGAGCCGGATGCAGAGCGAGTATTTCCCCAGCCATCTTCCGCCAGTCATATCGATCCGCCGCGTACTGCGCCATGGCGGCTCGTTCGGACGCCGAGAGTGTCAGGCTGTCGATAGCCGCGGAACAACGGGCGGCAGATCCTTCTGGATCGGCCAAGTCGACGGCGACCCCGCGCAGCCAGCTATGCGCATCCGGATCCGCCCGGTCGACAGGCTTCCCGCAGACCACGGGCAGGCCGCACGCCATCGCCTCCTGAATGACCAACGGGTAGCCTTCACCCACGCTCGGCAGGATCAGAAGGCCGGCCGAACGGTACAGATCTGCAACGATCTCCTGAGGCTGCTGGCCGATCACATGGACGTTGGCGAGCTGCCACGTGATGGGGTCGATGGGGCCCCTGCCAACTAGCGCGAAGTGAATGTCCGGACGTTGCGCGGCCAGCATCCGGATCACGCTGAGGCCCTTTTTGTCGACGAACCGGCCGACGAAGATCGCCAGCGGCGCAGCCTCTGGCAACCCCCAGCGCGCACGGGTGGCGCTGTGTGGCTCGCGTTCCATCAAGTTGAACACGCGGTGGTCCACGCCGTTGAACACAAGCAGCGAGGCGCGGCGCGGGGGTGTGCCCAGCAATTCCTCGCGCACGGTCTGGCTGATGAACACCAGCCGATCGGCGGCGGCCATCATCGGTGCGGTGATCACGGCGTTGGCGAGGCGCATTAGCACGCGCAGGGCAGGGTTGGCGAATTTGATCGAGGCGATGTGCTGGATCAGCACCACGGGCTTCCGCCGCAACCTGGCGAGCAGCATGGCCATGATCGAGGTGACGTAGAGCGCGTCGTGGATCACCACTGCATCGCTCTCGGATATTGCCTTCGATAGCCTGCCGATCGAGGCAGGACCGGGAAGCGGCATGGGCAGCCCCGTCAGGCGCTCGGTGGGATTGGCGCAACGCAAGCCGACCAGTCGCGCGGGATTGTCGGGCAAGCCATCGGCATCGCTAGCGGCCCAGGCGGCATCATGCCCGGCGAGCACGAACTCGCGGCTGAGATGCCCGGCAACCCGCTCCAACCCGCCGCCGTGCGTGTCGAAGAAATTGCTGACCGAAAGGATGCGCACTGCGATCTGAGGGCTTGGGTCGTGTCAACTAAGTCGGTTCGAAACGCATCGTTGTCTCAAGCCGGTTAGGGAACAGCCACGCCATGATCCCGTCGCGATAGACGCCGTCCGCGTGCGCCACGATCCGGTATCCTGCGGCCTGCGCCAGCTGCTCCCATTCGGCACGCGAGAGATAATCGGCATCGATCTGCCCGCCGAACGGGAGGTTGCCGATGGCGTCGAGCACGGTCAGCCGCGCATGGTCGAGCCAGGAAGCGGCGACATGGTCCTTGATATAGACCGGTCCACTGACCACCCGACGCACTTCGCGCATCAGGTCGGCGCGCACCGCTGGCGGGACATGGTGCATGACGTTGTTGATGGTTGCGGCATCGAAACTGCCATCTTCGAACGGCAGGTGCGTTCCATCATAGACGTGCGTCTCGACCGAGAGCGTGTCGAAATAGCGGTCGACCACGTCCACCGCCGAAACGCGCCCCGCGGGCAGGAATTCCTGGATCGCCTGCGCCATTGCACCTGTGCCGCCGCCCACGTCGAGCACTCTGTCGTGGCGCACCTCCCACAGCTGCGCCAGGCTCGACAGCATGACGGTCTGATAGACCGGCGCCCGCCTCCGATAGAGCTGCGTATGCCGCGTCAGGCACTGCGAGACGTTTTCGAGTGTGATGGCGTCCACGGGATTGCGTTCCTGCGTCACCCTGCCGCTGCCCTGCCGACGATGGCCCAGCGGCTGGAGAAGAAGTTGTACAAGGTCAAGACGAGAGTAGAGGCCGGCGCGGCAATGACCATCGGCTGCGTCAGCAGATCGTTGAAGAACCATACGGCCGCTATCGAGAGCGGATAGTTGAGGGCCATGGCCATCGTATAACGGACCAGCCCGGGAAAATCGGCGCGGGCCAGATAGGTATAACGCGAATGGAGCATGTACCCGATCAGGACGCAGACCACGAAAGAGATGCTGGTCGAAATAACGTAGTGGATGCCCGCGCGGTCGCCCGCCACGAGGATCACGAAGTTCGCCGCAGCGCACAGCGCGGCGATGAGCCCGTAGGGGCCGATCCGGCCGAACCTCATCGTGCCGCCTCCGGGCGGCCGGCGCGCACCAGATAAACGCAGGCATTGTCTTCGCGAATAGTACCCGGGGTTAGCTTGTCCTCGAGCCAGGCCCTGGTGTTCATCACCAAGGCTATTGCCGCGCCGGCAAGGGCGCCCAGCCCAGGCAGCTTGCGCAGAGCATAGCAGTAGCCGGTCAGCCGGACGAGCGTGGTCCATGCGAGGGGGCCGACGATCGCCTCGCACGCAGTCACTCGCAAACCGCGGGATTCGATCTCGTTGACGAGTCCCGGACGAGTCCACCGCCGATGGTCCTCGGGATGGGGGTGATAGAGCCATGTGCCGTGCGTCGACAGCAGCAGCACGCCGCCGGGTTTCAGGACGCGCGCAATCTCGGAAAAGTACGTGTCGAGGTCGCGCACGTGTTCGAGCACCTGGATCGAGAGCACAACGTCGACGCTGGCGCTGTCCTGCGCTATGCGTCCGTCCTCGGAAATGGTCACCTCCGCCTCACTGCCGAAGTCGGCGCCGAGATAGCTCCCGCCACAGGCCTCGATCATCGAGCGATACGGCATCGTGCCGCAGCCGAAGTCGAGCACGCGATGCCCCGGGCGAATTTCTCCGGCAAAGGTGCGCTCGAACGAGTCCGCCATCCCGCGCAGTACGAGCCAGTCGGTATCGATGATCCGTGGCCGCAGGCGTCGGCCGGCATTGGCGGTAGATGGTATCATGCCGGGTCGCGCGCTTCGATCGTCGCATGGATCCCCGGGAATTCGAGATAGCGCAACCGCTTGGCTTCCTGGCGCCCCCGCGTCACGGTGTCGAGGATCAGCCCGCTGAACAGGCTGAGAAAACCGAGAATCATTGTGCCGGTGGCCAGCAGCGCCGTAGGCAGGCGGAGCACCTGGCCGGTCATCATGTAATCGGCGACCACAGGATAGGCGAGCAGCAGCGAGAGAAGCATCAGGCCTGTCGCCGCGAGGCCGAACAGAAAGAATGGCCGTTCCTGCTTGAGAAGCGTGATGATTGTCCACAAGATCCGCACGCCGTCCGAAACCGTTTGCAGCTTGCTTTCCGATCCCGCGACACGGTCCTTGAAGCATGTGGGCACTTCCTGCACCGGCATTTCCAGCTGGAGCGCATGGATCGTCAGCTCGGTTTCGATCTCGAACCCTCGCGACATAAGCGGGAAAGATTTCACGAACCGGCGCGAAAACACCCTGTAGCCGCTGAGCATGTCGCTGAAGCCTTCACCGAAAATCGTGCGGACGAGCGACGTGAGCATCCAGTTGCCGAACTTGTGTGCGGGCCGATAGGCGCTTCCGGTCACATCCGTTCGCGTGCCGACGACCATGTCGAGACCGTTGTCGACGAGTTTGCTCACAAGCGCCGGCGCGGCTGAAGCGTCGTAGGTCTCGTCCGCATCGCACATGATGTAGATGTCCGCATCGATGTCGGTGAACATCCGCCGGACGACGAAGCCCTTGCCCTGTCGCGGCTCTTTGCGGACGATCGCGCCAGCATTTCGCGCGACCAGGACCGAATCGTCCGAGCTGTTGTTGTCATACACGTAGATTTTCGCGTGCGGGAGCGCGACGCGGAAACGCTCTATGACAGTGCGGATCACAAGGCCTTCGTTGTAGCAAGGTAGCAGGATCGCAATCTCGAGAGGGTGAGCTGCGGAAGCAGCCGCGGCCGCCAAGGCGGTTTCGAGTTGACGATGCCGATGTTCCACGCTGCACCCCTTGATTTCCTTTCGCAGCGCTAGCCGGGCTTGGTTAACAAAGGCTCAAGGGGCGGTCTACGGGCTGGTCAAAGCTGTGCCCACCGCCTAGCGCATCGACATGCAGCAATCGGACCGCGCCGGCCTGCTCCACGCGCTGGCGGGATTCTGCACGCTTTCGATCGGCGATGCGATAATCAAGGGCATGCCTGGCGCCTGGCCTGCCCCGGCGATGGCCGCGACCCGCTACGTCGCCGGAACTCTGCTGCTCGCAGCACTGCTCGCCCGCTACGAGGGAATGGCCGCCCTGCGTCTACCGCGCGACCCGCTGCAATGGCTGCGCGGGGTGGCGATCAGCATCGCGGCGGTGGGTATGTTCCTGGCCGTATGGATCATGCCGCTCGCCGAGGCGACGACGATAGTCTTCACCCAGCCGATCATTACCGCGGTGCTGGCGATGATCTTCCTCCGCGAGAGGGCGCGGTTGTCGACCTGGCTGGCGACACTGGTCGCCTTCGCCGGCGTCTACCTGGTCTTGAGGCCCAACTTCGACACCGCCGGCTGGGGCGTGCTGCTGCCCGTGCTGAGCGCGGCGGGAATGGCGGTTACGATCATCGTCAACCGCAAGGTGACCGGGCGGGCGAGCGTGTTGGCGATGCAGTACTACATGTCGGTCACCGCGATGCTGTTCCTGCTCATCGCGACCGCCGCGGCGCATTTCACCGGCCTCGAGGACTTCGGCCTGCACTGGCCGGAGTGGAGTGTCGTCGCTCGCTGCGGGTTCATTGGCTTCACCGCTACGCTCGCGCAGTGGCTGATCTTCATGGGCACCGCGAAGGCCGGCGCGGGAACGGTGGCGCCGATGACCTACGGTCAGCTGCTGATGGCGATTTCTCTCGGGGGGATATTCTTCGGCGATCGGCCCGATCTCACCGCGCGCGCCGGCGCCGCGGGGATCATCGGCTCCGGTCTGTTCCTGTGGTGGCGCGGGCGGGTGAACGACCGGACAGCCGTCCGCTGAGATGGGGTCGACCGTGCTTTCATGGACGAGGAGCGGCCGCTCATCCGGCGAGGTCTTTGCTGGCCAGGGCTCATGTGCCACCTTGCCGAGCGGGTCGCGAACAAGGGAGCAGCTCGATGAGAATCGTCCCGATCGGCCTCGCGTTCATGTTGACCGCAGCACCCCTCGCAGCGCAGGATTTCGCCCAATTCCCGACGTGGCTGGTGGGCGCGTGGTCCAACGTGGATGGCGAAAACTGGACGGAGGAGTTCTGGACCCATCCGCGCGGTGGCATGATGATCGGCGCTTCGCGGGAAGGGCGGGGCGAGACGCTGCGTTCCTGGGAGTCGATCCGTATCCTGCGCAAGGAGGATGGGACGCTCGTGTATGTCCCGATGCCCAACGGCGGCGAAGCGGTCGAGTTCGCGCTGGTGCGGCAGGATGAGCAGTCGATCGAGTTCGCCAGCCCGGCGCACGATTTTCCGCAGCGCATCCGCTATTGGCGCGAAGGCGACAGGCTCAACGCCGAAATCGCGCTGATCGACGGCAGTCGGGCGGTCCGGTGGAGCTATTTACCTATGGGCGAATGAGTAAAATGCTCGTCCGCCGGTAACTGAACTGGGCAACCTGGGCTTAATCAGCCTGCTCAAGCAGCGGTAAAGGAAGCTGCGCCAGACTGCCCGAGGGTTCGCAGCGGAGAGATGCCGTGTCGCGAATAAGGCAACCTCATTTCGGCCAGGTGGACCGTCGGATCGACATAGGCATGCCCGTGTCGCGCTTCGCCAATGCCCGAGCCCCGCTGGTCAAACCGAAGGACGAGCCCGGTGTGCTGTGGAACGCGTTCCGGGAAAACCAAGAACCGGCGAGCTAGTCACCTCGGCCAATGAAAAAGGGCGCCGTAGCTGGCGCCCTCCTCCCATTGCCGGCTGCTCGGCGATTCAGCCCTCGACGTGCTCCGCCAGCACCGTAAGACCGTTGGCGCCGACCTCGGCGAAGCCGCCGCGAACTTCGATGCTTTCGAATTCCGAGCCTTCGGTGCGGTAGACCTTCACCGCCCCGTCGCGGATCGTCGACATCACGGGCGCGTGGCCCTCGAGCACGCCGAATTCGCCCTCGGTGCCGGGGACGACCACCATGTAGACGTCCTCGGAGCGGACCAGACGGGCCGGCGTGACGAGCTCGAAATGCAGTGCCATCTCACTTCTCCCCCCTCCCGCTTGCGGGAGGGGCCGGGGGTGGGTGTGTGTAACTTCGAGGCAGGACCGGCCCACCCCTAACCCCTCCCGCGAGCGGGAGGGGAATTTGATCAGGCCTCTTCGGCCATCTTCTTGGCTTTCTCGACCGCCTCGTCGATGCCGCCGACCATGTAGAACGCCTGCTCGGGCAGATGGTCGTACTCGCCGTCGACGACAGCTTTGAAGCTGCGCACGGTGTCTTCGACCTGGACGAACTTGCCGGGGATGTTGGTGAAGACTTCGGCGACGTGGAACGGCTGCGACAGGAAGCGCTGGATCTTGCGCGCGCGGGCAACGGTCAGCTTATCCTCTTCGGACAGCTCGTCCATGCCGAGAATGGCGATGATGTCCTGCAGCGACTTGTACTTCTGCAGCGTCTCCTGAACGCGGCGAGCGACCTGGTAGTGCTCCTCGCCGACGACGGCCGGGGTCAGCACGCGGCTGGTCGAATCGAGCGGGTCCACCGCCGGGTAGATGCCGAGCTCGGAGATCGCGCGGCTCAGCGTCGTGGTCGCGTCGAGGTGGGCGAACGAAGTCGCGGGAGCGGGGTCGGTCAAGTCGTCCGCGGGCACGTAGATCGCCTGCACCGAGGTGATCGAGCCCTT
>CBHCZH010000095.1:0-13583 GCA_965977975.1 uncultured bacterium
GAAGCTCTACACCGCGCTGCGCGACCTACAGCCGCAGATCGAGATCGAGGAAAGCCTCCGCGCCGCGGCCAAGCGCAGCCTCGACCGTATGTTGGAAATGGCGAGCGGGACCATCGGCAAGGGCGATTTGGGGCGGGTCGACTAGGCTTCTGCGCCTTCACCGAACCGCCAGTTCGCGCAAGGACTTATGGGCTAACGAAGTGATAGACCGAAATTACTCCGCCCTGCTTGTCCAGTCGAACAACCTGATACGATGGAATGAACGGCGCGAAGGCAGACGCGTATCCTAGCTCGCGGACACAGCCCTCCTCGTGACCGCCCATCTTTACGCCGCATCGCCCTTCCCAAGTTGGATCGCCGAGAATTCGCTTGGCGTCCAATGCAAGCATACCGGGGCGGACGCGCTCAATTCGTTGCTGCAGCAGCTCGTCGTGCCGGTGGCCGGCGACCACAGCTGCAATGACAATGCCCGCGCAAACTAATGTCGAAATACTCCATCGTCCCATGAGCTCAGCATTGGCCAGGAACACTTAACGTCCGCTTTCCTCCTCTGCGGACGGTGCGGCGTTCGCATCAGCGTGGTCATAGTTATTCCCGACTCGCTCGTCGACGTGTTCATCGCGCTGCGCCACCCCTCGTTTGGGTGGGGGCGTCAACTCTACCCGCGGGCCCGGGCTGCGTCGATTCCCCGACCTTGGCCAGCACCAGCGCCGAAGCGACCAGCGCCACGCCGAGCAGATCCATGGCGCTCAACACCTCGCCGAAGCTGATCCAGCCGGCGAGCGCCGCGACCGCGGGTTGCGTGAGCAGCGCGATGCCGATCACCAGCGGCGAGAAGTGCTTGAGAGCGTAGATCAGGCAGCCCTGCCCGATCAGCTGGCTGGAGATGAATAGTCCGATCAGCGGCCACCAGTCGCGCGGCCATACCGGCTCGCCGAGCATCAACGCGATGGCGAGCAGCACGGGGAGGCTGCCGACCGCCGACCAGGTCAGCAACGCCCAGCTGCCGAGAGCTTTCCTCGCGTCCTGCAGGATCAGGAGGTAGCCGGCGTAGAGAATGCCGGCGGCGAGACTGAACAAATCGCCGTAAAGCGTCTGCGCCGAGATCTCGAACGAACGGCCCATCAGGATCGCGGCCCCAACCAGCGCGGCCCCCAGCGCCGGCCATTCGCGGCCCTCCGGCAAGCGGCGCCAGGTGATGAAGCCCCAGACCATCAGGATCAGGCTGCCGGCATTGCCGAAAACCGTGGCGTTGGCGAGACGGGTGAAGCCGATCCCGACGTGCCAGCTGGCGACGTCCAACCCGAACAGCACGCCGCCGAGCAGGACAGCAAGCAGAAGCCCACGCGGTATTCCCGTCAACGCCTGACGGCTGGCACGGGCGAGCAGTGCGGTAATCGGCAACGCCAGCGCCACGCGCCAGAGACCGGCCGAGACGGGCCCGCTGTCGGCGAGCCGCACGAACCACGCTCCCATCGCTAGCGCCGCATTGCCGACCAGCAGCGCGGCCAGCGGCATCAGGCTGGCACGGCGAGGGGTGGCGGCAGCCCGTTCCATCGCGCTCGTCTAGCGCCGCCGCGTGGCTTGGCTATAGGAGACTGCAAACACCGGATGAAAGGAGTGCCGATGACGATGCGATCGTGGCTGTTCGTGCCCGGCGACAGCCAGGTCAAGCTCGACAAGGTGGCCGGCATCGGCGCCGACGTCGTGATCGTCGACCTCGAGGACGCAGTCGCCCTGCCGGCCAAGCCGACCGCGCGGATGCTCGCGAAAAGCTTTCTGCAGGCCCACGGCGCCCCGATTCTGGCGGGTGGCGGGTTCGCCCGCTGGGTGCGGATCAATCCGCTCGACACGCCGCTATGGCGCGAGGACCTCTCGGCGGTCATGCCGGGCCGTCCCGATGGGATCATGGTCCCCAAGGCGGCCGGACCGGAGCAGCTCCAGGCGCTCGCGGCCGAGCTTTACGAGTTCGAGCAGCGCAACGGCATGCAGCCGGGAACCACGCGCATCCTGCCGCTGGTCAGCGAGACGCCCGCCGCGGCGCTCGGCATCGCTTCATACGTAGGCGCCAGCCAACCGCGACTGGCGGGTCTCACCTGGGGAGCCGAGGATCTGTCGGCGGCGATCGGCGCCAGCCGCAAGCGCGATGCGCGCGGCTACTGGGCCGACGCCTTCCGCTTCGTGCGCGCGCAAGTCCTGCTCGCCGCGCATGCTCGCGGCGTCCTGGCAATCGATACGCTGCATGCGGATTTCCGCGATCTTGCGGGGCTCGAACGGATCGCGGCCGATTCCTATGCCGACGGCTTTTCCGGCATGCTTGCGATCCATCCGAGCCAGGTGCCGGTGATCAATGCCGCTTTCACTCCCGGGGAAGATGAGATTGCGCAGGCTCGCGCGATCGTGAACGCGTTCAGCGCCAACCCTGGCGCGGGCGCGCTCTCGCTCGACGGCAGGATGATCGACCAGCCGCATCTGGAACAGGCGCGGCGATTGCTGGAAAGGCTGCGCTAGAGTCTCAGTCGGCAGGCTCGAGCTGCGGCACCACGACGGCTTCCGGAGTCTCGCCGGCCTCGTCGTCGGGCGTGTCGCCTTCGCCCTCGTCGGCCGCTTCACGCTCGTCCGGCACCGCATCAGCCGCCTCTGCCTGCACCTCGGCGAAGGCGTCGGGATCTTCGAGCGGCGGCTCGGACTGAACCCTGTCGAGCGGGAGCATGGCATCGCTGATCGTGCCTTCGAGCACTTCGCCCGATGCCGCGCGACCGTCGTCCGCCGGTTCCTCGTTGCACGCCGTGAGCAGCGCCAGCGGGATCAGGGCAAGGAACAGGCGCTTGTCGGTCATTGTCTCTCCAGCGCCGCGAGGAAATCGGCAAATCGGGCGCGCAAGGCCCCATCCCATTCCTCGGGCTCGACCGCAAGGCCGAGCCGCGCCAGGCTGGTAACGCCGTACTCGGCGATCCCGCATGGCACTATTCCCGCGAAGTGGCCGAGGTCGGGGTCGAGGTTGACGGCAAAGCCATGCATCGTCACCCACTTGCGCACTCTCACCCCGATCGCGCCGATCTTGGCTTCGGAGCCGTCGATGTCGCGGGTCCAGATACCGATCCGTTCGGGCACAGCCCAGGCCTCGACCCCGAAATCCCCGAGAGTCGCGATCACCCAGCCCTCGAGCGCATGCACGAAGCGCCGTACGTCGCGGCCGCGCCGGTTCAGGTCGAGCAGCACGTAGCCGACCCGTTGCCCGGGCCCGTGATAGGTATGGCGTCCGCCGCGCCCGGTCTCGACCACTTCGAACCGTGCGTCGAGCACTTCATTCGCCACCGCGCTGGTGCCGGCGGTATAGACCGGGGGATGCTCGAGCAGCCAGATCAGCTCGCTGGCCGTGCCCGCCGCGATCGCGCCGTTGCGCTCCTCCTGTTCGGCGAGCGCAGCGCGGTAAGGAACCGGTGCATCGCTGCTCCGCCATTCGATCGTGTCAACGGCTTGGGAATTATCCCTCGCCGTCATTTGCTGGCGGGCCGAAACGGGCTTATCAGGATCGTGTCGCATTCTTCGGGGAGGGAATAGGCATGAAGTTCGAAATGGGACGAGCGTGGAATGACGCGGTAGCTCTGCTGCGCGCCAACCGGCAAGTGGTGCTGGTGCTGGCCGGCGTGTTCTTTTTCCTGCCCTATCTCGCTCTCATCATCTTCATGCCGGACTACATGCAATCGCTTGGCGCTTCCGGGACGGGCCAGCCGGCCGACGCAGGAGCGATCTTCACACAGTTGAACCGCGTATACAGCGAAATCTGGTGGGCATTGCTCATCATGGCGGTCGTTCAAGGTATCGGCATGCTCGGCATGCTGGCCCTGCTGAGCGACAGCAAGCGGCCTACGGTGGGCGAGGCGCTGGCGATCGGCGCAAAGTGCTTCCTGCCCTACATTGGCGCTCAAATTCTGCAGAGCATCGCCATCGTGCTGGTCATTCTGATCCCGTTCGCGGTCGGAGGCGCCGCCGGCACGGGGGCGGGGCTGCTCGTCGGCCTGATTGCTGCGCCTGTCGTCGCCTACCTGTTCACAAAGTTCTCGCTGACCATACCGGTGATCGTCATCGACGGAGTGATGAACCCCGTGACCGCGCTGAGCCGGTCATGGTCCCTTACCAAGGGCAACAGCCTGCGGCTGTTCGGTTTCTATGTCCTGTTGTTCATCGCCCTGATGGTGATCTCGATCGTGCTGGCCATCGTGTTCGGAATCATCGGCGCACTGACCGGTCCCGATGCGTCGCTGTTCATTGGCGGGCTGAGCAACGCGCTCATCAACATGATCGCGATTGCATTCTTCCTGGCCGTGCTCGCTGCCGTCCACCGCCAGTTATCGGGCACCTCGTCCGCCACGGTCAGCGCGACGTTCGAGTAACGCTCAGGCCTTCCAGCCCCACGCCAGCAAACACGGCGGGATGTTGAGCCAGGTCATGCCGGTATCGACGCGGTCGAAGTGCCGCGCGGTCAGGTCGCGGGCGACCGTGCTGAACTGATAGGTAAGGAACGCGCCGCCCGGCCGGATCACGCGGTGCGTCGCGGCAACGATCGCCGGCCCGACCCCTTCGGGCAGCGTCGAGAACGGCAGGCCCGACAGCACATAGTCGGCATGCTCGTGCCCGAGCGAACCGACGATCGCTTCGACATCCTCGGCCGAGCCGAGCACGGGGTGAAAGCGGCTGTCGCCGATCGTTCTCTTCAGATAGTCGATGAAGAGCGGGTTGGTGTCGATCACGATCAGCTCGCCGCCGCGCGGCAGCCGGTCGAGCACCGGGCGGCAGAAGGTTCCGACGCCGGGCCCGTATTCGACGAACAGCTTGCACTGCTCCCAATCGACGGGCGCGAGCATCTTCTCGATCGTCGAGCGCGACGAGGGGATGATCGAGCCGACCATCTTCGGGTGCTCCAGGAAACCCCTGAAGAACACTCCCGCGGGACCGAGCGCTCGCGACAGGCGTCGCATCGGTTTCGCGCTGCGGTGTTCCTCCGCCAGCTCATTGCCATTCATGGGTTGGACCGCGCCCCTTCTGCTGCACGGGCGCCATCGGCGCGCTCGCGGACAAGCCGCCCGACTGGCAAATAAGGCCGGGCAATGCAAGTGCGGCCGTTAACCGGCGGGTACGTGGCCTAGAGGATTTCCTCGCACTTTTCAGCCGGTCGACACAGGCGGACGCCCTTGTCGGTCTCGACCAGCGGGCGCTCGATCAGGACCGGTTCGGCGACCATCGCATCGAGCACCGCGTCGTCGCTGGCCGTCGTAAGCCCCCTTTCGTCGGCATCGGTGCCGCGCAGCCGCAGGCCTTCCCGAGGCGCCATCCCGGCATCGCGATAAAGCTGGGCGAGCTTCTCGCGGCTCGGCGGTTGCTTGAGGTATTCGACCACCTCGAGCTCGATATCGTCGCGCGCCTTCAGATGCGCCAGCACGTTGCGCGAGGTGCCGCAATTGGGGTTGTGCCAGATGGTCGCCTTCATCCTTCTCCGCTTTCATGCATCCAGGGCGCGAAGGAAATGCCGACAATGGCGCCTTCGCTGGTCAGAAGCCGCGCCACGGTTTGCCCCCATGGCTCGGTGCGCGCGCCATGAAGCATCGCGTAGCCGCGCTGCCGAAGCTCCTCCGCAGCGTCGTCGACGCTCGCCAGATCCTCGACCTCGAACTCGATGCAGGCCTGCGGTGTGGGCAGCTCGGCCGGCCACTCGTGTGTACCGAAGCAGGCCTCGGCGGCCTGTGCAAGCGGCCAAACACCGAAGTGCTTGCTGCCACCGATGCGCTCGCTGAAGAAGTAGTCGTCTCCCTCGTGGCGCTGCAGCGGCAACCCGAGGGCGTCGACGAACAACTTGCGACTCTCGGTGGGATCGCGCGCCACGACGGCCATGCTGGAGATGAACAGGATCTTCATCGGGCCCTCCGTTCTTCGGTGAGTTTATCGCTCGATTGCCTGCATAGTTTAGAGCGGCTGACTAGTCAGCCAGCCGAAGGGCCGGAACCGTGGCGGCCGCATCTTCGGGGTCGATCCCCGGTGCGGGCGCGGCGCTGATGCGTTCGGCGCGGCGCGCGACGCGGCCGGCGCGCTGGATCGCGCGGACCAGGCGCGGATAGACGCCGCAGCGGCATAGATTGGCGATCGCCTGCTTGACGTCGTCCTCGCTCGGATCGGCGTTGCGCGCCAGCAGGCCGGCGGCGGCAATGACGATGCCCGGCGTGCAAAACCCGCACTGGATCGCCTGCTCGGCAACCAGCGCCTGCTGCACAGGATGCGAGCGATCGCGCGACAGGCCCTCGATGGTGGTGACCAGCCGCCCCTCGGCTTCCGCCAGGGTGATCAGACAGCTCCTTAAAGCCGCTCCGTCGACGAGCACCATGCACGCGCCGCAGTCGCCCGCGCCGCAGCCGTACTTGGTTCCGGTCAGGTTAGCCGCATCGCGCAGCGCCCACAGCAGCGGAGTCTGCGGATCGAGCTCGAAGCGCACCGGCCGGCCATTTACAGTAAGATCTGTCATGCTCCCGGCGCGTAGCTTTCAAGGTAGGCGCAACGCTGGCAGCGCCAGGTCTGGATCTCGAGATGGCGGATACTGCGGGTCTTGAGCCCGTACCATCGCTTTTGCGGCGCGCCTTCGAACCACATCTCTACCCTAGTGGAGTGATCCTTTGCCTCGGGCACGAACCCTTGGTCCATCCGCCCGCCGCACTTCGGGCAGGACTTGCTCATTCGCGCCACCCGCGATCGATTGTGTCGAGCTTCCTTACCCAGGCCTCGAAATCGGCCTTGCCGAACTCCTTGAGCGCGACCTGATCGCGGTCGCGCTGGTGGACCTGGACGACCTCGTCCGGCACGCGGATAGGTGACCCGAGCGAGCAGGTCTTGACCTGAATCTCGCAGGCGCGCTGCAGCATGTAGTACAGGAGGAACATCTCGTAGAGCGTCGTTCCCAGCACCACCGGCCCGTGATTGCGCAACATCAGCACCCGCCGATTGCTCAGGTTTGCAAGCAGCCGCTCGCCCTCTTCGGCGCGAACGGTGATGCCCTCGAAGTCATGATAACCGACCATGCCGGCGAAAAAGCAGGCGTAGAAGTTGGTCGGTGTCAGCCCTTCGGCGCTCGAGCACACCGCCATGGTGTCGGGCGTGTGGGTGTGGACGATCGCGTGCGCCCAATCGAGGTGCTTGTGGAACGCGGCGTGCTGGGTAAATCCCGCCTTGTTGACGGGATAAGGACTGCCGCAGAGATTGTTCCCCTCGCTATCGATCTTGACGAGATTGGAGGCGGTCACTTCCGACCACAGCAGTCCGTAGGGGTTGATCAGGAAGGCTTCCTCCCCAGGCACCCGCACGGTGATGTGGTTGTAGATCGATTCCGACCAGCCGAGCATGTCGAAGATGCGATAGCAGGCGGCAAGTTCCTGCCGCGCGGTCCATTCCGCCTCGCTGCAATCCGAGTTGCGCCTGAGCTGGGTGGCCATCGGCATCTCCTTTCCCGCGCTGGTCCTAGCAACCGCGATTGACTTTGTCGTGCCGATTGGCGAGCCAGTGCACAAGGCGGGCCAAACCGCCAGGGAGGAAGGATGGCTGACCAGCTCGGTTACGGCCAGCCGATAGGCGGCATCGCGCAGACCGCGTTCATCGTGCCCAATCTGCGCGAGTCGATCGACCGCTGGGTGGCCGACATGCGCGCCGGGCCGTTCTTTACGCTGCCGCATTTCCTCGTTCCCGGCCAAACCTACCGCGGCGGGGAATCGCGCGCCGACATCACCATCGCGATGGGCTTTGCCGGGCATATGCTGATCGAGTTGATCCAGCCCCTCGACAGCGAGCCGTCGGTCTACCAGGAAACGATCCGCCTGCGCGGCTACGGCTTCCACCATGTCGGCATTGCCTGTGCAGATGTCGACGCGGCCAGCATGGCCTATCAGGCGCGCGGTTACCATGAGGCGTTCCGCGCAGCGGTGCCGACCGGACGGGAAGTGGTCTACCTCGACGACGGCACCGGGGCGCAACTCGGTTTCCTGGAGCTCCTGCCCGTAACGCCGGGCATGGACGCAACCTTCACGCGCTTCTGGGAGGCCTCCCGCAGTTGGAACGGCGCCGATCCGGTGCGCTCCTTCCTCTGACCTCAAACGACAGGAGCCCTCGCATGACGCCCAGCGCCAGCACGCCGCACGGTAACTGGATGAAGAACTCGGCCGGGTACCAGACGCTGCTGGTGTTCCTGCTCAGCCTCAATTTCGGGATCGTGTTCTTCGACCGGCAGGCGCTGAACGTGCTGATGCCACAGGTCCAGCCCGACCTGATGCTGACCCAGACGCAGATCGGCCTGATCGCGGGCGGCCTCAGCTTTACCTGGGCGATCGCGGCGTTTTTCGTGGGCATGCTGTCGGACACGCTCGGCAAGCGCAAGGCGCTGCTGATCGCGTCGACCGTCGCGTTCTCGCTGTGCTCGTTCCTGACCGGCCTCGCCACGACTTTCGCGCTGCTGTTCGGCGCGCGTCTGCTCATGGGCGTGTGCGAAGGGGGAGTGATGCCGATCAGCCACGCCATGGTCGCCAGCGAAGTCGATCCCGCCAAGCGCGGGCTGGCGCAAGGCGTGGCGCAGAACCTCGGCTCCAACCTGCTCGGCAGTTTCGCCGCTCCGGCCGTGCTGGTGCCGGTTGCGCTGGCGCTGGGCTGGCAGAACGCGTTCTATCTGGCTGGCGTCCCTGGCATCGTCAGCGCGGCGCTGATTTGGTTCTTGCTGGAGGAGCCCGCCAAGCTGCCTCCGCCCGATGAAGCCCGTGCCAGCATGTCGATGCTCGACGCCCTCAAGCTCCGAAACATTTGGATCGTCGTCGTGGTCGGCGTTCTGATGGTGGCGCACTTCGTGATCACCTGGGCCTTCATGCCGCTCTACCTCGTGCAGGTTAAAGGCTACGACGACCTGACCGGGGGGTTCATCATGAGCTCGCTCGGCATCGCCGCGGCGATCTATGCTTTTGCGATCTCGGGTCTGTCGGACCGCATCGGGCGCAAGCCGGTGATGGTTTTGCTGCCATTCCTCTCGGTCGTCGGGCCGCTTGCCGCGCTCTACTATGAGGGACCGGCGTTGGTGCTGGTGGGGTTCTTCTTCGTCGCCTGGGCCGTCAACGGCATCTTCCCGATCTTCATGGCGACGATCCCCTCGGAATCGGTCGACCCGCACCATCATGCAACCGTGCTCGGTCTGGCAATGGGCGCGTGCGAGATCCTCGGCGGCGTGTTCGGGCCGCCGGTCGCCGGCATGCTCAACGATGCGTTCGGCGCGGATACATTCCTGTGGATGTTGATGATCCTCGCGGTGATCAGCGGCTTCGTGGCGATGGGCCTGCGCGAGACGGCACCGATTGCGCTGGCGCGGCGGGGCAGCCTGGCGGTCGCGTTGCCCTAGGAGCAGGGCGATGCGCGGCCGTCCCAGCACGGATGCGCCGCAGTCCTAGTGCAGGGCTGAAAAGGCCACTAAAATCGGCCGGTGGCCGACCCGCGAACCCGAGGGCGGCGAGAAAACATAAAGGGTAGAGGAAGCACCATGGCAACGCAGATGAAAGCCCCGCCGTCGACCAAGAAGGAAATCGTCGACGTTCCGTTCAACTACCGCTCGCTGGTCGAGAAGTATTCGCCCGGTGGCCGTTACATCGATGCCCAGAGCGACGACGATAGCCCATGGGTGCCGTTCGGTCCGACCGCCGCGATCAAGCACCTCGCCTTCGACGTGCGCCGAAACCTGTTCTCGAACATCCTGTGGGTGAAGGGTCCGGGCACCATCGGCACGCACTTCCACCGCGGCACGATCACGATGGTCGTGCTCGAAGGCTCGGTCCGCTACCTCGAGTATGACTGGGTGGCGACGCCGGGCGGGCTTATCCTCGAAGTGCCGGGCGAAAGCCACACGCTGGTCACCGAGCATCCCGATGGGGTCAAGCTGTTCGGCTGGATGGAAGGCCCGATCGAGTTCTACGACGAGAACGCGGTGCTGGTCGAAACCGCCGACGTGTGGTGGATGATGAACCACTACGAGGAGCACTGCAAAGAGCACGGCATCCCGATCAATCCGAAGCTGTATCTCTAGCGAGCTCTTTCCCGCGCAAGCGGAAAAAAAAAGAAAAGGAGGTTCTCGCAGGGAACGCAGAGGATGCAGAGACCGCAAAGAGTGAGTGTCATACCTCTGCGATCTCTGCTCCCTCAGTGTTCCCTGCGAGAAACCTTTTTGTCTCCCCGCTTTCGCGGGGATGCTCAAGTTGGGGAATTGACAGGATGATGACCGAAGGCCCCAAAACCCTCGACCAGTTCGATATCCGCGGCCGCTCGGCGCTCGTTACCGGAGCGGCGAGCGGAATCGGCCTCGCCTATGCGGAATGCATGGCCGAGGCCGGGGCCCGGGTAACGCTGGCCGACATCGAAAGCGCGGGCGCGGCGCGCGAGGCGCAGCGGCTGGTCGACGAGGGCTACGAAGCGCGCTGGGGGGTGTGCGACGTCGTCGACCTCGCCCAGGTGGCGCAGGTCTTCGACGACCACGTCGCGGCCTACGACGGCTGCGACATCGCTTTCGCCAATGCCGGTCTCGATGTCGGGAATGGGTTCTGGACGCCAACGGGTGAGCGCAATCCCGACGGCCAGCTCGACGTCTACGACCCCGAGCGGTGGTACAAATCGATCGGCATCAACCTCACCGGCGTGTTCCACACCGTGCGCGAAGCGGCGCGGGCGATGAAAGCCAACACCCATCGCCGCGGCGGCTCGATCGTAATCACCAGCTCGAACGCAGCTGAGGTCAACGAGGCCATTGTCGGCGTGCCCTACATGGCCGCCAAGGCCGGCGTGAAGCACTTCATGCGCCACGCCGCCTACGAGCTCGCCGCTTACGGCATCCGCGTCAATGCGATCGCGCCGGGCCCGTTCGTGACCAACATCGGCGACGGCTGGGTTAAGAAGGACCCCGCCGCCAAGGCCGCGTGGGACAAGCTGGTCCCGGTCGGGCGCATGGCCGAGACCTGGCAGATCAAGCCGCTGGCGCTGCTGCTCGCCTCGGATGCGGGAAGCTACATGACCGGTAGCCACGTGATGATCGATGGCGGCATGCAGCTGGGGCCGGTCAAGCCGCTGAACGACTAATCGATGAAAGCCGTCACCTTCCAAGCCCTCCACGCCCTGCTCGCTTTCGAAACCCTGCCCGATCCGACGCCCGAGGCGGATCAGGTCGTAGTCAGGGTCGGACGCTGCGGCATTTGCGGCAGCGATCTGCACATGACCGAGGACGCGGCTTACGGCTGCAAGCACGGCGACGTGCTCGGCCACGAGTTCGCCGGCGAAGTGGTCGGGCTCGGGCGCGAGGTTGAGGAGCTTAGGACCGGCGATCTCGTCTCGGTCATCCCGCTGATGAGCTGCGGCCAGTGCGAGCATTGCCGTAAGGGCGAGGTCCAATGGTGCAGCGGGTTCGGACTGCAGGGCGGCGGCTATGCCGAATATGCCGTGACTCGCCCCAACCAGTGCATCAAGCTGCCCGGCGACGTGAGCCTCGCGGACGGAGCGATCGTCGAACCGCTCGCGGTCGCGTTGCACGGAGTCAACCTCTCGGGCCTCGAGGCCGGCGACAAAGTGCTGGTACTCGGCGCGGGCCCGATCGGTCTCGCGGTCGCCTTCTGGGCGAAGCGACTAGGGGCGGGCAAAGTCGCGGTGCAGGACATCGCCGATTTCCAGCGGGACCGCGCGCTCGGGATGGGGGCGGATGTGTTTGTGGTCGACCCGGCGGATCCGGTCGGCAGCGCCGAGGCCGGCCGCCGCGGCAACGCTGACAAGGTGTTAGAAATCGTCGGCATTACCCGCCCAAACCACCAACCCGGGCAGCCGGGTAGCACCCCCCCTAACCTCCTGCTGCTCGGCCTGTGCACCCGGCCCGATCCGATCGACAGCTTCGCGATGCTGTCGAAGGAGGTGAAGCTGGTGACCAGCGCCTTCTTCACCGTGCCCGAGTATCAGGCTTCGCTCGACGCATTGGCCGCGGGCGCGGTCGAGCCGCGGCTGCTGGTCACCGACACGATCTCGCTCGCCGAGACGCCGAAGGTGTTCGAAAGCCTCAAGCGGCGTACCGGCCAATGCAAGGTGCTGATTGCGCCGTGAAAGCCCTCTCAACCCGCTACTCGTCATGCTGAACTTGTTTCAGCATCCATCGCGCTCCACGCGCGGAGCACGGAGGGATGCGCAACCTTGCGGCGAGATCGGTTCCGCGCCGACAGCTCCGCGCTGGCGGAGGGATGGACCCTGAAACAAGTTCAGGGTGACGAAAAAGATTAGGATTGCGATGCGAGCGGCTCGGATCTGATCGCAGTTTCCAAGGCGGCGAAGTCCGCTCCAGGCACACCGCCTTCGACTTGCGCCGACAGCGCGCGATAGGCCTTCAGCGCCGCCTCGCCCTCAGGCGTGAGCTTTGCCCCGGCGCCCTTGCCCCCGCCCGGATGCGCCTCGACCAGCGGCCGCTTGAAACACCGGTTCATCGTATCGACCAGCAGCCACGCCCGCCGATAGCTCATACCGAGCGCACGGCCGGCGGCGGAGATCGACCCTTCGCGCGCGATGGCCGTAAGGAGGTCGGCCTTGCCCGGGCCCATGGCGATCTCGTCGCCGCAATAGAGCTGGAGCTTGAGCTTGAGGCGGGCCATCGCCCGCACTCTAGCTTAACTCAGCGGACGGCTGGAACCGAAGAACAGCGCCTGGCTGATCGCCGCGCGTACGGTGTCCTCCTGGAACGGTTTGGTGATCAGGTAAGTCGGCTCGGGCCGGTCTCCGGTCAGCAGTCGCTCGGGATAGGCGGTGATGAAGATCACCGGCACGCTGTCGATCGCCAGGATATCGTCGACCGCATCGAGGCCGGATGAGCCGTCGGCCAGCTGGATGTCGGCCAACACCAGACCTGGCGTACATTCGGCGACAACCTGCTGGGCCTGGCTGCGAGTCGCCGCAGTGCCGCAGATCTCATGGCCAAGCGAGCGGACCAGGTCCTCGAGCTGCATCGAGATCAGAGGCTCGTCCTCGATAATCAGCACGCTGGTGGCGGATTCGCGCTCGATCTCCTCGACCGCCTCGGTCACCAGCAGATTCACGTCGTCTTCGCCGACTCCCATGATCGTGGCCGCTTCGGCGGGGCTGAAGTCTTCGACGGTGGTCAGCAGCAGAGCCTGGCGGTTGACCGGGGTGATCCGCCGCAGCTGATCCTGCGCAGCGGCCTCGTGCATGCCCTGCACTTCCTCCTCGGCGGCAACTTCGAGGTAGGCGCTCGACCACACCTTATTGAACGCGGTGTAGAGCGGGACGCGCCCGCCCCGCAGCGATTCGGCCAATTCCCGGTCGGCAAGCGCTGCTTCGAGCGTGGCCTTGACGAAAGCATCGCCGGTCGACTGCGAGCCGGTGAGAGCTCGCGCGTAGCGGCGCAGAAACGGAAGATGAGCGGCGACTTCGGCCCCTATCGACATAATACCCCTTCCCGCAAGGACTTGTGGTTAGGAACGTGCGGGGGGAGCGCTGGTTCCGCGGGGGTGGACGCGCACTTGGGCGCGTCCAGCCCG
>CBHCZH010000096.1:0-13417 GCA_965977975.1 uncultured bacterium
CGCCAAGCTCGAGATTGCCGGAGATGGTCAGCGTGCCGGAGCTGGTGCCGGGCGCGAGCGTTGCATCCGCCATCGTCACCGTCCCGCCGATCGTGCCTGATCCGGCCAGCGTCGCGCCGCCGGAGAGGTTCATCCGGTGCGCCGAATTGGCCAGGCCGAACACCCCGCTCACGCTCAGTGTCCCGCCGGTGACGACGGTCCGGCCGGCAAAGCTCGACGACCCGGCCGACAGGATCGTGTCGCCGGCTAGATGGCGGATCGTGCCCGATCCGGCGATGGTGCTTCCGATGTCGAAATCGACGCCAGTGTGATTGAGGACCATTTCCGCGACATTCGTGCCGGCGCTGGCCAGCGTGATGCTATCGACATCGAATGCGCCAACGGCGCCTGCCGGCCCGCTCGCCAGTCCGCCTATATTGATGACATAAGCCACGCCATCGGTAACGGCGGCGGAGCCTCTTATGGAGCCGGCGGAGAAGTCGGAATTGAACAGGCTCAGCGTGTTGCCCCCGAAAATCGATCCCAGGGCCAGCTCGCCCGCCATAGTGACGCTGGCGTTTTCGACCAGCAAGTGGCCGGAGTTCATCAGCAGGCCGCCGGTCATGTTGAGCGTCGCATCGGTTACGACGAGCCGCCGTTCCTCACCAAAGGCAAGGCCGCTCTGGTTGATCGAAGCGACATTGACCGTGGCGCCGTCCGCGATCACGAAATCAGCCGAACCCGCGCCGACATTGCTGCTGTTGATCGCCAACGCGCCGTCGACGTTGAGCAGAGTCCCCGCACCTGTGACGAGGACATCGGCCTGCTGTCCGAAGCTCCAATTGCCGCTATCGTCGGCAATCTGATCGAGCCGGGCGCCATTCGAGACGGTCAGTGATCCGGTATCGGTCAGGCTGCTCAGCACCCCGATTTCGCCATGCGCACCATCGGTGACAGTGATGTCCCCATGCGCCGTCAGCGATCCGTTCCACACAAGATGCGAGACAATGCCCGCGCCGTTGTCGCCACTGACCTCGATCGCGCTGCCGATGCCCAGCACATCACCGACACCGCCAGCCATCTCGGCCCGGCTGCCGCCCCGAATGCGCAAGGTTCCGGTACCGCCTGAGCCGGAGGTTTCGCCGATCCGGATCGTGCCGGCTCCGCTTCTAATGACAAGAGTCGCCGACCCGTCGAGGTCGATCAGCCCGGTGCCCGCGAAGTTGGCATTGCCGCAGCCGAGGCAGAGTTGGTCTGCTCGAACCGCACCGCCAGCGTCGACCTGGATCGTGCCGGTGGACCCGAAGCTTGCACCCAGATTGAGGGGTCCAAAAACCTCCAGATCTCCGCCGGCAACGCGGATCAGCCCGGTGCTCGAATCTATGACCCCGAAGATGTTGGTCGACACCCCGATATCGAGCGTGCCGAAATTAACCCCATCACCGACCTGAAGTCGTCCGCCGGTCAATATGTCGACGATGCCGTCGCGACCCTGGCCAACGGTGAGATTGCGAACAGAGACATCCCGCCCGTCGGTGATTATCGGGGTAGGCACAACGTCGGTATCGACGGCGATGATGGCGACAAGGGGCCGGCCGATGTTGGCGGTGGCGGTCGGGACGGTTCCCGTGCTCCAATTATCGCCATTTTCCCAATCATTACCCTCGCTCCCATCCCATGTGGCGCTCTGCGCCAGCGCCGGGGCGGTGCTCGTGAGCATCGAAGATACGAACAGGCCGGCGGTAAGTCGGCGCTGCATGGTGGAGCGAATTGGGGACATCGGACCGATCTTCCTCAGGACTGCGCGTGGATTCACGCGCGCATCCTAGACCAGGCCGCTTCGCTCACCGGCGTAGCAAGTCGTTGCAATTCGTAGAAAACGATTGCGCCACCTGACGCTATTCAATCGCCGCTCGCTTCGGCGGCAAGCGGCACGCAAAGCGCGCGCACGCGGACTGTTCGTACCCTCGACATAAGCCCCTCGTTGCGATCGGCGGATCACTTTCCATCGAGCGGCCGGTGCTCCCGGCGGGTCTGAACAAATTCCCCCTCAATGATCGCAGACTCCACGCGACCCTGGGGGCGAACCGACGCTGCGGTCGTTGCAAGTTGTTGCAACTTGGCGAAAGTGATGGCTCTACTCCGCCGCCCGCCAGGCCCTGCCATTCGTGTGAGTGGCTTCGGACCTGTGTCTGCGCCGAGAGGGGGGACGAAAATGAAGCTCCATGCGGCTCTCATCTCGTTGGCCGCCCTGGCGGCGATGGCGCTCTCGTTTCCGGCACGAGCCGGGGACGAGCCTGTCGCGGTGCGGATCGACATCGCGGACCGCGCCGCGCCGGTTTCGCCGTATCTCTACGGCATGTTCATCGAGCCGATCCGGAACCTCGTCGAGCGTTCGCTCTGGGCCGAGATGCTCGACGACCGCAAGTTCTACGCGCCGGTCATGCCAGCAAGCCAGGACCCCGAAGCGCCGCCCGCCGCCAACGGTCCGCCCGGCCTCGGCTCGCGCAAGTGGAGGCCCGTCGGCGACGGCGGTGCGGTGACGATGGATCGAACCGACCCGTTCGTGGGCGCGCACAGTCCCCGCGTGACCGTCGCTGGCGAGCCTAGGGGACTGGCCCAGGACGGCATCGGAATTGCCCGACGGCGCCGCTACGAAGGCTCGGTCTGGCTCAGCGGCGACCCGACCGCCCGGGTGCAAGTCGCGCTCGTCTGGGGCGATGGCCCGTCCGCGCGCGAGACGATCGTCTTGCCCGCCCCCGGCCCGGAATGGCGCAAGGTCGAATTCGCCTTCACCGGCAAGGCCGACACGCTCGACGCCCGCTTCGAGATCACCGGCACCGGAGCCGGAGCGTTCCGCGTCGCATCGCCCTCGCTCATGCCCGACGACAACATCAACGGCTGGCGCGCCGACACCACCGCGCTGGCGCGCAGCCTCAATTCGGGCATGTGGCGGCTGCCGGGCGGCAATTTCCTCTCCAACTGGGACTGGCACGAGGCGCTTGGGCCTCGCGACCGGCGCAACCCGATGTTCGACCACGCGTGGAGCGCGATCCAGTCCAACGACCTCGGCATGGACGAATGGCTCGAGCTGACTCGCATCCTCGAGGTCGAGCCCTACGTCACCGTCAATGCCGGGCTCGGCGATTCGAACTCGGCGGCCGAGCTGGTCGAGTACCTGAACGGCCCGGCAAGCTCCTACTGGGGCGGGCAGCGCGCCGCCAACGGCCACCCCGAGCCCTACGGCATCAAATACTGGAACATCGGCAACGAGCCCTACGGCTCGTGGCAGATTGGCGCGACCACGCGCGAGTTCTTCATGATCAAGCACCGCGAGTTCGCCGACCGCATGCTGCGGCGCGATCCGACGATCGTCCTGATTGGCTCGGGCGCGATGCCCGACCAGCGCGACCCGCCGAACGTCCCCAAGATCAACCCGACGCTCGCTGACATGCGCGCCCGCTTCGGCACCGAGCTCGACTGGACTTACGGCCTGTTCGACCAGGCCGCGGGCACTTTCGCCGGCGTGACCGAGCATTTCTACGACCGCGCCGAACAGCGCCCCGACGCGCCACGCGACGTCGAGCTGCAGGAATGGACCCGCTCGCCCGCCAACCACGTCCGCGCCAAGGCGGACCAGTGGAACATGTACCGCGAGCGCTTCCCATGGATCGACGAAAAGGGGATTTTCCTCTGGATCGATGAGTATGCCTACACCGGCGGCCAGCCGAACCTGAAGCTGGCGCTCGCCTATGGCATGGTGCTGCAGGAGATGCTGCGCCACAGCGATTTCATGACCGCGGGCTCGTTCACCACGGGTTCGTCGACGATGGACATCACCCCCAACGCCGCTGCGCTCAACACCACCGGGCTGGTGTTCAAGTTCTACGGCAAGCATTTCGGCGCCGGCACCATCCCGGTCGCGGTCGGCGGCGATTCCCCCGTCCCCGAACCGCAGTTCCCGATGGGCGCCGAGCACCCGCTGACCGTGAGCGGCAGCCCGACCTATCCGCTCGACGTGATCGCCGCCTTGTCCCCCGACCGTGCGACGCTCCGGATCGGCGTCGTCAACGCCGGGTTCGCGCCGCGCAAGCTCGATCTCGGCCTCACCCATGGCGCCATCGCCGGGCCCGGGACGATCCGCACGCTGACCGGCCCGTCGCTGGAGGCCCGGAACAGGGTCGGCGCGACGCCCGAGGTCTCAGTCACGGAGGGCGGCAGAACCGACGCCGGCGCGATCGAGCTGCCGGCGCTCTCGATTTCGGTCCTGGAGTTTCCCCTGGCCGGGGCGGAATAGGCTGTATCGACATTCAGCCTTGAAGATCTTCCCCCGTTTACGGGGAGGTGCCGAGCGTAGCGAGGCGGAGGGGGCCTGTCGCCACTGCAGCCCATCCCCTTCAAGCAGTGGTCGCCGCGCGTGGAGGAACGGTTTCTTGCCGCGTTGTCGGCGACTTGCAACGTCAAGGCGACCTGCGCTGAAGTCGGGATGACGGCGGCCTCGGCCTACAATCACCGCAACCGCTGGCCAGGCTTCGCCGAGCGGTGGCGCGCGGCAATCGAGGAGGAGCACGACCGGCTCGAGCTGGGGTTGATCCACGCGGCCTGTAATCTGTTCTCGGCCGAAGAACTCCCGGAGGCGACACCGATCACCGCGATCACCGCCGATCATGCGATCCACCTGCTGCACATGCGCAGGCACCAGGTGTGGGGGATCGGCAAGCGGCCGGGCCTGCGCCCGCGCGAGCCGGACATCGAGGACGTGCGCGCGGAAATCCTTCGCAAGGTGGCGGCGAGCTCCGCCGCCAGCGTCTGGTTGCCGGTTTCCCTGAGCGCCGCAAGGAACGCGTTGCGCCGGGCCCCGCCGAATTTCGCGGTCACTTTGTTACCTCCTCGAATCAGAGGCGACTCAGACATGCGCGATGATGGTTTGTAGGACAGCGAAAATTTGCCTGGCCGCTTTGCGCCCCTACCGGTCGTTCGGTAGGAACAAGGCGAATCCCGAAACCGTGCTTACACATATCGCGGGAGCCGAGAGCACGGGTGAGGAAGCAAGAGCCCGCAATAGGCAAGCCTGCGGAAGCGAGCAAAATCGTCAGGCAGCCGACCTGATCGAACGCTCTGTCAAGATGCGCTCGGGTACACGCGTGCCGTCGACCGGAACGCCAAGCAGGTATCCTTGGGCGTAGTGGCAACCCATCGCCCGCAGCAGTTCCAATTGCCGTCTCGTCTCCACTCCCTCTGCGACGACCTCCAGGCCCAGGGTGCAAGCAAGATGGATCACTCCGGCGACGAGCGCAGCGATTTCTTCGTCGTCGGCAATCAGCTCGGTGTACGATCTGTCGATCTTGATCAAATCGACCGGGAAATCGCGTATGTGGGAGAGCGACGAATGGCCGGTCCCGAAGTCGTCGAGCGAGATCGTCATGCCGGCGGATTTGAGCACATCGAGAGCTCGCGCGACGTATTCGCGCCCGCGTTCGACGAACGCATGTTCGGTAACTTCGACTTCGATGCAGGCTGGCGGCACCGCTTGAGAATCAAGGATGCAAAGCAGCCGTTCCGCATAGTCGTCGCGCAGGAACTCGGCCGGAGCCGCGTTGATCGAGACGCGCCCGAACGGCAAGTCGCGGTCGATCCAGGCACGGATGTCGCGGGCCACCTTCTGATGCATCAGTTCGCCGAGCTTCGCCGCCAGCTCGTAGTCGTTGAACGCCTCGGCAATAGTGTCCGGCAGTTCGAGCGCACCCTGCGGGGACTGGTAGCGCAAAAGCGCCTCGAAACCTGCGGCTGCTCCTCCGCGGATGACGACCTTGGGCTGGTAATGGACGACGATGGTGTCGTTGGCGATCGCCTCGCGCGCACGCGTCAGCTGGTATGCCGCTTCCTTGACTTCGTCGAGCATGTAGCTCTCGAACTGCCGGAAGCCACCGCGGCCGGAGCGTTTTAAGGCGTAGAGAGCCGCATCGGCGCGTTTCAGGAAGTCGTCCGCATTGGACGAGCGCTTGGGCCAGATCGCCCCGCCGATGCTCACGCCCGGTCGCACGACATGGCCGCCGATGTTCAGTGGGTGCTGGATCGCGCCTGCGACCCCATTCCCCAGGGCTGCGAGGTCTGAGTCCGTCTTCAAGTCCGAGACGACGACCGCAAACTCGTCGCCGCCGATTCGGGCGACGAAGTCCTGGCGGCGGACCGATCGCCTCAGCCGCGTGGCGAGCGTCCGTAGGAGTTCGTCCCCGGCGCCATGCCCGAGCGTGTCATTGAGATGCTTGAAGTAGTCCAGGTCGAGGAGAAGCAGGCCGATCTCTGTCCCGCGGCCGGAGGCGCGGTTGATTTCCTCCTTCAGACGAGCTTCGAACGCGCGCCGGTTGGGCAGCCGGGTCAGCGGGTCGTGCTCGCTGGTCCATTTGAGCTGCCGCGCGCGCTTGCGCTCTTTCTCGATGCTCTTGCGTTCCTTCTCGATGCTGGTGCGCAAGGCCTGCTGGGCGCGCACCCGGTCGTCGATGTCCGTGCAAGTGCCGTACCATTCGGCGATAGCGCCGGTTTGGTCATGAACCGGCACGGTGCGGGCAAGCACCCAGCAGTGCTCTCCCGAGCGGTGGCGGATCCGCAGCTCGATCTCGAATTCGTCCCCGGACCGGACGCCGCGCTTCCATTCCCGCAGAGCTCCTTGAAGATCGTCGCGGTGAATGAGCCGGCGCAAACCGGGGCTGCCGTCGGGGTTGGGTGGCACGCCGGTGAAGTCTTCCCAGCGTCGGTTGAAGTAGACGTTGCCGTCCCGGTCGAGCGACCAGACCATATGCGGGATCGTATCGACGGTCTTCCGCATCGAACCGAGGAGCTGCGCCCGCCAGCGGCTCGCTTCCTGGCGCCGTTGCAGCAGGATCGTGCCGATCAGCAGCAGCCAGATGAGCGCGATCGTGCCGTACCATGCTTCCGCGCCTATGGTCCTGCCGCGGAAGGAAATGCTGTCGATGCGCAACCGATGCTGGCTCGGCGCCGCATCCGATCCGGTGAGGAACTCCATCAACGCAACATTGTGGAATGCCGGCTTCGCCAACTCGGCGGAGGGGCGTGGTGCGCTATCCCGCCACCATTCGGCGACAGCGAACTGATCCAGGCCGATCTCGATCGTTTGCGTACCAGCGGATATCGGCGCGCTCATTTGGATCACCTGCTCGTCGGAAATCGCGCCGAGCTCCAGGTAGCGCGGATCGTTACTCTTGAGGAAGACACGAAGCGACTGGCTCGGCCCTTCGTAATGCAGAGTGATTTCGGCATGCTCGAAAGGCCGCAGGTCAATGCCGTGGCCCGAACCCGCGGGGTCGAACTTCAGGCCGAACCCGCAATACCTGTACTCGTAGACTGCCGTCAGATCGCAGGTCCAGGCGAGAGGGCGCCCCACTTTGGCGCCGGCCACCGAAGTGCCGCCGTTGGTCCGATCATCGAACTGGTAGCTTGTGTAGGCCATGCCCTCGCCCGTCGGCGTGAAGCTCAGCTCGCGCTGGGTGAGTGGATCGCGATAGTAGGATGCGAGAAGAGTCAGCACAGCGGCCGCCACAACCGCCACCTCGACCGCCAGGTGCGAACGTCGAAAGAGCCGAGGCCCGTTCGACCGGGCAGGCTTCCCAATTGCTGTTTGCATCACTCGCTCCGGCACACCCAGCGCGGTACCGGTAGCAAATTAATGATGTTGCGCGTAAATCAGCCGGGAATCTCCCTAATCGATTGTCCACCTAAGAGGTAGCTCGGGCCATTCACCCATCAGCCCGGCAGCGTACCTTCCGCTCGGTTATCCTCACGCGCGGCTTTGGCCTGAGTAATCCACCGCGCGGTATGTGCGCGCCCAACACTCAGCTCCCGCCTACCCGGCCGGCAACGTCAAAGTTTCCCTCCGGCGCTTGACCGCTCGCAGGCGTCAGCACGATCAGCGTGACGGCCTGGCGCGCGAGTTCGATGCTCAAGCGGGCCTGCCCATCACGCACCGCAACCGGTTCGCTGCCCTCGCCGACCGGCTCCAGCTGGGACGCGCGAATGAGCTTGGCGCGCTGCTCGGTATTTGGGGCAATCGGCGAGCCCATGTCCAGCCACGCTGCATAGGCATTGCCATGGTCGCGGTCGATCAGATAGCGCGTCATCGTCGCGCCGCTGGCAAAGGCCCGCGGCAGCCCGTTGACCGCGATCGAAACCGCGGCGTCGGGTCCGGCGACGTCGTCGTCATGGTAGTGCCACACCATGACCGCCAGCGACGTTCCCTCCAGCGTCGCCGTGCTGCCAACATCCGCCGCTCCGCGAACGCCGTCGGCGATCACGGCATCGAGCGGCTGGCGGTGATCCGACGCGACCGCCAGATTGCGGCCGCGCATACGCGAGTAAAGCTTGAAGAGATTGATGATGGGCAGGTCGATGCCGGCTGAGGTCAGCTGGCGAAATCCGGCGAAGTAGGGCTGGTCCTCGAATTCGAAGGCCCAGGTCAATATCCCTTCCAGCTTCAGGCCGCGCCGCGTCGCCAGTTCCTGCAATCGCGGAAAGGACGCGGCGGTGTAGCTCGAATACATCGTGCCGTTGCGATAGGCGTTGGCGGGTCCCCGGCAGGCCGCGCATCCTTCCGGGTCGGCCTCGCCGATGATCACCGGCTTGTCGCGAAAATCGGGATCGGCGGCGATCTGCGCGAATTCGTTGTCGGCGGCGCGGAGCTGGTCGGCAAGCCCCATCCGCACATGGCCGCCGCCTGCGCCGTCGGCAATGAAGGAGGGATTGCCTTTGGCATGAAAGGCCAGGAAATCCGTAGGGGTGCCTGCCGCCTTCACGTGCTCGATGAAGGCGGCCATGAACTTGTCCCCCGCACCCGCATTGTCGGGCCCGCCGACGCGCGCTGAGGGAAGCGCGCGGCGTACTCCGCGGATCGCCGCATCGTGCAGCGCGAAGAACTCATCTTGCGTTCCGCCCCAATAGGCTTGCGGCAGGTTGGCTTCGTTCCAGGTCTCGAAATACCAGGTTGCAACCTCGCCGGCGCCATAGCGGTCGACCGAGTGCCGGACCCATTGGAAGACCAGTTCCTCCCATTTGGCGTAGTCCTTGGGCGGAAATGCCCAGCCGGCCCGCAGCGATCCGGAGCCCGGGCGCCAATCGTGCTGATAAGGTTGCGGCCGGATGGAAAGGGCTTCGGGCATGAACCCGATCTCGACATAGGGCTTCACGCCGCGCGCGAGATAAGTGTCGAAGATCCGATCGACGATCTCCCAATCGTAGATCGGATTGCCCTTGGCATCCTCGGTATAGGCGTTGGTCGACCCCCACTTCAGCGCCGGCGTGCCGTCTCCGCTCGTCAGCAGATTGTGCGCGCGGAAGTAGACGTGCCCCGGATCGAGCGAACCCAAAGTGGCAAGCGTCGTGCGGCCGTCCTTCATGGTCGCATAGTTGGGCTCGTCGGCTCCGAAAAAGCGCCATGGCGCCGTATTCGGACCTTCATCGGAGCCAGCGTCGACGGTCACTTCGACCGGGAAGCTTTCTCCGGCCGGCGGCACGGTCGACGGGCCGGTCGAAGGTTGTGCAGCCGCCTGACCGACATAGGCCAAGCCGACGAGCAACGCGCCGGTCATCATCCGCACCATCGCCACCTCCCCATAGCATCCGGTGAGTGCATACTTGGGTTTAGTCGGACATGGAAAGGGCCGTCAGGATTGCTCCTCACGGCTCTGATTTCGCGTGTTTTGGCTAAGCATCAATCGTCCTTGAGGACGCCGGAATGTGGTCCGGAGCGGGCCTCGGTCGTCTTCGGTGTCACGCTCGCGACGATCGTGGTTCGCTCAGGGCCACTGTCACGAGCGTTTCCCCTCGGCCGGCGCATGCGCGTGCTCATCAGCTCCTCCCCGCCGGGCACTTGCGCGGTGCCGAGACGTTGGCCCGCGATGATCGCGCGCCTTTAGCGGCGATGCGGCACCGGGGCACCCCGCCGCCGCGCCCATTCGGCTTGGTCGGACGCGAGCCGCCGCTCGTCGGTGCGCTTCAGCGCCTCGACCTTCCTGAGGATGCTCGCGTGGACCTCCTCGATGTCCGGCTCGCGCGCGACCTGGCCCGGCCGCTTGCCGATGCGGTGGACCTGATGCTTGTGCATGTGGAGCAGGGGATCGCGTGGTCCGCGGTGATCGCGCGGATCGGCCCGACCTCGACCGGCCCCTCGCCGGAGAACAGGTTGCCCGCCTGCTCGACCAGCCCGCACTCGATCTGCATGTAGCCGGTCTCGACCGCCTCGTCCCATCGCTCGGCGAAGCGCGCCCAGCGGTTGCGGTGGTTGTACGCCGAGGCCGGGCTCATGTCCACTTCGGCGAGCGCCGCTTTGACGTTGCACGTCGCCGCGAGCGTTGCGAGAAACCGCCCCTCGACTCGCGGCGACCACTCTTTGAGCCGCGCCCGCGCGACCTGCACCCGCTTGCCCCCGCCGGAGCCGGCTTAACCCCTTCCCGCTTACCCTGAGCTTGTCGAAGGGCCGTGAACGCCGCGATCGCCGCGTCGGAAAGCCGCCTGAACTCGGGATCGCTCGAACGGTGCAGCGTGACCCACGAGCGCGACACCTTGGCCCGCTCCGCCGCGATGGTCTGATTACCCGTTTCCCGGAGCGCGGTGAGGAAGGCCGCGATGCGGCGCGCGTCGAACTTGGTACTCATCGGAGAGGATAAGGCACATTGGGTGGGTTGTAGGAAAGGGGAATCTCAAGGGGTCTTCAGGAAGACCACATAGCCGACGAACTTGGGGTCCTTGGAAAGCGACGCCGGCGGGCTCCATTCGCCGCCTTCGATAAGGCCGATGCGATAAGGAATGTCGAGCCGTTCGAGGAACGGGAGATAGCGCCTGTATCCGGGTATCGTCGAGCGGCCTTGGTAAGTCTGGATCACCACTTCATCGACGACACCGACGAGCGAGCCGAGATCGTCGGTGGGCGCGCCGGCAGTCCAGTCCATCAATCCGGTGGCCGAGAGCCTGACGCCCGCGGGCAAGCGGCGACGCAAGTCGCGCAGGAACGTGGCATAAGTGCGGAGCCGGAGCGTCGCGGCGTCGAAATCGACCTGGATGCCCGCAAAGCGCTGGTTCGCGGCCCGCCAGCGCGCCGCTTCTGCCAGCAGCTGGCGGTATGCGTCTTCGCCCCAATCGAGGCGTTCCGCCCTGACCACTAGCCAGATTTCCGGCCCCGGGTTGCGCGGGACCTCGCGCCGCAACGCGACGATGCGGGTGGGGTCGTCGGCGCGGAGCTCGCCCCACAGCAGGTAGACGCTTTCCGCTTCGCTCAGGTGGTCGGGTGGGCGCACGCCGCTCCACAGGAAGAACGACTGATAGTCGCGCGGGTCGACGTCGGGCGGCCCTTCCTCCCGGCGCGAACAGGCAGTGAGGAGCGCGAGCGCGAGCAGCGCCGCGGCGAGCGCCCTACCAGTAATAGTCGGCCTCGCGTCCCCAGCGGGTGTTGGCGAACTCGCCCTTCAATCGCCTGAACCACGCGCGCCGCTGCGTTTGCGGCACCTCGTCGCCGCCGCAGCTATTGCCGCCGCTCGGGGCGTAGCAGCGTACGGCGCGGTAAAGCGCGTAAGCGCGATCCTCGCGCGACACGCCGGGCTCGGCCATGATGGCGGCGTAAAGCTTGCTGCGCGGGATCGGTTCGCCGGGATACTCGGCAAAGCTGCCAAGCTCGCCCTTGTCCTGCGCATCGTCGATCAGCAGGTTGTCGAAGCCGTTGAGACGGTAGAAATCGCCCAGGCACAGCCGCCCTTTCACGTCGTCGGCGTTGCGCGCGAGCCGCGCCACGGTCTCGCGCAGCGCCGGGCAGGCGTAGCCATCGGAAAAGCGGCCCTTCGTGAACGCGCCGACCGGGATGTTCGTCGACTCGCTGACATCCCACCAGAACCAGCCGTCGGCCGACGCGTCGGCCGGGACCCGCGCGAGGTCGCGCGCCGCCTCGGCATAGGAACCGCGCGCAAGCTCCTTGGAGAGCAGCACGAAGGTCGCAAGGTCGCGTTCGCGTTGCGGGCGGTCGCTTGCCGCTGCCACGCTGCGCAGCACGGCCGGTCCCGCGGCGTGGGTCAGCAGGATCGCGCGAATGCGCTGGTCCTCGATCGGGGAGTCCGGCGCGAACACCTTGGCGACTTGCCCGGCGCGTTCCCAGTTGAGCGCCAGGCCGAGCTCGACGGTCGGCCGCTGGTAAAGCCCCTTCGCCCCGCCGAGCAGCTCTTGCCAGAAACCTGCTTCGTTGCGGTCGACGAGCCGGGCCAGCGCCATGCCGCGCAGCACCTGGCGGCTGAATTCGAGCGGGGTGTAGGCCGGTTTGCGCGCGTCGTCGGGCAGCAGGCGCAGGACTTCGCGATAATCCTTACCGATGTAGAAAGCGTAATTGGCCTTGAGGAACGCGTAGAGCCGCGGCTGGCCCGCGAACACGGCTTCCTGGGCTGCGAGCTGCCCCGCCGTCAGGAGCGGCAGGTCGTTCCGGTATAGGTCGATGTAGTCTTCGTCCGTTGCGTATTCGTCGACGAAGTCGCCGCGCATCAGCATCAGGTCGTGCACCGCGACCAGCCACGGGTCCTCGATCGCGGTACCCGCGCCTTCGGAGAGCAGGAATTTGCCGTCGATCTCGTCGATCAACTCGACCGTGTCGGGTTTGTCGGTGCTCACATCGACGGCCGCGAGCATTCGCGCATAGGCGGTGCCCTGCCTGTTCAACTCGCCGGCGAACCATTGGGCGCGCCGCTGCAAGCCGTTCGCCGAGGCGGCATAGAGGCCCCGCGGGTACTTGGCGCGGTAGGCCGCGAGCGCCGCGTCGGAGCGCGCCGCCAAGGCTTTGTCGGCCTCCTCGTTGTCGAAGAAGCCCCACTCGTTCATCCCCCTCGCGGCAGCGGCTCCGAGTTCGTTGCGCGCGACCATGTAGAGCGCGGTTTCGCGGACCCACGGGTCTTTCGCCGTGCGCAACGCCGTGAAGCTCGCGCGTGCCGCGCGCCAATCGCCGCGATAGAACGCCGACGCGCCGGCGAGGTAAGTGCCGAATTCGCGCGCCTGGGCCGAAGCGAAGTTGTGCGGCATGTCCTGTGCGATCGATGCGGCGTCGGCTGCCAGCGCGCTCTCGTAGGCTTCGCGCTCGTAAAAGGGGATATTGCCCGCAGATGCCCGACACAGCCGCAGCAGCACCTCGCGCCCCTCGGCGAGCGCCTGGCGGTCGCGCGCGCCGATCCGCCGATTGCGCGTGACCGCGGCCAGGAACTGTTCTCCCCCTGCCTGGACGCTCTGGCAGCGGGTGCCCACGAACTCGTGCGGTTCCTCCTTGTAGGTAGCCTCGTCGTATGCGACCGGCGCCAGCGAAGGGTAGTACGACCAGACCAGCTGGTCCCAATCGAAGAAAGTGTGGCCGAGGTCGCCGACCGTGGACCCGCTGGCGAAGGCCTTGCGAGCGGTAAACCGGTAG
>CBHCZH010000097.1:0-13376 GCA_965977975.1 uncultured bacterium
CACCCAGACGGAATGCATGGTGCCATGACGCGCCCTCGGAAGCCGAAACGGGCGAGAGAACGCCTATCCGGCGAACTGATGCCGGCGCCTGCGCGCGTGCAGCGCCCGTCCAAGTGAGCGTGCTTGCGCCGAGCGCTATGAGTAATCCTCGACGGGTCGTCACGCGATTCAATCGGATTACCCGCCGGGCCTAGCCGGCGGCATGGCCCAGAGCTTAGCGTTCCACCAGCGATCCGGAGCGCTTCCGTGTTCCGTCGTGCGGGACTTTTGCGGGGATTCGTTATGCTCGGTTATGCATCGCTCTGCCTAGTGGCGCAACGGGCGCCCGCAGTCAGTTAAAGAAATACAGCTACTTAGCGTTGCACTAACGAACTACGAACCAGGGGGTCGTGGCTTCAAATCCTGCCGGGCGCGCCAGGTTTCCGCTTCGAGATCAGACGGCTAGCGTTGTCCTCGCTGGCCGTTTGTCTTTCAGCAGAGTGAGTGCCGGAGTCTTGCCGGTTTCATCGCGGCAGATCCGATGCAGCGCATCACGATGCGCCCGCTGTCGCCGAGCGCCGTGCGGAAACTGCGGCCGCCAGCGACTCGGTCGCCTGCCGGCCGCGTCGCGCACGTTGCACCGGAGTCAGGCGCGACGCCAGCGATCTCGCCGGCGACTCGAGGCTCAACGGAACGCCGGCTGGAAGCGCGCACAGCATGCCGACCAGGTCGAGGTTGCCCTCGCCCGGGAATGCGCGCTCGTTTCGCGCCTGGTAGATCATCGTGTCGAAATCAGTCGGGCGCGGCCCGGAGGCGTCGCAGACCTGGACATAGTCGATCAGTGAGCGCGGGACTTGCGCGAGAGCTTCGAGCGTCGTGTTCGAGCGGTCGGCGTGGATGGTGTCGACCATCACCCGCGCGCCGGGATGAGCGCACGACTCGATGACACGGAGCGCCGCACCGAGCGTCGGAATGCCGGTCCACGGCGTCGGCTCGAGATTCATCCTGATGCCGTATCCGTGTCCGAGCTCGCAGAGCCGGCGCAGCAATTCCGCGAGCGTCTGCGGGTCCGGATCATCGCCATTGACGACAGCGTGCTTCGCGCCGAGCACCGCCGCCGTTTCGAGCACGGGCTCGAATGCGCGCACGTCGACGCCGCGCTTCAGCCGGAACACGCCGAAGTCGAAGACGACGACGCCGGTTTCGCGCATGCGCGCGAGCGTCTCGCGGCGCATCGGCGAGTTGCCGAGCATCGGATGCTGCGGCTCCCCGGGTGGCGCGGCGGGGTTGAGCCGCAATCCGACGTGCGTGAAGCCCGCGGCTGCCGCTACCTCGACGAGCTGCGGCGGCGTGAGCTCGAACAGCGTCAGGTGATCGAGCGAGATCGTCATCGTCGCCTCAGCCCTTGTAGCCGAGCAGCCGGGGCAGGAACAGCACGAAGTCCGGCACGAGCGTGATCAAGGCAAGCGCACCGACCATGGCGTACAGGAAGGGCATTACCTCGCGCACGAGCTCGCGCAGCGGCACGTCGGCGATCTTGCCCATCATGAACAGCAGCAGGCCGTACGGCGGCGTCACCAGGCCGAGCATGATGTTGACGATCGCCATCACGCCGAAGTGCACCGGGTCGATGCCCAGCGTTTCCGCCGTCGGAAGCAGCACCGGCAGAATCACGAGAATGATCGTCGTGCCCTCGAGGAAGCATCCGAGGATCAGCAACAGCACGTTGACCAGCAGCAGGAACATGAGCGGCGTCATCTGGAAGCTCGTCAGGGCGCCGCTCAGCGTCTTGGGAATGTTCTCCGAAGTGATCACGAAGTTGAACACCAGCGCGCCGGCGATCAGCATTCCGATGGACACGGTCAGGCGCGAGCTGACGACGAGCGAGTGGTAGACGTCCCTCCACCGGACGCTGCGGTAGATGAACGCCGACACGAGCAGCGCGTAGAGCGCGGCGACCGCAGCGGCTTCGGTCGGCGTTGTGACGCCGCTGTAGAGACAGCCGAGGAGGATCACTGGCATCAGCAGTGCCGGCAGCGCCCGCCACGTGATCCCCGGCAGCTCGCGCAGCGGCACGCGGGCCTCGACCGGAAAGCGGCGTCGCTTGGCGGTGAAGGCGATGAGCGCCGATTGGACGATGCCAAGCAGCAGGCCTGGAATGACGCCGCCGAGGAACAGGTATCCGACCGAGGTGTCGGAGATGAGCGCGTAGAGGACCAGCGGAATCGACGGCGGAAGGATCGGACCGATGACCGACGACACGCAGGTCAGCGCGGCAGCGTAGGCAGGGGGATACTTGCCGTCGCGCGTCATCAGCGACTGCATCAGCTTGCCGGAGCCGGCCGCGTCGGCCAGCGCCGAGCCGGACATGCTGGCGAAAATGATGCTCTGCACGACGTTCACCTGCGCGAGCCCACCGCGGAAGCGACCGACGATCGCGTTGCAGAAGCGCAGCAGCCTGTCCATGATCGCGCCGGCGTTCATGAACTCGGCGGCCAGGATGAACAGCGGAATCGCGAGCAGCAGCTGGCTGCCCATCATGCCGTTCAGCAGCTGCTCGGCCGCCGTACCCATGTCGAGATTGGACAGGAACAGCCAAAGGATCGAGCCGGCGATCATCGCGTGGCCCACGGGAAACCCGGCCAGGCTCAGGCCGACGATGGCGAGGAGCGCCAGCGAGAATGGGCTGGTCAGATTCATAGGCCGGACGTGGTCTTGGTTATTTCGGAGGCTTCCGGCGCCGCGCCGCGCATCATCCGCCACACGTCCCATGCATAGCGGACGATGATCGCCGCCGCGAACAGCAGGTACACCGAGTAGAGGAGGTCGAGCCGGATCTTGAGGTAGGAGGAGCTCTCGACCTTCATGAACGTCACGTACTTCCAGGTGGCCGGAAACGACATCGCGAAGAGCACGAGGCCCACGGCCGCCACGAGGATGCCGATGACGCGCCGGCCGCGCGGCCCGAGCGCGCCGGAGACCAGATCGAAGCGGATCTCCTCGCTTTCCCTGAGCCAGAGCGCCGAACCGATCAGCACCATGTACAGCCAGGCGACGACCGACAATTCGGCGCTCCAGCCGATCGGGAAGTTGAAGAAGTACCGGGAGGCGATCTGGATGATGAACGCGACGAACATGATCGCGAGCATCGCCGCCACGATGTTCTCGGCGCGCCGTCGGATCCAGTCGACCGCGCTTCGCATGGATCGATGCATCGATGTTCCTCCTCCGCCGCGCGCGGTTAGGTGCTACTTAATCGCAGCGATCTTCTCGAGCACTCCCGGCGGCCACGCCTTCGCCTCGTCGGAGGCCAGATACACCTTTTGCGCATGGGCACGGAACGCCTTGATGTCGGGCGTGGAGAACTGCAGACCCTCCTTCTTCAGGCTTTCGGCGAGCTCGGCCTCGCGCTTCAGGTGCTCCTGGGTGCAATAGGCGAGTGCCTTGTCGGTAGCCGCCTGGAACGTCTTCTGCTTGGCCGGGCCCATGTTGTTCCACGTCTTCAGATTCATGATGATCAGGTCGTAGGCGACCCAGTGCGAGGTCAGCACGATCTGCGACATGACCTCGTAGAACTTGTTCGCCTGCACGATAGGCAGCGGGTTGTCCTGACCATCGATGGCGCCGGTTTGCAGCGCGGTGTAGACCTCGGGAAATGCGAGCGGTGTCGGGTTCGCGCCAAGTGCGCGGCCCATGAGTTGCCACGCGTCGCCCGCCGGCATGCGCAGCTTGGTGCCCGCCATGTCCGCGGGGGTGGTGATCTTCTTCTTCGGCTTGAGCCCAACCTGCCGGGTGCCGTAGAAGACGGGCCCGAGAATCTTGATCTTGAGCTGGTCCTCGGCCATCTTCTTCATTTGCGCGCCGACGTCGCTGCCGAAGAACGCGAGCAAATGGTTGGCGTCGCGGAACAGGTAGGCCGACGTCAGGACCGACCATGCCGGGATCTGCTTCGTGACGTCGGCCGGCGCGATGTTGGCCATCTCGAGGTTGTCGCGCTGAACGGCTACGAGCTCCGTTCCCTGCTTGAACAGCGAGCCCATCAGGTACTGCTCGATCCGGAAATCGGCTTCGACGTCCTTCGCCAGCCGCCGGAACGTCTCGAACCGGATGTCCTTTTCCTGATACACGCCGGTCAGGCGCAGCCTCGGCTTGTCCTGCGTCCACGCGGGCAGCGCCTGCGAAGCGGCGAGCGCGGCGCCGGCCTTCAGCACCGTACGACGGTCGATCCTGAACTCCATGTTCTCCTCCTGGTTGACGATAACGCTGCTTGGCCGGACCCCCATATAATTGGCCAACGAATTCCACAAGATACTTCGAACCCTGATCGGGACAATTCGCGCATCATTGGATTCACAATTCTCTAACCGTGAACAATGATTGGGACCTGGTCGATCTGCGGGTCTTCTGCAGCGTGGCCAGGCTCTCGAGCTTCAACGCAGCCGCTACCGAGCTGGGCATCTCGCCGGCTTACGCCAGCAAGCGGATCGCCGATCTTGAGCGGGCGCTCGGCGCGACGCTGTTTCGCCGGACGACACGTCGCGTCCACATCACCGACGAAGGCGCGCTCGCCTACGCTTGGGCGCGCAGAGTGCTCGACGCAGCCGAAGGCCTGACGCAGGAAGTCGCGGGAGCGAAGGGCTCGCCAAGCGGATCTGTGCGCATCAGCACCAGCATGCGGCTCGGCCGCAATCACGTCTCGCCCGTGCTGTCCCTCCTCAAGAGGGAATATCCGGCTCTGGAGTTGTGGGTGGAATTGTTGGATCGCCGCGTCGATCTCATCGGCGAGGGCTTCGACATCGATATCCGGATGGCGGAGGTGACCGAGCCGCACCTCGTGCGCCACTTGATTGCGAAGAACAAACGCATTCTGTGCGCGGCTCCGGCGTACCTGGAGCGTCGCGGGCGTCCCGAGACGCTCGCGGATCTCGCGCTCCACGATTGCCTGCTCTATCGCGAGCGCCACCTGACGTTCGGAGTCTGGCGAATGGACGGGCCCGACGGTCCGGAGTCGGTCAAGGTCACCGGCTCCATGGGGGCGAATCACAGCGACGTCGTGCGCAAATGGGCCCTCGACGGTCACGGCATCGTGATGCTGTCGAGCTGGGACATCGCGCCCGAGCTGAAGGAAGGCGCGCTAGAGCGTGTGCTCCCCGGTTACAGCCAGGTCGCCGATCTCTGGGCAGCGACGGCGACTCGATTGGCCGACTCGCCGAAGCTCAGGGTCTGCATCGAGCACCTGGCGAAATATTTGACCAAGGGCGAATTCGCCCTAGATACATCGATCACATGACCTGTGGCCGGATGGCCACCGTTCACGATTCGCGAATTGTGAATCAACCGCTGCGGCAGTGAGATTCGTCGCGTCTCTTGCTATCGTGCTTCGCATCGCCCTGATTTTGCGGACGCTTCGATATGAAGAGGATTCCCATTGCCGTGATCGGCGCCGGATTGATCGGACGCAGCCACGTGCAGCGTGCATTGGAGCAGCCCGGGATCGAGCTGGTCGGTATCGCCGACCCGTCGGAAGAAGGGAGGCGCGTCGCAGAATCGTGCAATGTGCCGTGGTTTTCCGATTTCGACCGGATGCTGGCTTCAGCCAAACCCCGAGGCGTCGTGGTCGCCACTCCCAATGCAATGCACGCACGCATCGCTGTGCATTGCCTCGAGCGCGGGGCCGCCGTTCTCGTCGAGAAGCCGATCGCCGACACGCTCGAAGATGCGAAGCTCATCTGTGACGCGTCGGCTCGCGCCGCGCTGCCAGTGATGGTAGGGCATCAACGCCGTCACAGCCCGATCATGCGGCGCGCGAAGCAAATGATCGCCGCCGGCAGACTCGGACGCCCGGTGTGCCTGACCGCGATGTCGACATGGCTGAAGCCCGCTGAATACTTCGAGAACCAATGGCGGCGCAAGAAGGGGGGCGGACCCATTCTCATCAACCTCATCCACGACATCGATCAAATGCGCTTCCTGTTCGGAGATGTCGAGAGCGTCCAAGCGATGACGTCGAACGGCATTCGTGGATTCGAAGTCGAGGACACGGCAGTCGTGCTTCTCAGATTTCGCAATGGCGCACTCGGAACCATCACTGTTTCCGACACGGCGACGGCGCCCTGGAACTGGGACCTCTCCGCAGGAGAAGCCGAACGGTTTCCGCGCCAGGATGTCAACTCGCATTTCCTCTCGGGCACCGACGGCTCGCTTACGCTGCCACGACTCGAATTCTGGCACTACCGCGAAGGGAAGGGCTGGCACGACGAGCTGACCGAGGAGCGGACGGCGCTGCACTTGGCCAACCCCTATCCGGAGCAGATGCGCCAATTCGGCGCGGTTGTCGACGGCGTCGAGGAGCCGCTGTGTTCCGCAGTCGACGGGATGCGCTCGCTCGAGGTGACGTTGGCGGTTGCGGCTGCCGCGCGATCCGGCAGGCCGATCTCGCTGCCGACTTAGGGGGCATTGCGCTGCGTCAGCAACGGTGACGCTTCGGGCGCACTAGCCCTCTGTCTCCTGCTGTTGTTCTTCGCTGGGTTCCGGCGCGGGCTTGTAAGCCGATGTGTCAGTGAGCTACCCCGCGGAATCCGAACGATGCTCTAGACGTAAGCAGCGCCTAGCTAACCGTCAACTGGGTTACTGTGGCTAGTCTGCGGATAAGCTCGGGTCGCCGTGGGACTGCCATCGACCCGTTGCGATCAGTCGCAGTTCAAACATGCCTAACGCCTCGGTGGCCAGTCGCTAACGAAGCCGTCACGGTTCGGCATCTTTACCGCCGGCAGCGATTGTGCGTTCATAGTCGCGTCTGCCGGAATGATCCCATTCACGAACAACACATAGGCAGTCACCGCGTACACTTCATCGTTGCTTAGGGACAAAGGCGAAGTAATGGGCATTGCCCTGCGCGTGTAGTCAAACAGCGTCGTTGCGTACGGCCAGTAACTGCCAACCGTTCGAACCGGCGTCGCGGTTGCAAGCGATCCGATACCACCTACCAGAGCATCTGCGGGCTTGCCGGCACCCTTAGGCCCGTGACACGACTCGCACTTTGCCGCGTAGACCGCTTCCCCCTGCTTGACGCTACCATTACCCGGTGGCAATCCCGCGCCACTCGGCGGGATGCTGATGTCCCAGCGAGCCACTTCCTCCGCGCTCACCGCTGCACCCAGAGCCGGTGGCTTGGCTGCGGGTGGCTGAACCGAACAGGCCGCAAGAACTGTAGCCGCAATCACGGCGATTGCCGCGACATGTATCCGATTAGACGTATACATTTCTCACACTCCCGTCTGCGCCTACTGCCCAAGTCACTATGGAGTTGTTGTGATAGATGGTGGCCGGCGAGTATCGCGCCTTCCACGCGTTACGCGCCGGTTGCACCTGTCCCTTCTCGTCGGTAGCGCGACTTTGCAGCATCGCCTCCTTGCCTGCCCATTCCCACGGCAGTCGAAAACGCACCAGACACTTTGCGCGCTCTTCACCCGTAAGCGCTGCGTCGACCCAGGTTGCACCACCGTCTGTAGACACTTCCACGCGACGGATGCGACCGGCGCCGCTCCAGGCAATGCCCGAAATCTCGTAAATGCCGGCACGAGGCAGCTTCATGGTTGACGACGGCCGCGTAATCACGGATTTCACGCCCATCTCGAACGTAAACTGAAGCGCACGCCCATCGGGCGTCAAGTCCGTATATTTCGACGTTTCGTCTTTGGTGTGCGTAGGCTCAGCGGTGGCCTTGATGCGGCGCAGCCACTTCACGCTCATGTTCCCCTCCCAGCCGGGCAGTAGTAAGCGCACCGGGTAGCCCTGCTCAGGGCGGAGACGCTCGCCATTCTGGTAGAGCGCGATCAGTGCGTCATCAAGCGCCTTTTCCACTGGGATGCTGCGGCTCATGTGCGCCGAATCGGCCCCTTCGGCAACGAGCCATTTCGCCTCGGGCTGCATACCGGCTTCTTCAAGCAGAATCCGCAGCGGAATCCCAGTCCACTCGCTGCACGAAATGTTGCCGTGCATCGCACCCGCGGGCACTTGCGCGGGTTTAGGTGCGAGGGCGCGGTTGCTGTTGCCCGAGCACTCCAGGAAAACGGTGCGCGTGGTCATCGGATAGTTCCACAGCGATTCCATTGAGAAGGTGAGAGCCCGTGCCACCAGCCCGTGCACGAGCACCTGGTGCTGCTTTGGATCGATGTCTGGCGTGCCGCTGTGACTGCGTACGTTGTGCAGCGAGCTAGGCGTGATGATGCCTTCCAGCGATTCGATGGGCGCGAGCGCGGCACCCGTGCCGGGCGCAAGGTCGCCGTATGGCTTACCAATGTGGCGAATAACTGGCTGTTCAAAGCGCGACGGCTGCCCGTACCCGGTGAATGCCGCCCCGTAGACCCGCTCCCAAGGCTGGCCAGCGAGACTTTGCGCGGCAGCGCCTTGCACAAGGCCTGCCGACGCGGCGCCGGTAACAAGCGCCGCACCTTGTTTCAGAAATCCGCGACGGCTGTCGGTGGCTGCATTGTCAGATACCTCGTTCGCGTCTTGCTGATTCACTTTTTCACTTTGCATGGCGTCCTCCAAAGCTGACAACAGCGCGGATTTCCCTACGCAAACGCATATACGTTCTCCACTGATATATTCCAAACTGCTGCAGCTGCTTGCACGTCTGATCCGATCCGCGCGAGCGCGTTACGCATCTTGCACAGTAGGGAAATAGGCCAAAGCATGGAGCGCCGGTATGACGCGGGTCTGTGCGCTACCGCACTACTGGCTTCGGCATCCGAACGCTTCGTCGGGGCGTCGCCACGCAGCACATCTGGCATGTCATACGCTCAATCCGTCCGAACGTCCGGTATTGGCCGTTCTCTGCACTACGCAGATGTTTAGCGCGTGTAAGTCGGTAATTTTGTGGATGGGTTCCCGTGGGGACGCCAGTCCATCCTGCGGGACTCTGTGGCACCACAGTTAAGCCTGCCGGGCGCGCCAGTTACTTCAAGGGGTTAATCGAATGCAGCACGACCCCTTGTCGTCGGGTGGGGTCTTTCCCGATCACGGCTGCGAGTCGATTTGAAGAGACCCAATCGCGTCCCGAAACATCAATCCCCGGCACGAGCTTGCTATGCGTGGCTGCGCACAGACCGCCTCTGGTGTCAGCCATACGCTGGTCCTATCCACCCCGCCGCGAAGAGTTGGTTGGCCTAACGGCCGCGACCTCGTGGGTACCAACGAAAGAGGTTTCCATGAGATCGGCAACAAAAGTGTCGTCAGCAGCTTTGCTGCTCGGAATAGTCGCTGTTGCTCTGTCGGTCGCGCCCGCGCGCGCCGATGTCGTCACCGATTGGAACATGATCACCGGTGCCCTGGTGGCTAACGACGTCGGCAACAACCCCCGACTGCGCACCTTGGCCATGGTGCATGTCGCCATGTCGGATGCGATCAATACCGTGCAGAATCGTTACACGCGCGTCGTCGCGACCGTTCCGCTGGCGCCCGGCGCCTCCGCTGAGGCGGCGGCCGCCACGGCTGCGCGGCAGATCCTCACCCAGATCTACCCGCAGCAGAAAGCTAAGATCGAAGAAGCCTACGCGGCGTCACTCGCGGCGATCCCAGACGGCCCCGCAAAGACCGGAGGCATCAAGCTAGGCATGGAGGTCGCCAACGCGGTTCAGGCCGACCGCGCAAACGACGCCACCAATGCTCCCGACACTTACCGCCCGCACGCTGCCCCGGGGGAATACGTGCCGACGACGACGCCGTTGTGGGAGCAATATGCGCGCGCGCAGCCATGGGTAATTAAGCGCGCCGACCAGTTCCGGCCGGGACCCCCGCCAGCGCTATCGAGCGCGGAGTGGGCTCGCGACTATAACGAGGTCAAGAGCCTCGGCGGCACCAACAGCACGGCGCGCACTGCTGAGCAGACTGATGCGGTGAAGTTCTGGGGCAACGTCAATTTCGGAGGCGCGTGGCAGGCCGTAGCACGCGAGCTCGCGATAAAGAAGGAGATGCCGCTTGCGGAATGTGCCCGCCTGTTCGCGCTGCTTAACATGGGTCTGGCGAACGCATACATCGTCAACTGGGAGGCGAAGTACCACTACAACTTCTGGCGACCCGTCACGGCGATCCGCAACGGCGACCGGGACGGCAACGATGCCACCGAGCGCGATGCCGTCTGGACCTCCTTCAACCCGACCCCGATGCATCCCGAATACCCGTCGCAGGCGACCATCAACGCCACGATCGCGTCGGCCGTTGTGGAATCGGTGTTCGGCCCCCTCAAGGATATTCCGGTCAAGGCAACCGACGTGCGTGATCCGAAGCAGACGCGGGCGTTCTCCAGCCTGCTCGACATGGCCGAGGAGCAGAAGAACGTCCGCATCTGGGGCGGCGTCCACTATCGATTTGCCATCCGCACCAGCGAGGACGTGGGCCGAAAGGTCGCGGCCTACATGATCGAGAACACGCTCAAGCCGGTGCGCTGACGTCGTCAAGCCGCCGCAACGCGGAGCCCCGGACTCCAAGTCGCGAGTCGGGGCTTTTCGCAACGCCGTGTGGGACACGGGCGAAGTCTGATCCTTCAGCCCGGGTAGCTGACCTTTCGCGAGCGATCGAAATCGCGCGGGCACTGGGAGCGCCGCGCGCTTCGTGATGGTTGAGGCGCTACAGCGCTCGCGCCAAGACGCATCAGACGGCTACGGGACGCGCGATCAACGCGCGACCGTCACGTACCGCGGAGAGCGCGCAAAATGGATACGGGTAGATGTCGGCCCGCCTTACAAAGCAGCTCGTAAGTGAGCAGCAGCTTTAACGTTACCTAGCATCTAACAATTCGGCCCGAAAGGTGCTTCGGAATTCCGCTCGTTCGGCCAGGAAGAGACATGCCAATTCGTAAGACACCGTGTCGTCCATATGCGGAACGACAACACGGCTAAGCGCGGGTGAACGACCCGGGATCGCTCGCCATTCGGGGCCCAATAAGAAATGGGAGCGATCGATCTGAGTTCTCGGGCAGACGTGGTTTAGACTGAAGAGCACTTATGCGACTGTAAACGGTGGGCAAGGAGCAAAGCTTGGGCATCTCGCAAATCTCCATGCTTGGATTCCTTGCCACCACCGCATTGCTTGTATCCAGTACGCACGCTGCTTCCCCGGAAAAGGACAATCGTTCGGCGCAGAGCTGCAACGAGGCGGTCGCAAGATCCCGCATGATTTGCGTATCCAGCACTAACTGCCAACGAGAGATCGGCGAGATACTGCGAGCTTGCCGCGCGCCCGACGATGCCACTTGTGCAACGGCGCGCCGAGACCTTCGCGCTAAATGTGGCGCGCAGTCTCCATGGGACGGATTCCCTGAGTGCAACGCCGCACTGCAGCAAATCCAATACAAATGTGAGCGGTAGGGCGTACGCGCGCAAGCGCACAGCTTCTGAACGTGTTGCCTCCCGTGCTGCGTATGTCGCGCCGTGCAGGTGGTGCGGCGTCAACCGCGACCACCAGCGGCGCGCCGCGGTTAAATGATGCGCGGCGTACGCAAGGTTTCAAGCAATTTGAGAACCTCGCTCGCCAAATATGGCTTGAGTAAGAAGTGATCGAAGCCGACGAGCCCTGCCACAACGCGGTCGGCGTCCTTCTTGTAGATCCCGCTGATACCAATTAGGAGGACTTTTTCACCGTACTCGGTACGCAAGCCTCTAGCAACGTCATAGCCGTCTAGACCCGGCATCTTGATATCTACGATGACTGCCTGCGGATCGAACTCCTTGACGGCTTCGAATACCGTCGAACCTGAATAAACGCACCGCACCTCATGTCCCTCCTCGCGTAACACGGTGGCGAGCGTGAGCACGGTATCGCGATCATCATCGGCGATCAGGACGCGAAGCGAGTGGGAATCCTTAGACGGAGCGGCTTGCCCGACATCACCCAGCGGAGGGCGCGCTCGGACGTTTGTGCGCTCGTCGCCTTGCTTGCCTGTTTTCTTCGGATCATCAGCCATAGCGACCTCCTGAAGGCGGGCAAGGTGTACCCGATGCGGCGCTACGTGACTTCGGAGAGACGCGAGGCGTCGCCCGGGCCGTGCCCTTGGACGGCTGGAGCAATCACCGTACCACCATGACCGCTCAGCAGCTACACAAATTCGAACTCGTCCTTAACCGGAAGACCGCCAAGACGCACCAGGTCAGCATTCCGGCCGCCGTTAGCTCGAATTCTGGCGAGGATCCCGGACCGGTTAACGCCGTTCGCTTTAGCGAAAGTCGAAAAAGCACCGCAAGCGGTCGTCGGCCGCACCTGCCTCATTCATCGTCCACCGACGCCTACCGCCCATCGTCCCAATTCGTCCGCTCGTCCCGAGCTCTTCTGCGCGGTGTTCTGCGTAGATGGTGTATGACACGCGAATCGATGTGGCGGTGATATGCAACGGAACGATCAGAGCGGTAGGCTGCTTAAGCCATGAATAATTACGAAATCGAACCGGTTCGCCTACTCCCTCAGGAGGAGTTCGCCAAACTGTCACAAGAAGCGAAGTTGGCCTACATCACCCGGACACTCAGAGAACTTACGCGCCATGCCGCAGCTATGGCCTCGACGCAAACACCAGCCGAGAAGCCCCATAAAGCACAGAAGTTTCGAAGCAATCTAGAGTCTGCGAGGAACCAAAGTTAGGTGCGGAGGGAAATGCTTGTCGAAAGCGTTCTTACGCGCCTTCAGATTGGCTCCGGAACTCGGACCCTTTGATTTTCGTCTGCTGACGAGCTCTTCTAGGCGGTTCCACACTTAGCCGGTCTAGCGGCGGCGGATAGGAGTCCTTCGCGTCCGTGCCGCGAAATGCGCGCGTTTGCCGCCCCTTTCGCGTTGGTGAGCGCGCTTTCTCGCATGGGCCGAGGCTGCGAACGGTGCAATAAGGCGGGCTCGGGCTATTGCAGTGAGTCCGCGCGAGCTGTTGTCCCGGCACGCCTGAAGTTGAACCTCACCAGCATGATTCGCTGCTCTCCCGAATCCATCGGCGCAAACTTCCACTTCTTTGATGCCTGGATGGCGAGCCGCTCGAAATAGCGGCTCGGACCCGGATCGTCCGCGGTGGCGACGAGAACCGTACCTTCCTTGTCCACAATCACCCGAACGGACACTCTGACTGTGCCGCGGATAGTCTCCCGAGCGCTGCGCGGGACGTCTGGGATCACTTCGCTAATGATTAATGGTGATGCATCTGGTTGCTTCTGCAGTTCTGACTCGACTGATTTCGCCCCGGCTGGTTTCGTTTGGGCAGGGACCACGGGTGCGACTTTGCTGGGCTCAGGCGCGGGCGCCAGGGACTGAGACTCGGATTTTGGCGCCCCGTCGGTGGCAGCGGGCGTAGAAGTCGGCTCGGTCCTGAATACGCTGATGGCAACCCAGCCCAGCAGTACTGCGACAGCCGCTCCAAGAAT
>CBHCZH010000098.1:0-13229 GCA_965977975.1 uncultured bacterium
CCAACAAACGCGCGGAACGGTTCCATCGCGATGTTGAGCGAGGCGTCGAGCATCCACAGCATCAATGCGGCGAAGGCCAGCGGAGCGCCGATCGCGGGGGCTAGCGGCATAACCAGCAGCGCCAATGCGGCGAGGATGGCGCCGGTCAGGAAATAGGGCCGGCGGCGGCCGAGACGGTTCCAGGTCTTGTCGGACAGGTGGCCCACGATCGGCTGGACGATCAGCCCGGTGAGCGGTGCCGCGACCCACAGCGCCGGCAGGTCGTCCATGCTCGCGCCGAGTGTCTGAAAGATGCGGCTCATGTTGGCGTTCTGCAGCGCGAAGCCGATCTGGATGCCGAAGAAGCCGAAGCTGATGTTCCACAGCCCGGCGAAGCTCTGCCGCGGTTTGTCCATGACCGTCCTTTCCCGGGCGCGGGCGGTCTTGGCCCGGTCCTGCGCACAATCGAGTGGGGTTCGCACGATGCGTGCCTTCGCGGCAACACGCATACGAATACGTTGGCGCCTAACCGGTCGTACTTCCCCGCACCACCAGCCGCGCGGGCAATGTGGGCGGCGGCGGTTCGCGCTCCTCCACGTGTGCCATCAGCGTTTCCACCAGCACTTCGCCCGCCCGCTTCATGTCCTGCACGATCGTAGTCAGCGGCGGGTTGGTAACGCTGGCGGCCGGGATGTCGTCGAAGCCGACTATCTTCACGTCATGCGGGACGCGTTTGCCTGCTTCCGCCAGGGCCCGCATTGCGCCCATCGCGATAAGGTCGCTGCCGGCGAAGATCGCGTCGAACTGCGCTCCCCGGCTCAGCAGCTCCCGGCACGCGGCATATCCGGCTTCCTCGGTCGTGATCGCGTCGAGCTGGTAGACCGGAGCCTCGCCCAACACGGTGCTCAGGCCGCGATAGCGATCGGCGAACTCGGGATAATGCTCGTCCGCATGCCCGAGGAAGGCGATCCGCCGGCAGCCCAGCCCGGTGAGATGCTCGCCCGCCAACTTGCCCGCGCCGAAATTGTCGGAGCCGACCGTCGGTCCGATCATGCCAGCATCCACCGAGCCCCAGCGAACGAAGTGGGTGCCCTGCTCGACCAAGTGCGCCAGGCGCGCCTGGTAGGCGGTGTAATCGCCGTACCCGAGCAGCAGCAACCCGTCAGCCTTGTGGCTGTCCTGATAGGCGACGTGCCAGTTGTCCTCCATCCGCTGGAACGAGATCAGCAGGTCGAGCCCGCGGCTGGCGCATTGGCGCGTAATCGAGCCCAGCATCGCCAGGAAGAACGGGTTGATCATGCTATCGTCGGGGGTCGGGTCCTCGAAGAACAACAGCGCGATGGTGTCGGCGCGCTGGCTGCGCAGCGAGGAGGCATGCTTGTCGACGGTGTAGCTTAGCTCGCGGGCAATACCCTCGATCCGCTCGCGCGTAGCACGGCTGACCGACTTGCTCCCGCGCAGCGCGCGGCTGACGGTCGGCTGGGACACGCCCGCGAGATAGGCGATGTCGAAGCTCGTCGGCCTGCCGCTCGGCTTGCGGCCCATGGCTCTCTCCTGCAAGCGATCTGGCGCGCCTTGCCGCGCATAGTATGCGTTCGGGGAAGCGCCGGCAATCGGCCTTGCTCGGGCAGTCCGGCGGCTAGCGTATACGTATGCCATATTTCGCGTGCGCGAAAAAAATGTCCATACGCGTGGCTCATCGCTGCCTTTCATTTCGTGGATGCGGCGAATGGGACTGCAAGCCGGACCCAAGAACCGGCACCACGAGAGGGGAAATCCTTTGGCATACACCACCAAGCTTCGGGGCGCGCTCGGGACGTCGGCATTCGCCATCGCGGTGTCCGCGATGGCCGCGCCTTCGGTACGGGCGCAGGACACGCCAGCCGACCAGGGGATCTCAGCGGCACAGCAAGGAAGCATCGCCGCGCAGCAAGGGAGCGCTGCCGCGGAGGCAGCGAGCGAGGCCGCCGAAGAGAGCGTGATCCTGGTCACGGGCTTCAGGGCCTCGATCGAATCCTCGGTGCAGCAGAAAAAGACCAACACCTCGATCGTCGAGGTCATCACCGCCGAGGACATCGGCAAGCTTCCGGACCAGTCGATCGCGGAATCGCTCTCGCGCCTGCCGGGTCTCGCCACGCAGCGTCTCGACGGCCGCGCCAACGTGGTCTCCATCCGCGGCTTGGCACCGGACTTTACCACCACGCTGCTCAACGGCCGCGAGCAGGTCAGCGCCAACAACAACCGCGGCGTCGAGCTCGACCAGTACCCCTCGGAGCTGCTCAACAGCGCCATCGTGTACAAGACTCCCGACGCCAGCCTGATCGGTCAGGCACTCGGTGGGACGATCGATATGAGGACCGTTCGGCCGCTAGCCTATGGCGATCGTGCCGTGGCTATCGGCATTCGCGGCGAGATCAACGATCTCGGCGAGCTGAACCCCGATATCTCCAACAAGGGCTATCGCGGCAACGTCTCCTACATCGACCAGAACGAGGCCGGCACGATCGGGTGGGCGTTCGGCTACGCGCGCATGGTTTCGCCGACGGCGGAAGAGCGCTGGCAAGCGTGGGGCTATCCGGGCCACAGCGACGGCAATCTCGTCATCGGCGGGGCGAAGCCTTACGTGAAATCGAACAAGCTCACGCGCGACGGCCTCATGGGCGTTCTGGAATTCCGGCCCGACGACCAGCTCCACGTTACGCTCGACGGCTACTGGTCGCGCTTCAAGGACGACCAGCGGCTGCGCGGCCTCGAGCTTCCGTTCGCGTGGGGGGGGCAAGGTGAAACCCTACTGCCCGGCTACACCGCCGAGGACGGCCTGATCACCGAGGGTACCTGGACCAACGTCAAGGCGGTGATGCGCAATGATGTCGTGCACCGCACCTCGAAGATCTTCGCCGGCGGCCTCAACGTAGCTTACGAGCCGAACGACGGCCTGACGCTCGAAGCGGACGCCAGCTATTCGCGTTTGCGGAAGACGGAAGAGAACATCGAGATCTATGCCGGAACCGGCCGCGGCAGCGCAAATGGCGTACGCGACACGATAGATTTCGTCCTCAATGACGACGGGGTAATCCGTTTCACGCCCGATCTCGATTACGCCGATGCGGACCTGTTCCAGTTGACCGACCCGCGCGGGTGGTGCGGACGGCCGGGCTTCCCTGGCGACTGCCAGGACGGCTTCATCAACGCGCCGAAGGTCAAGGACCAGCTCGCCTCGCTGCGGCTGCAGGCGACGCAGGCGATTGGCGACAACGACAGCATCCGCGTGGGCGCCAATTACAGCGAGCGCGAGAAGTCGCTGCTCGACGAAGGCTTCGTGCTCACGCACAACAACTACCCGGCCAGCACGCCAATCCCGGCCGATTACCTCTACGATCCGGTGTCGCTCGACTTCATCGGCATCCCCGGCATGGTCGCGTTCGACAGCTGGCGGTACTTCAACGACGGCAACTACGTGCTGACCCCGGAATCGCTATGGACCTCGAGCCGGCGAACCAACAGCTTCGAGATCACGGAGAAAGTGCTGACCGGCTTCGTCCAGTACAATCTCGACCGGAATCTCGGCAGCTTGCCGGTACGCGGCAACGTCGGCGTGCAGATCGTCCACACCGACCAGCGGGGTGACGGCTTCGCCGCATCGAACCAGAACGGCGTGGTGGTCGTCGATCCGATCAGCGATGGCGACACCTACACCGACATCCTGCCGAGCGCGAACCTGAGCTTCGAGATCGCGCCGAACAACTTCATCCGCGTGGGCGCCGCCCGCGTGCTCGCCCGTGCGCGCATGGACCAGCTGAACCCGGGCAACGGCTTCAGCTTCGACCAGTCGAAGGCGCTGAACACCGACATCAACGGCTCACCCTGGTCAGGCACGGCCGGCAATGCCAAGCTTCGCCCGCTGATCGCCAATGCGTTCGATCTTGCTTACGAGAACTACTTTGCGACCGGCGGCTACATCGCCGTCAGCGGCTTCTACAAGGACCTTGAATCCTACGTCTACCAGCAGCAGACGCTCTTCGATTTCACCGGCTATCCCCACGTCGGCCCGAATGCCCCGCTGATCTACGAAGGCTATGTGTCGCAGTGGCAGAACACCGGCGGCGGCAAGATCTACGGCGCGGAGATGTCGGCCTCGCTGCCGTTCAACGTCCTGACCGAAGCGCTCGACGGGTTCGGCGCGCTGTTCAGCGGGTCCTATACGAAGAGCCGCGTTCGGCTCGGGCCGGACGCTGATCCTACGACGCTTCCGGGTCTGTCGAAATGGGTGGTCAACTCGACGCTCTATTATGAGAAGGCGGGCTTCCAGGCGCGGGTCAGCGGTCGTTACCGCTCCGCATTCCTCGCCGAGGTCTCGGGCCTCAGCCTCAAGCGCGACCTCGTGTCGGCGATGGGCGAGTTCCTGGTCGATGCCCAGATCGGCTACCAGTTCCAGGAAGGCTCGCTCCAGGGACTTTCGATCCTCGCAACCGCGAGCAACCTCACCAACGAGCCGTTCGTCACTTTCCTGAACGGCGACGAGCGGCAGATCCGCGATCACCAGAACTATGGCCGGAACTACATGCTGGGCCTGAGCTACAGGTTCTGAGGGCGCCTCAGGGCACCCGAGCGGCCGATCCCTGCCTCCTCCCTCGGGGATCGGCCGTATTGTTTGGGTTGGAAGATCGGAAGCGACCTTGACTGACCGGCGTATCAGGGATGTCATCATCGTCGGCGGCGGGACGGCCGGGTGGATGGCGGCCGCGGCGCTGGTCACCACGCTTGGCCACCAGCTGCGCATCCGCGTGATCGAAAGCGACGAGATAGGCATCGTCGGCGTCGGCGAGGCGACGATCCCCGCTATCCGCCTGTTCAACGCGCTTGCCGAAATCGACGAGGACGAATTCATCCGGGCTACCCAGGCCACCTTCAAACTCGGGATCCAATTCCAGAACTGGGGCGATCTCGGCGAGAGCTACATGCACGCGTTCGGCCAGATCGGGCAGAGCCTGGGGGTGCTGGAGTTCCATCAATACTGGCTGCGCGCAAGGCGGCAGGGCGTGGCGGGACCGCTGTGGGACTATTCGCTTAATGGAACCGCTGCCCGGCTGGGCAAGTTCGCGCGCATGCCGCGCATTCCCGATACCAACCTCGAAGGCATCACCTATGCCTTCCACTTCGACGCGGGCCTATACGCGCGGTACCTGCGTGGCGTCTGCGAGTCCCGCGGCGTAACCCGGACCGAAGGCAAGATCGTCTCGGTTGAGCAGCGACCGGAAGACGGCTTCGTCCGTTCGGTAACGCTGGAGGACGGACAAGCATTCGAAGGCGATCTGTTCATCGATTGCTCGGGCTTTCGCGGCCTGCTGATCGAGCAGACGCTGGGCGCGGGATACGAGGACTGGACGCACTGGCTGCCGTGCGACCGGGCGATCGCGGTCCCGTGCGAGAATGCCGTTCCGCTACGCCCCTACACGCAGGCGATCGCCCACACCGCCGGCTGGCAATGGCGCATTCCGCTGCAGCATCGCACCGGCAACGGTCACGTGTTCTGCAGTGAGTTCATGGGCGAAGACGAGGCGGCCGCGATCCTGCTCGCCAATCTCGAAGGCCCTGCGCTCGTCGATCCGAGGACAATTCGCTTCACCACCGGCATGCGGCGCAAGTTCTGGGACCGGAACGTGGTCGCGCTAGGCCTCGCGTCGGGATTCATGGAGCCGCTGGAATCGACCAGCATCCACCTCGTCCAGAACGGCATCGCCAAGCTGCTGTCGCTGTTCCCGGACAAGAGCTTCGAGCCCTCGGCGATCGCCGAATACAACCGCAAGGTGACGTTCGATTACGAGCGCATCCGTGACTTCATCATACTTCACTACTTCGCCAACCAACGGACGGATTCGCCGTTCTGGATGCGGTGCCGGGAGATGGCGATCCCTGACACACTGCGGGCGAAGCTCGAGCTGTTCCGCGCTACCGGACGCATCTTTCGCGAGCACGAAGAGCTGTTCGTCGAGATCGGGTGGTTCCAGGTGCTCACCGGACAGAACGTGGTGCCTGAATCCTGGCACCCACTGGCGGATGCCATCACCGACGACGAGCTCGAGGCGTTTCTTTGCGATTTCAAGACGATCGTCGGCGCGGCCACCGCGAAGCTGCCGACGCATGAACAATTCATCGCCGCGCGCTGTGCCGCCCCCGCAATTTCCCAAAGGATACCCGCGTGACAGGTCGATTGCTGTATGCCCTGATGCTCACGGCTGCGGCTCCCGCGGCGGCGCAGGATTATCGCCAGCGGCTGCCCGAGGACGAGGTGGTCTATTTCCTGCTTCCTGACCGGTTCGAAAACGGCGATACGGCGAATGATCGCGGCGGGCTGGAAGGTGACCGGCTGCAAACCGGCTTCGATCCCACGCACAAGGGCTTCTACCACGGCGGCGACCTCAGGGGGCTGATCAAGCGGCTCGACTATATCGAAGCGCTCGGCGCGACCGCGATCTGGGTGGCACCGATTTTCAAGAACAAGCCGGTGCAGGGCCCCGAGGGGCAGGAATCGGCAGCCTATCACGGCTACTGGGTGACCGATTTCCTCTCGGTGGATCCGCACCTCGGCACCAACGAGGATTTCAAGGCCTTGGTCGATGCGGCGCACGCGCGCGGGATCAAGGTCTACATGGATATCATCGTCAACCACACGGCCGACGTGATCCAGTACCACCAATGCGGCATCCAGGCCTGCGGCTATCGAAGTCGCGCCGACTACCCCTACCAACGCGACGGCAAGAATCCGGGCTTCGCCGGCGATCACGTCGCGACGGCGGAGAACTTCGCCAGGTTGACCGATCCCGCGTTCGCGTACACGCCGTACGTTCCTGCGGCCGAGCAGGGCGTGAAGAACCCCACCTGGCTCAACGACCCGATCTACTACCACAACCGCGGCAACTCGACCTTCGAGGACGAGAGTGCGACGATGGGCGATTTCGTCGGGCTCGACGACGTGATGACCGAGAACCCGCGGGTGGTTCAGGGCATGATCGAGATTTTCGGCAGCTGGATCGATCGCTTCCGGGTCGACGGCTTTCGCATCGACACCGCGCGGCACGTCAATCCCGAGATGTGGCAGGCCTTCGTGCCGGCGATGATCGAGCGCGCCAAGGCGAACGGCATTCCCAACTTCCACATCTTCGGGGAGGTCGCGCTCAACAACAGCGAGGATCTCGCGATCCATACCCGCGTCGACAAGCTTCCGTCGGTGCTCGACTTCGCCTTCACCGATGCTGTCAACCAGGTCGCGGGCGGGAAGGCGGGAACGCGCATGCTCGCGCACGTGTTCCACGTCGACGCGCTCTACGAGGGCGGCGAGGCCACGGCCCGGAGGCTACAGACCTTTATCGGTAACCACGACCAGGGCCGCACGGGGATGTACCTGCGCCGTTATGCGCCCGAAGCCAGCATGGCGGAGCTGCTCGAGCGCTCAAAGCTTGCGCACGCGATGCTCATGCTGCTGCGCGGCGCGCCGACGATCTATTCGGGCGACGAGCAAGGCTTCATCGGCGACGGCGGCGACCAGGACGCGCGCGAGGACATGTTCCCGAGCCGGGTCGCGATCTACAACGACAACGCGCTGATCGGCACGAACAAGACCACGGCGGCTTCCAATTTCGACACCGATCACCCGTTGTTCCGCGAGATCGCTACGCTGGCGAATCTGCGCAAGAGCCACCTGGCGCTGACGCGCGGACGGCAGGTGACGCGCGCCGCGGGGGAGAAGCCGGGGCTCTTCGCGGTCTCGCGCTTCGATCCCGACACCGGTGCCGAATACCTGATCGCATTCAACAGCGCCGCCGAGCCGTGGCAGGGGAATATTCAGGTCGAGGTCGGCTCCGCGGACTTCGAAACTCTCGCCGGGGCCTGTCCGTCCGCGGCCTCGGCGCCGGGCAGCGTCGCGCTCTCGCTGCCGGCGTTCGGCTACGCTGTCTGTGCCACGAAGGACGGCGAGTAGCACCATGCAGGCCGATACGAGCGCGCGTGGCGAGGCGTGCGACTGGTGGCGCGGCGCGGCCATCTACCAGATCTACCCGCGCAGCTTCGCCGATTCCGACGGCGACGGAATCGGCGACTTGCCGGGAATCGCGGCGAAGCTCGACTACGTCGCCTCGCTCGGCGTGGACGCCGTCTGGATCTCCCCTTTCTATACCTCGCCGATGCGGGACTTCGGCTACGACGTTGCCGATTACTGTGATGTCGATCCGATCTTCGGCACGCTTGCCGATTTCGATGCGCTGGTGAAGCGGGCGCACACGCTGGGGCTCAAGGTAATCATAGACCAGGTCTATGCCCACACTTCGGATTTGCATCCCTGGTTCGCCGAAAGCCGCCGGAGCCGCGCCAACCCGAAGGGGGACTGGTACGTCTGGGCCGATGCGAAGCCAGACGGATCGCCGCCCACCAACTGGCAATCGGTGTTCGGAGGACCGGCGTGGACCTGGGATGCGCGCCGCGGCCAGTACTACATGCATAATTTCCTCAAGGAGCAGCCGCAGCTCAACCTGCACAAGCCTGCGGTGCAGGAAGCCCTGCTCGACGTGGCGCGCTTCTGGCTCGATCGCGGGGTCGATGGCTTCCGTATCGATGCGCTAAACTTTGCGATGCACGATCCGGCACTACGCGACAATCCGCCGGCGCCGAACAAGGGCAAGGCGCGCACTCGTCCGTTCGATTTCCAGCTTAAGCTGCGCAACCAGTCGCACCCTGACATTGCGCTGTTCGTCGAGCGCATCCGCGCGCTGACCGACGAATATTCCGCGATCTTCACGATGGCTGAGATCGGCGGTGACAATGCCGAAGCGGAAATGAAGGAATACACTGCCGGCGACGCGCGGCTGAACAGCGCTTACGGATTCGATTTTCTCTATGCCCAGGCGCTGACGCCCGAGCTGGTGTGCCGCACGGTGGCGCAGTGGCCCGCCTTGCCGGGCATGGGCTGGCCGACCTGGGCGTTCGAGAACCACGATGCGCCGCGCGCGGTCTCACGGTGGTGCAAGGAGGGGGATGTCGAGGCCTTCCTGCGGCTCAAGCTGGCGCTGATGGCCGCGCTCCGCGGCAACGTCATTCTCTACCAGGGCGAGGAACTGGGGCTGGAGCAGGACGAGATTCCGTTCGAGCTGCTGCAGGATCCGGAAGCGATCGCCAACTGGCCGCTGACGCTCTCGCGCGACGGTGTACGCACACCGCTGCCGTGGCAGGCGGATTTGCCCCATGGCGGCTTTACGCATGGAGCGCCCTGGCTGCCGCTCAGCGAGAAGAACCTCGGCCGGGCCATCGACCGGCAGGAACGGGATGCAAACTCGCTGCTACACCTCACGCGGGAACTCATTGCGCTGCGCAAGAAGGAGCCGACGTTGCGGGTCGGGACCGCCGAGTGCCGGATCAAAGGCGCGTTGCTCGACCTGCGCCGCAGCCATGGCGGCGAACGGGTGCGGTGTCAGTTCAATTTCGCCGAGCAACCGGTAACGCTGGACCCGGCAGCACAGGGACAAGTGCTCTGCGCGATCAACGATGCAAGTCCCGCCAGCCTGCCCCCGTTCGCCGCAATCTTCATCAAGCAATGAGCTTGGGCCTATTTGCCGCCGGGTTTGCTGTCGCCGCGTGGCAGACGCCATCGTCCGGCGCTCGCCGAACAGGTCAGTTCAATTTCCCGCTCATAAAGGTCATCCGCCCCAGCAGCTCTTCGCCTATCCAAATCGAAGGCAGACCGGCTGCTACTGGTCAAAGCTTGCATGGTCTTCTGCCCTTACCAAGCGGCGAGCATCTCGTTGCCCGACGAATGAATGATGAAGCGGGTCGGGAACCTAATAGGGTCTCGGCCCCGACGCCCCAGCTCTTAGTAGAACCGTTGACAGAGAAACCTACAAGGCCCGCGGCTCGGCCGCCTTGGCCCAGGGGCAGAACCTCGTGGTGTAAGCCTCGCGTGACCCAGGGACAGCGCGCCGATCGGAGACGAGTTGCGATTAGACTGACAGCACCGCCAGACCCCTTCCGCAGGGGTCCGCAAAAGGGGGTCGACTTTTTCCTCCTGAAATCCAACACTTAGACGGGCAGTTCGGCCGCGGCTGTTCGTGCCCGAAAGCCCTCCCGGCGATTCGGAGGCGCTGAAGCCTGGTACGCGAGGTCAAGAAACGAGGTGCTTTAGGAGACTGACTGTGCTCAGCGAAGCCATGGTTCGCGCGGCCAAACCGCGTCCTAAACCTACAAGCTCACCGATGCCAATCGCCTCTACCTGCTCGTGGCAGTGCGAGCCAAAACGCGGAGAGAAAGCGTGACAGGTTCTTCGGAACGACCCGGGCCAAGAGCTCGACCTTGGGCTTAAGCGCCGGGAGCACGACGCGCGCGTTGTCATTACCGATTACATTGAGCAACAGCGCATTCACGCGAACATCTGTACCTCAGCCGTCCAAGTTCAACGATGACACGTCCGTATCACTGCGCGATTCCAGCCCAGCGGCAATAGAGTACGTGCATATGAGGTTAGAAGGTGTTAGAACTTGCCCTCCAGTACGTGACAAGGTCGAGGGTAGTCTAACAAATGACATCCACCAGGCTGCACCTTTAGGAGGGTTACGTCGGCGAACATGAGGCGGATTTTGACACGGCCGTTCGAGCTGAGGAAATCAACGCTGCGATCACCTTGCGCTACGGGACGCTGACGTGGAAGAACCAATACGGCTCGTTATTTGGGACCTCGACGACACCCTCTGGAAGGGAACGCTGTCCGAAGGCGGGATCGAGAAGCATCTCCACGAGAACTATGACATCGTGCGGGCCTTGGCAGGGCGAGGAATCATGTCCTCGATCTGCTCGAAAAATTCATTCGAAGCCGCCAAGAGAATCTTGGAAGAGCAACAGATTTGGGACTATTTCATCTTTCCGTCGATCGATTGGACTCCAAAGGGACCAAGAATTCAAAAAATTGTATCAAGCGTTGGAGTTCGGCCGCAATCCGTACTGTTCATAGATGATAATCACGGCAACCGAGCGGAGGCTACTCGGTTCGTACCGGGAATCCGTGCCGTAGATGAAGGGGTAATCTCGGCGCTTGATCGCTGGGACACGTTGCAGGGCAAGGCAGACCCCAGCCTCGAGCGTCTGGCAAGGTACAAGCTTCTTGAAAGGAAAGCCCGGGCCGCGGCAACGGCGGCCGGAGGCAATGAGGAATTCCTGCGCGCGAGCAACATTCGCGTTACCTTCGACCATGACTTGCGAGCGAATATCGATCGCGCGATCGAACTCATCAATCGAACAAACCAGCTCAATTTCACGAAGAAGAGACTCAGCCAAAATCTCGATGAAGCGCGCCGTGAACTGAACGATTTTGCCAGCGCGTGGAATCGCCGGGCGGCTCTGGTCCGCGCAACCGACAATTATGGGGACTACGGATTTATCGGCCTTTACGTAATCACCGGCCAAGGACCGGATTCCATCTTGGAGCATTTCTGTTTCTCATGCCGGACTCTGGGGATGGGAATAGAGCGCTGGGTGTACGACTTGCTGGGTCGTCCATCGCTCCAGCCGGTGGGCGAAACCCTTCCCAACCTAGACGAGCCGTTCGAGATCGACTGGATCAATCAAGCCAGGGAGCTTGCGGAAGACGGGGGGGCGCAGGTGCGTTTGGGCGAGGTTCGCATCCGGGGCGGTTGCGAGCTACAGCCGATTGCCCATTACTTCAAGCAGCATGCAGAACGGGTCTACGCGGAGACAAACTCCGTCCGCGACCGTTTTCTAATTCGCAAGGGTAATACCGCGTCGCTGTTCGAGCCGGACAGGGTAGGCCGGCAGACGTTCTTGCGCGCCATCAAGCCCTTGGGCCTCATCGACACCGACTTTCAGAGCAGCTTTCTTGAGCCGGCGGAACCCGGGACTGTGTTCGTCTTGACCGCTTGGGAGGACCTTTCAGCGAGGCACTATCATCATAAGAAATACGGCTTTCAGATCATACAAATGGTCAGGGACATCCCCTGGACCGATATCACGCGCGTTAGTGATGCAGAGATACGGCAGCATAGGCGCCAGAGCGGATACCCGAAAGAGGACGACCTGGATGCAATTCGAATTGCGCGAGCGATCAGGCGAGACTTCGAGTTGGCTTCGCAGACGTCCGTTGCTCCCATCATAGATAGAATGGCAAAGCTCTTCGATTGCTTTCCAACTGATTGTAGAGCTTTCGTGATCCTGGCCACTGAATTTCGCCTCGATCACAGTACTGGACGTCTCAAGCCGCGGTATATTGCGCGTAATGTCAATCGGCGAATCCGCGAGTTGGCTGCAGGCAAAGCGAATATAGAGCTTCTGTCCGTGGACGATTTCGTGGTTTCGGTGGAGGATAGACTACTTGGAGACGAGCATTATGATCGCATAGTATACCGCAAACTCTTCGAAGAGGTGCTTCGGCGGATCGCGGATGAGCAAAGTGCTAGCGTGCGGGTTGTCGGGGATACTTCTGCAGAGGGCGTTGATCGAGCTGGCGAGGAGCTTGCCACGAACCCGCGGTTGACGAGCGGAGTCCCGTCGGGCGAGCCTGCCGGCTCGCGATCGGGCCTTGCGGCGGGATAATGATAGCCGCCGCGGCGAGCTTGTCCGTGCTGGAAAGGACACCGCTCCGCCGTGCCAAGCATCCCTATCCCATTCTTCCGGTTTCGTGGGTGTGCGAAGCGGCGTACCGCGGACATCGACTTCGATATCCAGGAAATCGAGCCTTTCCGCGTGAGTGGCCACCACGCCTTGTAAAAGCCTCCTTGGCACCGAATGGCGTCGCCACTGATGCTTGGCGGAACGCATCGGCCTCTTCCAATCGCATGATTTCTGCGCGGGACAAAGTATGGGCCACATTGCCGAGTCGAGTGCGCCGCGCGCTCGATATCGAGGCCGATTCCCCGCATATCGGCCGAACGGCCAGCCGCAACAGCGGCGATAGTTGCGGTGTGGGAGATGCTGCCGACAACGATCAACGGCAGGTCCCGCGGACACCGGCCGATTTCACGAGCCTTTCGTCGTGGCGTGGATGTCGAACCATCCCATCCCGCGCGCGGCGAGCATTGCAAACATCGTATCGCGATCGACCCAGGGGCCGGGGATGTCCTCCCCGAACGGGCCCGAGGAGCGCTTAGTGAAGGTGTAGGACCTCTGTCCGCCTCCCCATAAAGCGATGGGGTGGTCCGGGAATCGATCCGGTATGCCGTACCCCTCGACCAGCTTGAACCGCTCGTACCCCATGCACA
>CBHCZH010000099.1:0-13179 GCA_965977975.1 uncultured bacterium
GATCGACGCAACCTCCGGATCGGCATCCTCGAGACTGTCGTGCCAGAAGCGGTTGCCTTTGTCGCGCGACTGCTCGGCGCGGACTTGCGGTTCGGGAGCGAGGGTTTGGGTCACAATGTGCCTTTCACCTGCCTCAAGGCAGGACTTGCGGTTGTCTTTTCATCGCGCGAGGCGATCCAGATCTTGGTGGTCAATCCCTTGCCGGGCAGGACGGCGGGAGGCGTGGGTGTGAAACCGCTTTCGGTCAGCATCTCGAGCATCTGCTCGTCGCCGAAACCGAGCCGCACATGCGCATGGCGGTTGCGAAGCTCTTCCCGCTCGTGCGCAGCGAGGTCGACGATCGCGATCCGTCCACCGGCTCGGCAGACCCTCGCCGCCTCGCCGAGAGGAAAGGCGGGCTCGTGCGCGTAGTGCAGGACTTGGTGAAGGACGACGGTATCGAAAGTATCCGCCTCGAACGGCAGAGCCGAGAAATCGCCGTGGACAAGCTCCCAGCGCTCCGGCGGGAGCTTTTGCAGCCGGGCCCGGGCGAGACGAAGCATCTCCGGGCTGCGGTCCAGAGCGACGACATGGTCGGCCCTGTCCGCCAAAAGCTCGGCGATCCGGCCGGTTCCCGTGCCGACATCGAGCAGCGCGCCCAGCCCATCGTTGCCCAGCCCTTTGAGAAGAGCCGCCTCCACCTTCTGCGCGGGGCCGAGCAAGGCCCGGATCTTGTCCCATTCGGGCGCGTGCCGCGCAAAGAATTCGGCAGCGTGCTTTTCCCGGCCGGAGCGTATCGCCGCGAGGTGTCGTCTGTCCTCGCCACAGCGGGCGGCAAAGCCGTCATCTTCTTCCTCGGCCATTGCCAACATGCGCGCCACGGCGGACGCCAATGGACGCGCGGACCCGATCGAGATCGCCTGGCGCAGGAAAACCCAGCTTCCTTCGCGACGCCGTTCCGCCAATCCGCTGTCGCAAAGAATGCCGACATGGCGGGACACTCGCGGTTGGCTCTGGCCGAGTACTTGGGCGAGTTCTCCGACTGCCAGCTCCATGTGGGCGAGCAGGCGCATGATCCGCAGCCGCGTGGGGTCGGCCAGCGCGCTCATGATCGGTTCAATCCGCACACTCACCGGATATAACGATGTCCTTATATCGGCAATGCGAGCCGCGCTTGCCGCAAAGGTTTGTGCACAGTTCTCGGCTGCGCTCATTCGAGGTTGGGCCTCAGCCAGCGTTCGGCAGTCGCGAGGTCGATGCCGCGCCGCCCGGCGTATTCCTCGAGCTGGTCGCGGCCGATCCGCGCGACGCCGAAATACTCACTCTCGGGATGGGCGAAATAGAAGCCCGATACCGCCGCGGTCGGCAACATCGCCTGGCTTTCGGTGAGGACGATGCCCGCCTTGTCCTGCGCCGACAGCAGGTCGAACAACATCGGTTTCAAGCTGTGGTCGGGGCACGCCGGGTAGCCCGGGGCCGGGCGGATGCCGCGGTATTCCTCGCGGATCAGCGCTGCGTTGGTCAACTGCTCTCCTGGCGCGTAGCCCCACAGCGTGGTCCGTACGTGCTGGTGCAGCCGCTCAGCGAACGCTTCGGCGAAGCGGTCGGCGAGCGCCTTTAGCAGGATATCCGAATAGTCGTCGTGCGCGCTCTGGAAACGGGCGAGATGCGGCTCGATGCCGTGGATCGCGACCGCAAAGCCGCCGATCCAATCACCCTCGGGATCGACGAAGTCGGCGAGCGAGAAATTGGCCCGGTCGCGGCTCTTGCCGACTTGCTGGCGCAGGAACGGGAGCCGCGTCCCGTCGTCGAGCACGACGTCGTCAACCTCGCGCCGGCACGGCCAGAAACCGCACACGCCCCGGGCGACGAGCCATTTCTCGGCGACGATGGTCTCGAGCATCGCGAGCGCGTCGGCATAGAGGCTGCGCGCGCTCTCGCCGACGACGGGATCGTCGAGCACCTGCGGGAACGTACCCGCGAGCTCCCAGGCACGGAAGAACGGCGTCCAGTCGAAGTACGCCTGGAGGTCGGCGAGGTCCCAACTTTCGAACGCGTGCAGGCCCGGTTGGCACGGCGCCGGCGGCTTGAGGCCGAAGTCGGCGCGAAACCCTTTGGCGCGCGCTTCCTCGAGCGAAAGCAGGGTCGATTTTTCCTTGCCTGCCCGCGCTTCGCGGATCTTCGTGTACTCGTCCGCCGTCGCGGTGACGAAGTCGTCGCGTTGGGTCTCGGAAAGCAGCCTGCTGGCGACGCCCACGGCGCGGGAGGCATCGAGAACGTGAACTACCGGCCCCTCATAAGCCGGTTCGATGCGCAATGCGGTGTGCACCTTGCTGGTCGTCGCGCCGCCGATCAGCAACGGGATCGACAGCTCGGCGCGCTGCATTTCCTGCGCGACGGTGACCATCTCGTCGAGCGACGGGGTGATGAGCCCGGACAGCCCGATCATGTCGGCGCCTTCGGCCTGCGCGGTCTCGATGATCTTCGTCCACGGCGTCATCACGCCCAGGTCGATCACCTCGTAGCCGTTGCACTGCAGGACGACCCCGACGATGTTCTTGCCGATGTCGTGAACGTCGCCCTTCACGGTCGCCATCACGATGCGGCCCTTTGCCTTAGCGCCCTGTTCCTTCGCTGCCTCGATGAACGGGATCAGGTGGGCCACGGCCTTCTTCATGACGCGCGCCGATTTGACGACTTGCGGCAGGAACATCTTGCCCGACCCGAACAGGTCGCCAACGACGTTCATGCCGTCCATCAGCGGACCCTCGATCACCTCGATGGGCTTGCCGCCCCGCGCCGCGACCGTAAGCCGCGCCTCCTCGGTATCCTCGACGATGTGCGCATCGATGCCCTTGACGAGCGCATGGGCGAGCCGTTCGTTGACCGGAAGGCTGCGCCACTCGGCCGACTGCCTGTCCTCCTCGACGGATCGGCCGCGGTACGTTTCGGCGAGCGCGATGAGCCGCTCGGTCGCGTCCGCGCGGCGGTACAGGATCACGTCCTCGCACGCGTCGCGCAGCGTCGGGTCGATCGTGTCGTAGACGTCGAGCTCGCCGGCATTGACGATCGCCATGTCGAGCCCCGCGGGAATCGCGTGGTAGAGGAACACCGAATGCATCGCCCGGCGGACCGTGTCGTTGCCGCGGAAGCTGAACGAGAGGTTCGAAAGGCCGCCGCTGCAATGGACGTGCGGGCAGTTGGCCCTGATCTCGCGCACCGCCTCGATGAAATCGAGCGCGTAGCGGTCGTGCTCTTCCATTCCGGTGGCGACGGCGAAGATGTTAGGGTCGAAGACGATGTCCTCGGGCGGAAAGCCTATGCCGGTGAGCAGGCGGTAGGCCCGGCTGCAGATCTCGACCTTGCGCGCCTTGGTATCGGCCTGGCCGACCTCGTCGAACGCCATGACCACCACCGCGGCGCCGTAATCGAGGCACTTGCGGGCGTGGGCCAGGAATGCTTCCTCGCCCTCCTTCATGCTGATCGAATTGACGATCGGCTTGCCCGAGACGCACTTGAGTCCGGCCTCGATCACTTCCCATTTGGAGCTGTCGATCATCACCGGAACACGGGCGATGTCCGGCTCCGCACCGATCAGGTTGAGGAATGTGACCATCGCCTCGACCGAATCGAGCAGCCCCTCGTCCATGTTGACGTCGATTATCTGGGCGCCGTTCTCGACTTGCTGGCGAGCGACTTCGACGGCGCTCGCATAATCGCCGGCGAGGATGAGCTTCTTGAACCGAGCCGAACCGGTGATGTTGGTGCGCTCGCCGATGTTGACGAAGCGGGAGGTGGCGATGTCGGTGCCCGGTTCTTCGTCGAGCTGGAATGCGGTCGCCATGTCAGCTCGCCATCGCGAACGGCTCTAGCCCGGCAAGGCGCGTCTCGCGCGGCGGTTCGGCCAGCCGGCGCGGGGCGAGGCCACCAACTGCCGAGGCGATCGCCGCGATGTGCGCGGGTGTCGAGCCGCAGCAGCCGCCGAGGATGTTGGCGCAGCCGAGCTCAGCCCATTCGCGCAGCAGCCCGGCGGTGGTTTCGGGCTGCTCGTCATAATCGCCGAGTTCGTTCGGCAGTCCGGCGTTCGGATAGGTGATGAGCAACGTATCGGCGATGCGGCTCAGCAGCTGGACGTGCGGCCGCAGCTGCTCGGCGCCGAACGAACAGTTGAGTCCGACTGCCACCGGGTCGGCATGGCGGATCGCATACCAGAACGCCTCGACCGTATGGCCCGAAAGATTGCGGCCCGACAGGTCGGTCAGCGTCATCGACAGCATCAGCGGGATCTCGCGCCCCAGCTCGCGCTCTAGCTGGCGGACGGCGAAGATCGCCGCCTTGGCGTTGAGGGTGTCGAAAATCGTCTCGACGAGGATGAAATCGACTCCGCCCTCGACGAGCGCCTCGGCCTGCTCGCGGTAGACTTCGGCCAGGTAGTCGAAGCCGATCTCGCGAAAGCCCGGGTCCTCGACCTTCGGGGACAGCGACAAAGTCTTGTTTGTCGGGCCGATCGCACCGGCCACGAAACGCGGGCGGCCGTCGGCGCCGCTGAACTCGTCGGCGAGCCGGCGGGCGATCCTGGCCGCGGCGATGTTGATGTCCGGTACCAGTCCCTGCGCGCCGTAATCCGCCTGGCTGATCCGATTGGCCGAGAAGGTGTTGGTCGCGACGAGGTCCGAGCCCGCCTCGAGATATCCGCGCGTGATCGCTTCGATCACGTCGGGCCGGGTCAGGGCGAGGATGTCGTTGTTGCCATGCTGGCTGTCGGTCAGTCCGAGCTCGCCGGCGAAATCCGCCTCGGCCAAGCGGTACCCTTGGATCATCGTGCCGAAGGCGCCGTCGAATATCAGGATGCGCTGCGCCGCTTCGTCGCGCAGCCGCTCGCGCGCCGTCATGCCGCCTGCCTTACCTGCGCCGGAACCCGCTTGCCGAGGAGGTGACAGATTGCCTTGGTCAGCTCCGGCCGGTTGAGAGTGTAAAAGTGAAACTCGCGAACCCCGCCCGCATAGAGCTTGCGGCAGAACTCGGCGGCCAGAGTCGCCGCGACCAGCTGACGGGTCTCCGGATGCTGATCGAGCCCCGAGAAGACCGGCTCCATCCAGAGTGGAACCTCGGCGCCGCACGCGGAAGCGAAACGCCGAGTCTGGTCGAAATTGGTGATCGGAAGGATGCCGGGCACGATCGGAACATCGATCCCTGCGGCCGCCGCTCGGTCGCGGAAGCGAAGGAACGTGTCGGGGGAAAAGAAGAACTGGGTGAGCGCCCGGTCCGCGCCGGCGTCGATCTTGCGCTTGAGGTTGTCGAGATCGGCCTCAGGACTGGCCGCATCCGGGTGAACCTCCGGGTATGCCGCCACGGAAATCTCGAACGGCGCGATCTGCCGCAGGCCGGCGACGAGCTCGGCGGCACTTCTATAGCCTTCCGGATGCGGCTCGAACCGCGCACCGGGTGAGGTTCCGTCTCCGCGGAGCGCGACGATGTGCCGTATGCCCAACTCCCAGAGCCGTTCGGCCACGGAGTTCACCTGGCTTTTGCTGGCATCGACGCAGGTCAGGTGCGAAGCTACGGGAAGCTGCGCCCCGGTCTGAATTCGTTCGACGGTCGTGATGGTACGATCGCGGGTCGTTCCTCCGGCTCCGTAAGTCACGGATACGAAAGCCGGCGCGCACACGGCGAGCGAGTCGATCGTGGCCCAGAGTTGGTGGGCGGCCGCATCGGTCTTCGGCGGGAAGAACTCGAAGGAAACCGAGATGTCGCCAGGCAGGCCGGCAAAGAGCGGCGGCGCCTCAGCCAGGGGGTGCAGTCCGACAATTTCGCTCATGACAACACCTTTGCTGGGGCGAGGATGGTCGATCCGTCGCGCTCGACCTCATATATAGATATCCTTATATTAACAAGTCAATTATGCCCGCCCTGGGCGCCATGCTCTCACACCGGCTGCCATGACGTAGCGACGCGGCGCTGTGGCGGGGATTGACCGGCTCCGAGGAAGGATGCAAAGCCGCGGCATCGGCCTTGCTGGACAACGCACTGCAAAATGGTGCCGCTGGATATGGCTAAGTGCTTGATATGCGGGTGTAGCTCAATGGCAGAGCAGAAGCTTCCCAAGCTTACGACGAGGGTTCGATTCCCTTCACCCGCTCCAATCCCTTCTTCGGTTTGACCGCTTGCCATCCTTCTTTCTCGCAATGATCGCCGCCGCGGCTGCCACGCTCGGCGGACGCGAGGCGGTACGGGTGGCGCGGCTTTCGGCCTCGCTGGGAACCGGCATGGGGCTGCTGGCGGCCTGCTGGTTCGCCTGCATTCTCGCCTGCGCGCTGTCTGCGTGGCTCGGGGCCGGAATTGCCGCGCAGCTCGGGCCGGACGCCAAGGCGATGTTAGTGGCGATCGCGCTGCTCCTGGCCGGGATCGAGCTCATCGTGCTCCGCCCGGGTCGTGCGCCGGCCGAGCCAACGCGCTCGTTCGGTGCGATTCTGATCGTGCTCGGCGCCTCGCAATTGACCGCGGCGGCGGGTTTCCTGGTCTTCGCGCTGGCGGGCGCCACGGGAGCGCCGTGGCTCGCAGCAGCTGGCGGCGCCCTGGGGAGCGGCGCGGCCCTGACCGCGGCGTGGTCGCTCGGCCATGACTGGGAGGCGCACCTGCCGCTTCGGCTCCTGCGCCATGCGGTTGCCGGACTGCTTATCGTCGCCGCCATCGTGACGGGGCTCGATGCGCGCGGCATACTGGGCTGATGGCACACATCGACATCATCGAAGGCGCAAGCGACGAGCGGATCGCCGAATGGCTCGCCGGACGCCTGCAGGCAGCGCTGGCGGCAAGCGATGCGCCGGTCGCGATCACCGTGCCCGGGGGTTCGACGCCGTTCCCGATCCTCGCGGCGCTGCGCGGCTATCCGCTCGACTGGCGCCGCGTCACCGTCTGGCCCGGTGACGACCGCCGAGTGCCCGAGGATCATCCGGCCAGCAACACGGGCAAAATCCGCGGCTTGCTCGAGCCGGCCGGCGCCGAAGTCGTAACCCTGAGCACGATGGAGGAAGTCCCGCATTTCGCCCTCGCCTGGCTGGGCATGGGCGATGACGGGCACATCGCCTCGCTGTTTCCCAGCGCCGACCCGCGAGCGGACGATCCGCAGCGCATCCGGTGCCTGACGCCCGATCCGCTGCCGCCCGAGGCGCCGTTCGACCGCATTACCCTGACCATGCCGGCGCTGCTCGATTCGGACGAGCTGCTGTTCGTGATCCGCGGCACGGGCAAGCGTGCATTGTTCGAGGCGGCGGCGATGGGTGAGAACGACTTGCCCGTTGCGCGCCTGCTCTCCGCGGCGCGCCAGCCGGTCACGTGCTTCAGCTGATCCCCGCCCCGCTGCATCGCGTCGGGCTGCGGGTGGCACACCGGTTGCGCAATGCCTGGCGGCGATTGACGAAGCGCCCGCACGCCGGGGTTTCCGTGGTGGCGACCGACGAGGATGGCCACGTCCTGCTGGTGCGACACGGCTATGGCTCGGGCCGCTGGTCGTTGCCGGGCGGAGGGCTCGGCCGCCATGAGGATCCGACCGATTGCGCCCGGCGCGAGATGCGTGAGGAGCTCGGCTGTGAGCTCGCCGCGCTCGCTCTCGCCGCCGAATTCGACGAGTGGCCTTACGGTGCGCCGCACCGGGTCTACGTCTTCACCGCCCGCTTCGCCGGCGAGCCACACGCCGACGGGCGTGAGATCGTCGAGCTTGGTTGGTTTGCACGCGATGCTCTGCCGCCGGGGCTGGCGAGCCTCGCCGCCGAACGGCTCCGGCGGGCCTGGGCCCTACAACAGCGATAGTTGAGCTTCGTCGCGGGGGCGATCGTCCTTCTCACCCTCGAGTGAGCTTAGCGTCAGGCCCATCAGCCGGATCGGCAGCGGTAGCGGCAGCTGCTCGTCGAGCAGGGCGCGCGCCACCTTGGCGAACTCGGCCTTGTCGGCAACCGCGTGCGGGAGCGACCTGGCGCGGGTCACGAGCTGGAAGTCGGTGTACTTCATCTTCAGCGTCACGGTGCGGCCCTTGAGGTTCCGCTCGGCGATCTGCGGCCAGACGATATCGATGATGTTGTCGAGCGCCTCGCGCAGCGCCGCGCCGCTCGACAGGTCCTCGTTGAAGGTCCGCTCGCTGCCCAGGGACTTGCGGATGCGGTTGGCGCGCACGGGGCGCAAGTCGATGCCACGGGCGGCGCGGTAGAGGTAGTCGGCAAAGCTGCCGAAGTGCTGGCGCAGCCAGGCGATGTCCTTCGCCGCGAGATCGGCCCCGGTCACGATCCCGAGCCTGGCCATCTTCTCCGACCCGCGCGGACCGATGCCGTGGAAGCGGCGCACCGGCAGCGACTGCACGAACGCCGCGCCTTGCCCGGGACGGATCACGCACAAGCCGTCGGGTTTGTTCTGGTCGCTCGCCAGTTTGGCGAGGAACTTGTTGTAGCTGACCCCGGCGCTCGCGGTGAGCCGGGTCTCGGCGCGGATGCGCTCGCGGATCAGCTCGGCGATGCGGGTCGCCGAGCCGATCCCGCGCAAGTCCTCGGTGACGTCGAGATAAGCTTCGTCGAGGCTCAATGGCTCGACGTGCGGGGTGAATTCGCGGAAGATCGCGCGGATCTGGTTCGAGACCTCGCGGTAGGCGTCGAAGCGGCCCCTGGTGAAGATCAGGTCGGGGCACAGCCGCCGCGCCGTGGCCCCGGGCATTGCCGAGCGGACGCCGAACTTGCGCGCCTCGTAGCTGGCCGCCGCGACTACCCCGCGCGTCCCGCCGCCGCCGACTGCGACCGGCCTGCCAAGCAGCTCCGGGTTGTCGCGCTGCTCCACGCTGGCGAAGAAGGCATCCATGTCGACGTGGATGATCTTGCGCAGCCCGAGCGCGGCTTCGTCCTCGTCGTCGGTCGGGGCGGGAGTCGCCATTCGGGCAATCTAATCGTTGTGCCGCATTGCAACAGTAGGCAAGGCGCCTTCCATGGGCACGATCACGGGCGTTCCTCACGGCAAAAGGATCATCGGCCGGCGCGAGCTGGTGGTGATGGTCGCGCTGCTGATGAGTCTCAATGCCCTGGCCATCGACGGCATGCTGCCCGCGCTCGACGACATGGCGCGCGAGCTCGGCGCGGGCGAGGGGAACCGGCGCCAGCTCGTGGTGGCGGTCTATCTGCTCGCCAACGGCATCGGCTGTCTCGTGCCCGGCTCGTTCGCCGACCGCTTCGGCCGGCGCCCCCTGCTGCTGCTCTCGCTGGCGAGCTACGCGGTGTTCTCGCTGCTGATCGCGCTGGTCGAGGACTTCACCACCCTGCTGATACTGCGCGGCGTCCAGGGCGTGCTCACCGCGGGGCTGATGGTGGTGCCCAACGCGATCATCCGCGACCAGTACGAAGGCGACCGCATGGCGCGGTTGATGAGCCTGGTCAGCGCGGTGTTCATCGCCGTGCCCGTGATCGCGCCCAGCCTGGGCCAGGCGGTGCTGCTTTTTGCCGGGTGGCGGTGGATTTTCGTCGGCCTCGCGTTGATGGGCGTCATTGCCGGGATCTGGGCATACACGCGCCTGCCCGAGACGCTCGACCCGGCTTACCGCCAGAAGATCGACCTTCCGGTGATCGCCCGCAACATGCGTGTGGCGCTGATCAACCGCGCCTCGATAGGCTATGTGCTCGGCACGATGCTGCTGATCGGGTCGGTGTTTGGCTACGTCAACAGCGCCCAGCAGCTGATCGGCGAGCACTTCGGCGCGGGCGACATGTTCCCGCTGGTGTTCGGCGGCACTGCGGCGATGATGGTGGTCTCCAACATCGTCAACTCGCGGATCGTCGAGCGGTTCGGGGCGCGGCGCGTATCGCATACGGGTGTGTTCGTGTTCATCCTCGTCTCGATGATCCAGGTCTGGGCTTCGCATTACCGGCCCGACAGCCTCGCTTGGTTCATACCGCTGATGGCGACCAACCTCGCGCTGCTCGGCTTCCTCGGCGCCAATTTCGGTTCGATCGCGATGCAGCCGTTCGCGGCTATCGCCGGCTCGGCGAGCTCGATCCAGACCTTCTTCCGCATGTTCGGCGCGGCCGTGGTCGGGCTGGTGATCGGCCAGGCCTACGACGGCACCGCGCAGCCGTTCGCCCACGCCCTGCTGATCTGCAGCACCAGCGCGCTGCTGCTGGTGACCTTCAGCGAAGGAGGGCGGCTGTTCCGGCGGCTCAATCCGCCCAAGGTGAAGTAACTCCCCTCCCGCTTGCGGGAGGGGGACTTCAGCTTCCGTGATCAATGCGCCGGCGGAAGGTCTCCGGCAGGAACAGCAGCCCGACCACCAGCGTCAGCACGGCCACGCCGACCGGATACCAGAGACCCGCGTAGATATCGCCGGTCGCCGCGACCATCGCGAATGCAATCGTCGGCAGGAAGCCGCCGAACCAGCCATTGCCGATGTGGTACGGAAGGCTCAGCGCGGTGTAGCGGATGCGCGCCGGGAACAGCTCGACCAGCAGCGCCGCGATCGGCCCGTAGACCATCGTCACCAGCAGGACGAGCACGAACAGGATCGCCACCACGAGCGGCTTGTTGAGCTCGGGCGTCTCGCCCGCCGCCGGATAGCCCGCGTCCGCCAGCAGGCCCGGCAGCGCGGCATCAAAGCTCGCCTTGTCGGTGACCGGCACTCGGGTCTCGCCGATCATGACCACGGTGGCGCCCGGCGTCGCCTGGTTGGCATAGGGGACGCCTGCCTTGGCGAGCGCCGACTTGGCGATATCGCAGCCGGTCTTGTCGAAGGTCGCCTTGCCGATCGGGTCGAATTGCACCGAGCAGCTCGCGGGGTCGGCCACGACCGTCACCGGCGAACGCGCCTGGGCGCTGGCCAGCGCGGGGTTGGCCGCTTCGGTCAACGCGCCGAACAGCGGGAAGTACAGCAGCGCGGCGAGCGCGCAGCCGGTCATGATGATCGGCTTCCGGCCGATCCTGTCGCTGAGCCAGCCGAAGAACACGAAGAACGGCGTGCCGATCAGCAGGGCGGTGGCGATCAGCACGTTCGCCGTGCCGCCGTCGACCTTGAGGATCCGCTCGAGGTAGAACAGCGCGTAGAACTGGCCCGTGTACCAGACCACCGCCTGGCCCGCGACCGCGCCGAGCAGCGCGATCAGCACCAGCCGCGCGTTGCGCCAGTTGCCAAACGCTTCGGTCAGCGGCGCTTTGGAGGTCGCGCCGGCGTCCTTCATCTGCTGGTAGACCGGGCTTTCGTTGAGCTGCAGCCGGATCCACAGCGACACGCCGAGCAGGATCGCCGAGGCGAAGAACGGCAGCCGCCAGCCCCAGCTCGCGAACGCCTCCTCGCCCATCCAGGTGCGCGTCCCGATCACGATCAGCAGCGCGGCGAACAGGCCAAGCGTCGCCGTGGTCTGGATGAAGCTGGTGTAGAACCCGCGCTTCCCTTCGGGCGCGTGCTCGGCGACATAAGTCGCGGCGCCGCCATACTGCCCACCGAGCGCCAGGCCCTGCAGCAGCCGCAGGCCGACCAGCATCAGCGGCGCGGCGGTGCCCACGCTCGCGTAGCTCGGCAACAGCCCGACCGCGAAGGTCGAGGCGCCCATGATCCCCATCGTGACCAGGAAGGTGTTCTTGCGCCCCACCAGGTCGCCGATCCGCCCGAACACCAGCGCCCCGAACGGCCGCACCGCGAACCCCGCGGCGAACGCGGCGAGCGCGAGGATGAACCCGGTCGTCTCGTTGACGCCGGAGAAGAACTGCGCGGTGATCACCGTGGCGAGCAGGCCGTAGAGGTAGAAGTCGTACCACTCGAAGATCGTGCCGAGCGAGCTGGCCGCGATGACCTTGACTTGCGAGCTCTTGATCGGCGCGTCATCTTGCGCGGTCGCGGCGGCTTCGGTCATGCGTTGTGATCCCTCATCCCTGTTTGCGCTTTCAGTGCCTGCGCTCGCGACACCAAACAAGACCCCATTGTTCTGTATTGTTCCGAGCTTGTCGAACGATCGCTTTTCCATCGAGCGCGGCGCTGAGAGGAAGGGCGACTCTTCGACAAGTCAGGGCGAACGGCTCTATTCCGTAGCCTTCTCCACCCGCGCGAGCAGCGCCTCGACCTGGACCTGCTGGCCCTCGCTTACGGCCAGCTCCGACACTGTCCCGTCGAAGGGCGCGGTCAGGGCATGCTCCATCTTCATCGCCTCGAGCACGAGCATTCGCTGGCCCTTTGCCACCGCCTCGCCCGCGGCGATATCGACCGCGATCACCTTACCCGGCATCGGCGCGAGGATCGCGCCGTCGCTTGCCGACCCCGCGGTGGCTCCTTCCTCTCGAGCGAGGCGGAAGCCGATCGTCTCACCGTCTTGATGAACAATCTGCCAGCCCTTCCGCTCGGTAATGACAGTGGGCGAAGGCGAGCGATCAGTCGGCCACTGGGGGTCAAACTCGGCGGTCGCGATCTCTTCGCCGTATTGCAGGCGAACGGTTGGGTCAGATGGGCGGGCGAGCCGAAAGCCGAACATGTCGAAGCTGGTCCATGGATCGCTGCCGCCATGCGGCTTGTAGACCGAGGACAACGAAGCCGGGCCCTCGTTCTGCCGTCTGACCGCCCCCACGACCGAACGGGCGGCTGTCCTCAGCATGGCAGCCGACGGCTTGCCCAGTCCTTCGGTCAGCTCATCGTGGTGGCGTGCGATGAATCCCGTGTCGATGCGCGCCGCTGCAAACTCCGGGTGCGACAAGCAACGACCGAGGAAGGTGGCGTTGGTTCGCACCGGCCAGGCGCGAAGCGCAGACACCAGCTTAACGAGACGCTTCAGGACAAGCTCCCGGCTCGCCGCTCGCGTCACGATTTTTGCCAGCATCGGATCGTAGAAGGGCGTCACTGTGTCGCCCTCCGTATAGCCCGTCTCGAATCGCTCTCCGCTCGCGCCATGGTGTAGCGAGAACAGCTCCAAGCAGCCAATGGACGGCAGGAAACCCGTCGCCGGATCCTCGGCATAGAGCCGCGCTTCGATCGCCCAGCCGTCGATCTTCAGCTCCTCCTGCTTCAACGGCAGCGGCTCCCCGCTGGCCACCCTGAGCTGCCACTCTACGAGGTCCACCCCGGTGATCTCCTCAGTCACCGGATGCTCGACTTGCAGCCGGGTGTTCATCTCGATGAAGAAGATGCGATCGGCGCTCAGTCCCTCGCTGGCGTCGGCGATGAACTCGATCGTGCCGGCGCCGACGTAGTCGACC
>CBHCZH010000100.1:0-13089 GCA_965977975.1 uncultured bacterium
AGGATTCGAACCTGCGACCCTCTGCTCCCAAAGCAGATGCGCTACCAGGCTGCGCTACTCCCCGACCGATCCGGTGCGGACCTTGCGCCTGCGACGTGGTGGGCCCGCCAGGATTCGAACCTGGGACCTAGCCGTTATGAGCGGCCAGCTCTAACCGCTGAGCTACAGGCCCCATCCGCCGCTTGCGCGTGGGCGAGGTAGCGTTGGGGCGGGAGGATGGCAAGGACTCCCCTCCCGCTTGTGGGGAGGGCCAGGGGTGCGCCTGTCAGCCACCTGCGCACCTGACCCACCCCTAACCCCTCCCGCACGCGGGAGGGGGATTCAGCGCCGCACCGCGCCCAGGATCTCTGCAACCGTGGTTGGCTTGACCTGGCGCAGCTCGAGATAGGCGAACACCCGCCGCCACCAGTCGTAGAGGGCCTCGACGTCGTCCTCGTCGCGCACGTAGGGCGTATGGCCCGCTTGCAGCGACGGGCTGTGGAACGACAGCACGAGCACCGGCAGCCCATCGTCCAGCGCAATATCGATACCACGGATCGCCTCGTCGACGGTGACGCCTTCGGGAGTCAGCGGAATCCGCTCGAGCAGGCCGGCTCGGGCCAGTGCGGCGCGCACGATCGGCACACGCGAGAGCATCGGATAGAGCCAGGCGCCCTGACGGCGCAGCATGCCCCAGAACACAGTGGTCAGCGGCAACTCGAGCAGGCTCTTCGCCTCGTCGAGCCAGTACGGGACGAGCGGGTGGCGGCGGAAGTCGGGTCCTTCGCCGGCGCTGTAGTCGAAGTTGGCGCGCACCGAAGTGTCGATCGCGATACCCCCTTCGGCCAGCATCTCGGCGCTGTTCGGCCCGACGCCGTAACGGCCGGCGCGGTAGATCGTCGGCGCGGCTCCGAAGCTGCGCTCGATCGCGTCGCGCAGGGCACGGAACTTGCCTCGCTCCAGCTCGCCCGGCAGGTTGCCCGCGAACGAGTTGTGCGGGGTGACTTCTTCTTCGAACGGCGGATTGACCCAAGGGTGGAGCTGGACGCCGACCTCGGCCTTGCCGGCGGCGATGGCCTCGCGCAGAATCTCGGCGGCTATGGACGACTGCGCGATCGGCCAGTCGACCAGGTAGACCGGCACGACCCCTTCGCTTTCGCAAAACTCCTGGAATCGAGCCAGTTCCGGTACGTGGTTCAGCCCATGGCCCTCACGCGCGAGCGGCCGAGACCAATCGAATTCTTCCTCGGCATCAACCGTGACCAGGAAGCGCTGGCCGAACTCCGGCTCGAACCGGGCGCCGGCTGAGCGCGGGGGTGGATCGAGTATCGATCGCATCGCCCGCCCGTTCCTTTCGTTATCGACCGCCGTTCCCCTCCCGACCATGCGTATGGGCGCCTCGCGAGACGGTCAAGACCGGCAGGACCAACCGCAGCCGGTCCTCATCCGGTTCGAGCGTGCCGCCGATGGCCATTGCCTCGGCGCGAGCCAAGCGCAGGGTAAAGCCAGTGCCGAACATCCCGGCCGAGATCGCGCGTGGATAGGCCGGCGCGGAAGCCGCGAAAGGGTCGCCGTTGCCGGCGAGTGCGGCTGGCAAATCCGCGTCGAGCATCACCTGCTCTCCGTCACCGGTGAGAATCAAATCAACGATCTCACCCGGTGCAAGCGCGCCTGCAAGCGTTGCGAGCAGCCGCCACGCGAGTTGCATCGCGTCGGCTTCGTCCATACCGACGGTGAAGGGCGATCCGTGCGTGGCGAGCTCGATTCGCGAACTACGTGGGCGCAGCACCCCTTCGAGCCGGCGAAGCGTGCGGCCGAGCACTTCGCGCAAGTCGCATTCGCCTTCGTCGAGGCGCAGCGAGCCGGTTTCCAGCCGGGCCAGCCGGTCGATCTCGTCGAACCCGGCCATGATCCGTGCTGCGTCGACCGCGACTGCCGCGGCGAGCGCGCGATACTCGTTGGGAGCGCTGCCGAACATTTGCTGCTGGATCAGCTCGGCGAAGCCTTGGATCGCGTTCACCGGGGTACGCAACTCGTGGAGCAGTTGCCGCATCCGGTCCGCCGTACCTTCGGGTTGCCGCGCTGCGGTCGGCTGCGGACGGCGCATGCGGCCTTGATAGCCGGCAAACTGCCCGGTCGCGGGCGCGAACACCGGCGCCGCATCGACGCGCCATTCGCCTGCGATCTCGGGCGGACCGACGAGCGCTATTCGTGCGCCGCGCACGGGGAGTCGCCGCGCGAGGGCTCTCGCACTCGTCTCATCGAGCGTGGCGACCGCGCCGGGTCGTGGTGGGCCGAGTTGCAAGCCGACAGCCAGCGGTGCCAGCGCCGGGTCCGCCCAACTCACCACCCCTTCCACATCGGTCGCGAAGTCGAACGCCTGGCCGTGCCGCGTCAGCTCGGCATCGAATGGCCGCGTCTCTTCGAGCGGCAGACGCGGCGCCGTGCCTCCTTCGCGGCGTGCGCGCTGGAAGGCCTCGATCCGCCGCACCAATGCACCGATGCCGGCTTCGGCTTCGGCTTCGGATGGCTCGTCGGTGCGGGCTTTTCGCTCGGAAGGCGCGGGAAACAGCGCGTCGGGCACGTCGGGTTCGGGCAGGACCAGATCCCTGACGCCGAGCCGGTCGAGCACCTGGCGCGCACTGAATGGCAGATCGCGGCGATGGCGCAGGAAACCGCGCGCGGTTATCGGCAAGCGCGGGATCAGGTAGAGCCAGTCATTTTCGCTCAGTTGAGCGGTCGCCATCGTCGCTGCCGCTGCTTGCGGTTCCCCGCGCGCGAGCCAGGCGACCAACGCGCGGTTGCGCAGCCTGAGGCCGGGCGCGCGCAGGATCGCCGACTGGACCGATTGCGGCACGGCCTCGGCCAGCTCGCCCAACCTGTTATACGCCGCCTCGACCAGTTCGTTAGCGGCGCCCGGCGGCAACGAGCCGAGCAGATCGAGCAGTTGCCGGTACTGCGTGCGCGCGCCCGGCTCGCTCTGCGCGGGATAGCGCAGCACGGTCGCGAGGCGGTCGTCGAACAGCATCGGGTCTCCGGCGAGAAAAGCACACGCGCACTTGGGCGCAGCATCGGCATAGACGGTCTCGCCGGGGGGGGAACGGCCTCCCCATCGTGCGTTGCAAAGCGGGACAATTGCGGCCATACACAATAATATTTCGGGGGATGCCGCGCCCAGCGGCCGATAATTTCAAGGGCGGGGAAGCGCATGGCAACGCTCGACAGCATCGACCGGCGCCTGCTGGCGGAATTGCAAGCCGAAGGGCGCGTGACCAACGTCGACCTTGCACGCCGCGTGGGCCTGACCGCGCCGCCGTGCCTGCGTCGCGTCCGCGCGCTCGAGGAAGCCGGCGTGATCAAGGGCTATCATGCCGAGCTCGACGCCGCGAGCCTGGGCTTCACCATCACCGTATTCGCGATGGTCAGCCTCAAGAGCCAGGCGGAAGAGGATCTGCGAGCCTTTGAGAATCACATCAAGGCGCTTCCCGAAGTCCGCGAGTGCCACATGCTCAACGGCGAGATCGATTTCATCCTCAAGATCGTCAGCAAGGATCTGCAGAGCTTCCAGGAATTCCTCACCAGCAAGCTCACGCCCGCGCCCAATGTCGCCAGCGTCAAGACTTCGCTGACCATCCGCACCGCCAAGAACGAACCCGGCGTGCCGCTGGACTGATCGCGGCATGCGCCGCGGCGAACCGGTCAAGGACCGCCGCGCGATTCCATCGGCCGGGAAAGCGAGCTTGGCCCCGCGGTCGGCGCTTGGCCCCCGGCCTTTCCCGATGCTAGCAGGGCCCGCACTATGGGAGAGAGCCCGATCATGCGACTATCGCCGCTGCTCGTCGGCCTGGCGCTGGCCAGTGTGGCGCCCGCCGCGCAGGCGCACCATTCCTTCGCGGTCTATTTCGATTCCACGAAGGACGTGACCATCAGCGGGAAAGTAACCGCGTTCCGCTTCACCAACCCGCACGGCACGATCGTCCTCGAGGTGACCGACGCGCAGGGCCGGGTGCGCGAATGGCGTGCGGAGACCAACGCGCCGGTAGTGCTGCAGCGGCGCGGCTGGACCCGTTCCAGCGTCAAGCCGGGCGACCAGATCACCATCGAGGGCTGGCCTTCGCGCGACGGCAAGCCGTACCTGCGCCTGCGTCGCGCTGTCCATGCCGACGGCCGGCTGATCGGCACCGCGCCGTTCGGCCGCCAGGACCAGAGTTGACTGTGCGGGCGACACTCCTGGGCCTGGCCTTGCTGGCCTGCCCGACGACCGCTTTGGCCGAGCCCGATCTGACGGGCTTCTGGAACCTTGCTTTCGACGGGGAGCCGAACCCGGCGCTGATGGCCAAGCTGCCGTCGAACACGGTGGTGATCGAGGACACCGGTGCGCCGGAGTATCCGCGGATGGAGTTCGGCGGCTTGAAGCTCACGGCCGAGGCCCTGGCCCGGGCGGAGAGCTGGCAGCCGGAGGATGAGATGACGCTGCAGAAAGTCTGCTCTCCACCGTCGATCGTCTATTCGGTGCAGGGCCCGTTTCCGTTCGAGGTCGACCAGACCCGCGACCTGATCGTGTTCCGCTACGAGTATTACGACCAGATCCGGCTGATCTTCATGGACGGCCGCAGCCATCCACCGGCTGATGCGCCGCATACCAAGATGGGCCATTCGGTCGGCCGCTGGGACGGCGACGAACTGGTCGTCGACACCACTCACATCGCCGCTTCGACGATCACCAACAACGGGCTCGACCACAGCGAGCAGGTTCACATGGTCGAACGCTACATGCTGAGCCCCGACGGCACGCGGCTGATGGCGACGCAATGGTTCGAGGACCCGGCCGTTCTCGAGAACAACGGCGCCCGCTTCATCGAGTGGGCCAAACAGCCCGGCCAGTACATCTTCCCCTACGAATGCGACCCCAGCTTCGTGCTCGAGTACCAGGCGAGGGAAGGCGAGAATTAGCACGCGCGGGCACCAACGCCCCGTGCCTCCGTTTTCCGGCGCATGGACAGGATCTTCACTCGGATCGCTACCGGCATCTCGCACTGGTCGGGCCAGCCGCTGACGTTCTTGCTTGCGGCCGCGGTAGTGCTGGTGTGGGCCGTGACCGGTCCCCTGTTCGCCTGGTCCGACACCTGGCAGCTGGTTATCAACACCGGGACCACCATCGTGACGTTCCTGATGGTGTTCCTGATCCAGAACTCGCAGAACCGTGATGCCGCTGCGATCCAAGCCAAGCTCGACGAGCTGATCCGCGCCGCCGACAAGGCGCGCGGCCAGTTCATCGGAATCGAGCACCTCACCGATTCACAGATCGAGCGAATTCGAGCCGCCCTGGAACGCGAGGAGGCCGCCGGCGAGAAGAGCAAGGCAAGCACGACCGAGGACAGCGTCGAGCGGTTGCTCGAGCGTCATTAAGCATGCTCAAGTGCTGACGAAGCGGTTGGTCTTGTGCTCCACTTGCATGGTGTGACGGCTCGCGACGACTAGCGATTGCTCGCGCACCGTATCGAGAAATATCCACTCTCCGGTCGCGCGCGCTGGCGTGAGCTGCACGGTCAAGTAGCCGCGGCGGCTGGTTTCGGCCCATTTGAGCTGCTCGTTGCGGCCGACATAGGCGCGGGCGACTTCGGCCGGGTCGACGGGGATCGAGCTTTCGTTGCCCGGCGAAGTAACGCTTTGCACCGCAAACTCAGTGCCGGCCGGCCTCAGCTGGTTGCGCAGCTCGAATGCCCACGCGTTGTGGCTGTCGCCTGACAGGACGAGGAGGTTTGCACCGGCTTCCTGGCTGGCGCCGAGGAGGCGCGACCGAGCAGCCGGATAGCCGTCCCACATATCGAGATTCATCGGCAGCCCTTCTTGCTCCGCCGCCAGCGCAAGCTCCGACCGCAGGCGCGACGCGTCGCTTTGGTCGGCGCCGAAAAAGGTTGCGATCTCGGGCGCGAAGGACATCGTGCCCATGATAACCTGCTGGCACAGCACTTGCCATTTCACGTTGTCGCCGGTTGAACGGCGCAGTCCGTCGGCAAGCCAGCGTTCCTGCTCCGCACCGAGCATGCTGCGATCGGCTGACTGCCAGGGACCGTCACGGAATTCACGCAGCGCGATGGCCCTGTCTGACCTGTTGTGCAGGATCTCGGCGATTTCAAATTGCCTGTCGCGGCCGCTGAGGCGCGTTTCGGGACGGAACAGGTCTGCGAGGTCGCCGATACGGTAGCTGGTCCAGGTTTCGTCCGAGACCGGCAGCCACTCGCGATAAGCCTGCATGACGGCCGCCTTGCGTACGGTCCAGCTCCCTTCGGTTTCCGGCTGATGGTTCTGCGCGCCGCCGATCCAGCTGTTGTTGGCGGTTTCGTGGTCGTCCCACATCATGATCATCGGGAACATCCGGTGCAGCCGCTGCAGATCCGGGTCGAGGCGATAGGATGCGTAGCGCAGCCGATAGTCGGCAAGCGCGATGGTCTCGGTCTCGGGCCAGATCTGGCGGCCCGCAACCGCTTGCTCGAGCGAGGGATAAGTGCCGCGCGGGTATTCGTAGATATAGTCGCCGAGGTGGACCATGACGTCGATGTCAGCCCGCCCGGCGGCGTGGGCATAGGCGTTGAAATAGCCGAACGGCAGGTTCGAGCAGCTAAACACTCCAAGCGTGAATTTATCCACCGGGCCATCGGGCAGGGTACGTGTGCGGCCTACGGGCGACGACTTCCCGGCAGCGTCAACAAAGCGATAGTAGTACCAACCACCCGGCGCGAGCCCTGTGACGACCGGCTTGACGCACCAGTCGCGCTCCGGCGCCGCCTGGACTTCCCCCTCGGCCACGACGATCGCGAATTCCGCATCGCGCGCGACCTGCCACCGCAAATGAGCGCTCGTACCTGCATCGGGCACGTACCGCGTCCACAACATGACCTGGTTGGGTGCGGGCTCGCCGCTCGCGACGTCATGCGTAAAGCCGCGCAGGGTGAGGGCTTGCGCCCAAGCTGGGAGAGCGAGCAAGCCGACGCCCAGCGCGGCGCTCTTCAGTAACAATCGGCGATCGATCAGCATGGCCGGCCTCCTGAGACTTGCTTCAAGCTCTGAGCCGGAACAATGACGCTTCGATGACCTGTATCAGCCCTCGCGCCTGGCCATCCACTCCTCGAGCCATTTGATCGAATAGTCGCCGCTCAGGACGTCGGGCTCCTGCAGCAGGCGCTGGTGGAGCGGGATCGAGGTCTTGACGCCCTCTACGACCATTTCCTCGAGCGCGCGGCGCAGCCGCATGATGCAGCCTTCGCGGGTGCGGCCGTAGACGATCAGCTTGGCGATCATCGAATCGTAATAGGGCGGGATGCGGTAGCCGGCGTAAAGACCGCTATCGACCCGCACGTGCATGCCGCCCGCCGCGTGGTACGCGGTGACGAGGCCGGGGGAAGGCGCGAAGGTGTTCGGGTCCTCGGCGTTGATCCGGCATTCGATCGCGTGGCCCTTGAACTCGATCTGCTCTTGGGTAACCGAAAGCGGCTTGCCCTCGGCGATGCGGATCTGTTCGCGCACCAGGTCGACGCCGGTGATCATCTCGGTGACCGGATGCTCGACCTGGAGGCGGGTGTTCATCTCGATGAAGTAGAACTCGCCGTTCTCCCAGAGGAACTCGATCGTCCCCGCGCCGCGATAGCCCATGTCGGCCATGGCCTTGGCGACGATACCGCCCATCCGTGCGCGCTCTTCGCGGGTGATCACGGGCGAGGGCGCTTCCTCGAGCACCTTCTGGTGGCGGCGCTGCAGCGAGCAGTCGCGTTCGCCGAGGTGGATCGCATTGCCCTTGCCGTCGCCGAACACCTGGAATTCGATATGGCGCGGGTTGCCCAAGTACTTTTCGAGATAGACGGTGTCGTCGCCGAACGCGGCCTTGGCCTCGTTGCCGGCCTGCTTCATCAGCGTGTCGAGCTGGTCGGGGCTGGTGCAGACCTTCATCCCGCGCCCACCGCCGCCCGACGCGGCTTTGATGATCACCGGATAGCCGATTGCCTCCGCGATCCGTGCCGCTTCCACAGGATCGGAGATCGCCCCGTCGGAGCCGGGCACCAGCGGCAGGCCGAGCTTGCCGGCGGTACGCTTGGCTTCGACCTTGTCGCCCATCGTGCGGATATGTTCGGGCTTGGGGCCGATCCAGGCGATATCGTGGGCTTCGACGATCTCGGCGAATTGCGCGTTCTCCGACAGGAAGCCATAACCAGGGTGGATCGCGTCGGCGCCCGAGATCTCGGCGGCGGAGATGATCGCGGCGGTGTTGAGATAGCTGTCGCTCGCGGGGGGCGGGCCGATGCAGATCGCATGGTCGGCGAGCCGCACGTGCATCGCGTCGGCATCGGCGGTCGAATGGACGGCCACGGTTTCGATGCCGATCTCATGCGCGGCGCGGTGGATGCGCAACGCGATCTCGCCGCGGTTGGCGATCAGCAGCCGGGTGATCGGCACGGTTCTAGCCGACCACGACCAGCGGCTGGTCGTATTCGACCGGCTGGGCGTTCTCGATCAGGATCTGCTTGACGGTGCCGGCGGCCGGGGCGGTGATCGGGTTCATCACCTTCATCGCCTCGACGATCAGCAGCGTCTGGCCAGCGCTCACCTTGTCGCCGACCGTGATGAAGGGGGCGGCACCAGGCTCGGGGAAAAGATACGCAGTGCCGACCATCGGCGAGCGGACCGCGTTGGTGGTGTCGGGCACCGCCGGTTCCGCGGGCGCGGGTGCAGGCGCCGGGGCGACGGCCGGAGCCGCGACCGCGATCGCCGGAGCTGCCGGTGCCGCGACAGCACCGCGCGAGACCTTGATCTTGCGGTCGCCGTCTTCGACTTCGATCTCCGTGAGGCCGGTTTCGGCCAGCAGCTCGGCCAGCTCGCGCACCATCTTGGTGTCGACGTTCATGCTGGTGTTGCGCCCGCTCTTCCCACTTTCGGCCATGCGATCCCCTTGTGCCGGTCGAACAAGCCCGGCGCTATGCGCGCGAGGCGCCGCGCTGGCAAGGTGGTAAGGATCCAGGCTGGGCCTGGATCCTAAAGCCGTGCCGCCGCTTCGAGCGCGAGCTCGTAGCCATAGGCGCCGAAGCCGGCGATGGTTCCCTTGGCCGCCATCGCGACGTAGCTTTTGTGGCGATAGGCCTCGCGCGCGTGCGGATTGGAGATGTGCACCTCGATCACCGGCGTCTTGATCGAGCGGATCGCGTCGTAAAGCGCGAGGCTGGTGTGAGTGAGCGCGCCGGCGTTGAGCAGCACCGCCTTGGCGCCCTCGGCCTGGGCCTCGTGCAGCCAGTCGCACAAATGGCCCTCGTGGTTCGACTGGCGCACTTCGACCTCGAGCCCGAGCGCCTTGGCCTTGTCCTCGAGCCGCCCGGCGATGTCGTCGAGCGTGTCGGACCCGTAGATCTCCGGCTCGCGCAAGCCGAGCAGGTTCAGGTTCGGCCCGTTGATGACGTAGACGGTGTTGGACATGGTGCTCCCCTTGGCGCTGGCTGGGCCATAGCGCCAAGGGGGAGGGAGGGCGAGAGGGTAGCGTTCGATGCGGTGGGGATGTCCGCTAACGACCCATTGCGGGCATTCGCTCGGCGCTTTAGCCTCGTCGCATGAAACGGCGGACCAACTGCTAACTGTTCGAGAAAGTCGTGGGGATGCTGGGGTGAGGGTGGGCCGGTTTCGTTGGATGTTGTGCCTCATCGCGCTCCTGCCGGCGGCGGCAGCGCCATCAAGTCCACGCTCGGTGCATATTGTCCGGCTATTCGAGCTCGATGGCTGGGAGTTTTGGTGTTCGGGCAATGCCTACGAGGTCGGCGACTGCCGCGCGTCAAGGGACCTAAGCGGTGCTTATGTCGCGTTAGGGGCGGAACGCGATGAGCTTCTTGCCGACGTAGAACCGGCGTGTGGTGGGCGAGGGGATACCGAACCCGAGAGGCTGACGGCTAGCCTGGCGAAGCCCTCGAGAACCGAGGTTGCAGACTTTGTCCAGGACTTGAGCAAGAAGATTGAGAATGTACGTGCAGCGTGTGGCGGGGCCGTCACTCTAGAGGAGCGCAATTCGATGGCACTCGTCTTCCACTGGCTGCTGGATCAGCAGATCGGGTGGCATGAGAGGTTCTGCGCTGAAGCTCCCCCGAGTTGGGCTGGATGTAATGAACACCAAGGCCGGTAAGGCCCAAACGCACTGACATCTCCTGGGTACTCGTCATCGGCGCCTTTGGCAGCGAGGGGCAGAATGGCGCAGCCCCAGTGTCCGCTTTCCACCCATAGCGGACATCCGGCGTTCGCGGCTTACCGCTCCACACCCCTGATCTTCCCCCACTGGCGCGCGGCGGTGTAGCCGAGGTAGCCGGTGCCGAAGAGCGCGTAGAGCGGTTCGGGCAGGCCGTTGAGGTAGGCATTCATGCCCGCGGCGATGTCGCGCGCGGCTTCGGGGCGGAACGCGGCGATCAGGCCCATCGGCAGCGCCCACAGGATGATCGCGTACATCACGTAGAGAAAGCTCGGCCGCGCGCGGCTGGTCCATGGGTCGGGCGAGCCGGCTTCGGCGACGATCGCCGAGAGCTGCGCCTTGATCCCTTCTAGCTCATGCGAGCCTTCAAGCTTGATGAGCTCGATCTTGGCGCGCTCGCGCGCTTCCTTGTCCGGGATGACCTTGTCGATGATCGAGGCGATCGGGCCGATGAGGGATTCGACGATAGGCATGGGGTGCGCTCCGCTGGTTGGCGATTCGCGCAGTCATGAACCAAAATGGTTCGTGTAGGAAAGTGACTTTTGCCGCTTGGGCAATCGCGCCGAGCCGCTACTTATGGATCTTCTCCAGGAGTCGCCGCAGCTCCCGGGTCTCCGCCTCGCTTAGGCCCGCCGTGAGAGCGGCGTCGGCCTTGCGTACCGATCTTCGCAGGCGCGCCAACTCGCGTTCGCCCTGGGGGGTGGGATAGACGCCGAACGACCGGCGATCGCCGACGATCTTGCGTCGCTCGACGCAGCCGCGCTGTTCCCAGAAATCGACGGCGAGAGTGGTCGCCGGCCGGGTCAGGGCCAAGGCGGCGGCGAGCTGAGACTGCTGCAGTCCCGGGTTCCGGCCGATCACCTCGAGGATCGAGTAACGGTGCGGGGTGATGTCCGAAACGCCGAACTCGCGCGTCAACAAGCTGCGGGCCAGTACCCAGACGAGCCTGACCGAGAATCCGGTGAGGTCGGTCAACAGCCCGTAATCGACGGCGGTTCCAGACAGCGCTGGGGCGCGGTGCCGCACGCTGATGAGGGGGTCGGTGAGTTCGGCGGCGCTTCTCACCAGTCATGCATGCCCGTTATGCTGGCGCGAAACAAGCTGAACTGTTATTGCATATGACCATTATCGGCGATAACGATGGCGGCAATGGACGGCCCCCCTTTTGCGAGGGGTCGCAGGGTTTCGCCCCAGGGAGGATTCGTGATGATCGACGCGAAGAAGTATAAGCGCAATTTGCTTGTCACCGCGGCCTGTCTGTCGGTTGCTAGTGTGCTCGCGCCGCAAGCGGCGCTGGCGCAGGACGAGGCCGTAACCGCCGAGGAACCGGTCGCAGCCGAGGAGGGCGGTGAGATCCTCGTCACCGCGCAGAAGCGCGAGCAGGCGCTGTCCGACGTTTCGCTCTCGGTCTCGGCGGTCGGTGCGGAGCAGCTCGCCACCACCAACACCGCGGGCATCGAGGCGCTCCAGAACCTGGTGCCGAGCGTGAGCTTCGGCAACGACTTCAACTTCGCCAAGCTGTTCATCCGCGGCATAGGCCTGTCGAGCTCGCTGCCGGGCGTGGACCCTTCGGTCGCGCTTCACGTCGACGGTGCGGTCGTCTCGCTCGCCCAAGCGCAGCTCGGCTCGATGTTCGACCTGGAACGGGTCGAAGTGCTGCGCGGGCCGCAAGGGACGCTTTACGGCCGCAACGCCACCGGCGGCGCGGTCAACCTGATCACCGCGAAGCCGACAGCCCAGCTCGATGGATATGCCCGGCTGACCGTCGGCGGGCCTGACCTCAACCTGATCGCCGAGGGTGCGGTCGGCGGCCCCCTCTCCGACACGATCCGCGCCCGCCTCGCCGTTCGCGCGCTCAAGCGCGACGGTTACGGCGTGAACGAGCTGACCGGAAACGACATCGACAACGCACAGCAGTTCTCGACCCGCGCCCATCTCGAGTTCCTGCCGACCGATAGGCTGTCGGTGCTGCTGACCGGCGAGTACCACACCGAGGACGATCGCTCGCTGGCGATCAAGTTCCGCGAGGTGTCGTTCCCGGGCGTGCTGACCGATGGAAACCCGGCTAACGACGGCTTGAGCGCACTTGGTCAGCGAAGGAATGCCGATGGCAGCCTTGCGTCCTTTTCCAGTGATCCACGCAACTTGCGCGCCAATTTCGATCCGATCAACGACCGCGAGCAATGGGCGCTGACCGGCACGGTCACGTTCGACGCCAGCGACGCGATCAGCCTTCGGTCGCAGACCAGCTATCGCAACTTCGAGGCGATCTTCTTCCACGATTTCGACATGTCGTCGTACCTCGGTTTCCCGCTTGCCCAGACGCCGCCGCGCGGCCCTGGCACCAGCGCCAATCACTGGCAGCCGGTGTTCCAGCACCAGTTCAGCCAGGAAGTGCAGGCCAATATAGAGACCGGAAGGCTCCACGCCGTCTTGGGGCTGTTCTACCTCGACGAGACGATCGACGTCGAAAACCACATCGGATTCGATGTGCTTAACAACCTCGATCCGTTCCGCGTGCAGTTCGACGGTTCGCTGTTCGTCGAGACCTGGGCGGCTTACGCCAACCTCACTTATGACCTCACCGACTGGCTCTCGCTCAAGGCCGGCGGCCGGTACAGCTGGGAGAAGCGGCATCTCGCGAACAACACCGGCCTCGGCTCGGCCGTACTCAACCGGCTCGTGCTCGACCCGCTGCAGTGGGATCACAGCAAGACCTGGAAGGATTTCTCACCCTCGCTCGGCGTCGAGGTCCGCCCGAACAACGATTGGCTGCTCTACGCAAACTGGTCGCGCGGCTTCAAGAGCGGCACCGCCGAGATCGGCTCGACCCGGCGGCTGTCGGACACCCAACCGCTGCCGTTCGTCGATCCCGAGAAGGTAGAGGCCTTCGA
>CBHCZH010000101.1:0-12959 GCA_965977975.1 uncultured bacterium
ACCGGCCTGACCAAAAAGGAAGTGCTGCAGCTCACCCGCGAGCTCGACAAGCTCCAGCTCTCGCTCGGCGGCATCCGCGACATGGGCGGTATTCCCGACGTGATGTTCGTGATCGATGCCAACAAGGAAGAGCTCGCGATCAAGGAAGCCAACGTGCTCGGCATCCCGGTCGTCGCGATCCTCGACACCAATGTCGATCCAAGCGGCATCGCCTTCCCGATCCCCGGCAACGACGACGCCAGCCGAGCGGTGCGTCTCTATTGCGACGCGGTCGCCCAGGCGGCGACCACCGGTCGCACCGAAGGCGTAGTCGATTCGGGCGCCGATATCGGGGCGATGGACGCTCCGCCGGAGGAAGCGGCCATCGCCGAGGAGCCTGAAGCTCCGGCCGCCGAAGCTGCTGCCGACGAGGCGGCTGCCGAGGCGTAATCGCCCGCAGATTGCAATTCGGAGAGGCGAGCCCATTTCGGCGGCTCGCCCCCCGATCCAAATTAAGGAAAGTACAATGGCTTACACAGCCACCGACGTGAAGAATCTCCGCGAGCGCACCGGCGCCGGGATGATGGACTGCAAGAAGGCTCTCGACGAGACCGGCGGCGACTTCGAAGCCGCGGTCGATGCGCTCAAGGCCAAGGGCCTTGCCGCGGCCGCCAAGAAGTCCAGCCGCACGGCGGCCGAGGGACTCGTCGGCGTCGCCGTCAACGGCACCAAGGGCGTGGCCGTCGAGGTCAACTCCGAGACCGACTTCGTCGCCAAGAACGACCAGTTTCAAGACTTCGTGCGCAAGACCACCGAGGTCGCGCTCGACCAGGGTTCGGACGATGTCGAGGCGCTGAAGAACGCGGCCTACCCGGGCGGCGGCACGGTTGCCGACAAGCTGACCAACAACGTCGCCACCATCGGCGAGAACCAGCAGCTGCGCCGCATGAAGAGCGTCAGCGTCTCGCAGGGCATCGTCGTGCCGTACATGCACAACGCGCAGGGACCGAACCTCGGCAAGATCGGCGTGCTCGTCGCGCTCGAAAGCGAGGCGGGCACCGATGTGCTCGAGCCGCTCGGCAAGCAGTTGGCGATGCACATCGCCGCGGCGTTTCCGCAGGCGATCGATGCCGACGGCCTCGACCCCGAGGTGATAGAGCGTGAGCGCAAGGTCGCCCGTGAAAAGGCGGCCGAAAGCGGCAAGCCGGCCGACGTCCAGGAGAAGATGGTCGACGGCGCGATCAAGAAGTTTGCCAAGGAGAACGCGCTGTTGAGTCAGATCTCGGTGTTCGACAACAAGACGCCGATTTCGGACTTCGTCGCGCAGGCCGGCAAGACGGCGGGCACCGCGATCGTGCTCAAGGACTACGTCCGCTTCCAGCTCGGCGAAGGCATCGAGAAGGAAGCCAGCGACTTCGCCGCGGAAGTGGCGGCGGCCGTCGCGGGCTGAGCTTGCGTTCCAATCAGATTGAGGCCGCCGAACTTCGGTTCGGCGGCCTTTTTCTTGCTTATTGTGCCGGTTGCAGCTCGATCAGCCAAATCTCGGGCCGGGTGAAAAGCCTGATCGGTATCAGGCTGGTGCCGAGGCCCGCACCTACTATCAGCACTCTCCCGCCTTCGTCGATCCGCCCGCAACCGTAGCGGGCCCCATGATCGGACATGTGCGCGGGCGCGCCGCCCCACGGATAGGCGATCTGGCCGCAGTGCGTATGGCCCGCGAGCATCAGGCCTACCGATCGTGGCAGGTTGGGGAACGGATCGGGGCTGTGGCTGAGCACGATTCGCGCGCCCTGCATCCTGTCCATCGCCTCGAGTGTCGCGCTTACATCGGCGCGCTCGGTGTAGTCGTCGTCGAGCCCGCCGATTACCAAGGGCCCGACCCTGCGTGCCTCATTCGCGAGAAGGGCGATCCGATGCTGGCGAAGCTCCGCCGCGAGTCCCGGCAGGCCGAACCAGTGGTCGTGATTTCCGGGCACTACGATGACGCCGAAGCGCGCTCTGAGCTTCGCCAGCGGCGCTACGGCTTCGGCCGGTGTGTAGACATGGCTGGCCGTGCGCTTTTCGCTGACCAGGTCTCCGGCGATCAGCACGAGATCGGGGTGCAGAGCGTTGACCTGATCGACGATCCGCGCGAGGCGGGTCGGCGGCATGTCCGGTCCAGCGACGTGGATATCGGACAGCAGCGCTATGCGGAGCGGCCCTGCGTCCGCGGCCAGGCCCGGCAAAGCGACCGTAGTCCGCCGCACGAGCGGGTCGGCCATGGTATCGTGCCAGGCCTTCGCTCCGAGCGCGAGCAAGATCAGCAAAGCGAGCGCAGCCAAGACGGCGCGCCTGTTGGCAAGGCTCCGTTTCACGCGATCGCTGAGCTTATCGCCGCCGTGAGGTTTGCTGCAGACCGGGCGTGGCGGTCCGGGCACTCAACACCGTGGCGCGCATTTCGAGCTCGCGGCGTTCGGTTCCGTCGAGACCGTCGAGGCCGTAGTGGTAGGCGAGCCTTTCGACCAGCCGCACTTCGCGGCGCAATCGGCGCGCTTCGCGCCGGGTAATCTCCCCGCTCTCCCGCCGCCATTCGATCTGTTCGCGGGCCTCACGAAGCTCGTGGCTGACCACTGGATCGCTCGCGCCGATGTGAACCTCGACGACGCCAGGCAAGCGCGTGGGCTTGGGCTCGGCAATGCCAGGCAGACGGTAGCCGCCCGGTGGCGCGGCTTGCTGAGTTATCGCTTGGGCGCCAGCCGGCAAGATCAGGAGCGCTACAGCTGTCGTGATTAATCGCATCGGAACTCTCCCGAAGCGACCCGTTTCCGAAGGTCCTCTTCCGGCGCTTAACTGCCGGTGAATTGCGAAATGAGCTTGAACCGGGACTTGGCGAGGCTTGTCGCTTGGCACCGCCCGGCCTCGCTCTATAAGGGCCGCAAATCGCGTACCCTTCCGGAGAGAACCCCACCCCATGACCGTGCCCAGCGTCAAGCGCGTGCTGTTGAAGCTCTCGGGCGAGGTGCTGATGGGCGATCAGCCCTTCGGGATAGATCCGGCGTTCGTCGCCGAGCTGGCGCAGGAGATCAAGGCGGCCAAGGATAGCGGGCTTGAGATTTGCCTGGTCATCGGCGGCGGCAACATCTTTCGCGGGATGGCCGGGGCTGCCGCCGGTATGGACCGGGCGCAGGCCGATTACATGGGCATGCTCGCCACGGTGATGAACGCTCTGGCGATGCAGAACGCGCTCGAGCAGATCGGCGTCCACACGCGGGTCCAGTCCGCGGTTCAAATGGATCAGGTCTGCGAGCCGGTGATCCGGCGCCGTGCCGAGCGGCACCTTGAGAAGGGCCGCGTGGTCATCTTTGCGGCAGGCGTTGGCAGTCCCTATTTCACCACCGACAGCGGCGCTGCCCTGCGCGCGGCGGAAATGAAGTGCGATGCGCTCTTGAAGGGCACCAGCGTCGATGGTGTCTATGACGACGATCCCAAGAAAAATCCCAATGCAACCCGTTTCGATACCGTAAGTTATGACCGGGTGCTGGCGGACAATCTCAAGGTAATGGACGCCGCCGCCGTGGCGCTGTGCCGCGATAACGCGATCCCGATCGTGGTGTTCTCGATCCGCGAGAAGGGCAACCTCGCGCGGGTCCTGGCGGGCGAAGGCGTCCAGACGATAGTGAAGGAAGGCTGACATGCCGAAATACGACAAGGCCGATATCGAGCGCCGCATGCAGGGCGCGGTCGAGAGCCTGAAGAGCGACCTCGCCGGCTTGCGCACGGGCCGCGCCAACGTCCACCTGCTCGATCCGGTAGTGGTCGAGGTCTACGGTTCGATGATGCCGCTCAACCAGGTTGCGACAGTCTCGGCGCCCGAGCCGCGCATGTTGAGCGTCCAAGTGTGGGACCGTGCGAACGTGACCGCCGTGGAAAAGGGTATCGCGCACGCCAACCTCGGCCTCAATCCGATGATCGATGGACAAACGCTGCGCCTCCCGATTCCCGACCTCACCGAGGAGCGCCGCAAGGAGCTGGCCAAGCTCGCCGGGCAATATGCCGAAAAAGCCAAGATCGCGATCCGCAACGTCCGCCGCGACGGGATGGAGATGCTCAAGGAGGACGAAAAGAAGAAGGAAATCTCCGAGGACGAGCACAAGCGGCTAGGCGACGAGGTGCAGAAGTTGACCGACCGCTTCATCGGCGAGGTCGATGCGGCGGCCGAGCACAAGGAAAAGGAAATCCTGACGCAGTGACAGGTCGTTTCTGTGGTATCGTGGTGAAATGGTGAAGGGCGCAGTCTCCGCGGTTTCGGACCGGGTAGCGGAAGGTTTCGGCGACGGGCGCCCGACCTCGGCTCGGCACGTCGCGATCATCATGGACGGCAACGGACGCTGGGCGAAACGGCGCCGCCTGCCGCGCGCGCTTGGGCACAAGCGCGGCGTGGAGGCGGTCCGCCGGCTTGTCCGCGGATTGGGTCCGCTCGGGCTCGATTGCCTGACGCTCTACGCGTTCTCGTCGGAGAACTGGAAGCGCTCCGAAGAGGAGATCGCAGACCTCATGGGGCTGATGCGCGCCTTCATCAAGAGCGACCTTCCGGAGTTCGTCGCCAATGGCGTCAAGCTCAAGATAATCGGAGATTACAAGGTTCTGGAGCCCGACATTGTCGAAATGCTCGAAGACGCGCTGAGGCAGACGGCGGGGGGCGCAAAGACGATCGCGGTGGCGCTCAACTACGGTTCCCAGCAGGAAATCGCGCGTGCCGCGGCCAAAGCGGCCGAGCAGGGTGCAGTGTCCGTGGAAACAATCGCCGCCAACCTCGACACCGCCGATTTGCCGCCGCTCGATCTGCTGATCCGTACTTCCGGCGAAGTACGGCTGTCGAATTTCCTGCTATGGCAGGCGGCCTACGCCGAAATGTGGTTCACCGAGGTGTTGTGGCCCGATTTCACGGTCGCGCACCTCGAGGAGGCACTGGCGAGCTTTGCCGGAAGGGAGCGTCGATATGGCGGGCGTTGACACGATGCCGGACGGTCCGAACGATCCTTTGCCGATGGCCGTCAAGGCGGCCGACCTGCCGCGGCGGCTGGCTTCGGCGATAGCAATGCTTGCCGCGACCGCGATGGCGGTGGCGATAGGCGGCGTCGTGCTTGACGCGTTCATCGCGCTCGTCGCCCTGATCGCGTTTGGCGAGTTCGTGCGGCTGGTGATGCTCGCGACGCCCAGTCCGTTGCTGCGGTTGGCCGGCTGGCTTTTCGGCGCGGCCTATTTTGGGCTCGCCGCCGCGATCCTGACCGGGGTGGGCACGTTTCTGCTCCTGATGGTAATCGGGATCACGGTGTTCACCGACACCGGCGCCTATTTCACCGGCCGCGCGATCGGCGGGCCGAAGATCGCGCCCAGCATCAGTCCCTCGAAGACTTGGGCGGGGCTGCTGGGAGGGATGGCGGCCTCGATTGCGTGGGTCTTCATATGGGTAGCGGCTATGGACGCGCCGCTCGCCTGGCCACGCTTCGAACTCGGCCTCAACTTGTCGCCGCGCAACGTCACTGGCGCGGTCGCGCTCGGCGCGGGGATGGCGGTGGTCGCTCAGCTGGGCGACTTCTTCGAGAGCTGGCTCAAGCGCCGCGCCGGGGTCAAGGACAGCTCGCGGCTGATACCAGGCCATGGCGGTGTGTTCGATCGGATCGACGGACTGATCCCGGTAGTGCTCGTGGCGGGGTTCATCGCCTCGAACATGGTCATCTAGGCACGGTCCCAGAATGCGCTCGATCTCCATCCTCGGTGCGACCGGCTCGATTGGCACGTCGACGCTCGACCTAATCCGCCGCAACCGAGCCGAATGGCGCGTGGTGGCGCTCACCGCGCGAGGCCAGGCTGCCGAGCTCGCCAAGCTGGCGCTCGAATTCGGGGTCGAGCTGGCGGTAGTATCGGACGAAGACCGGCTGCCGGAACTGCGCGAAGCGCTCGACGGGAGCGGGGTCGAGGCGGCGGGTGGGCCGGCGGGACTGGTCGAAGCGGCTTCGCGAGGGGCCGATATCACCGTGGCGGCGATCGTCGGCTGCGCGGGGCTCGCCCCGACGATGGCGGCGATCGAACAGGGCGGGATCATCGCGCTCGCCAACAAGGAAGCACTCGTCTCGGCTGGAGAAGTGATGACCGCCGCAGTGGCGCGGCATGGCGCGACACTGCTGCCGGTCGATTCCGAGCACAACGCCATCTTCCAGTGCCTGGCCGGCAACGACCCGGCCGATGTCCGCCGGATCACGTTGACCGCAAGCGGCGGGCCACTTCGTTGTTGGAGCCTCGAGCAGCTGCGCACAGCGACGCCGGCGCAGGCTGTCGCGCATCCGAACTGGTCGATGGGCGCCAAGATCAGTGTCGATTCGGCGACGATGATGAACAAGGGTCTAGAGGTGATCGAGGCCCATCACCTGTTCCAGGTCGGGCTCGAGCGATTGCGTATCCTGATCCACCCGCAGAGCGTAATCCACTCGATGGTCGAGTACCGCGACGGCTCCACGCTCGCGCAGCTCGGGCCTTCGGACATGCGCGTGCCGATCGCCTCGGCGCTCGCCTGGCCGCGGCGGATGGATACGCCGTGCGCGCCGCTCGATCTCGCGGCTATCGGCGAGCTCACCTTCCTCACACCCGACGAGGAGCGTTTCCCGGCGACACGATTGGCGCGCGAAGCGGCGGCAGCCGGTGGGGCGGCGCCGGCGGTGCTCAACGCCGCGAACGAGGTCGCGGTGGCGGCTTTCCTCGGCGGTCAGATCGCGTTCACCGATATTTCGCTACTCGTGGCGCAAACTCTCGATCGCGACTTGCCCGCGGCGCCCCGCAGCCTCGACGACGTGCTCGCCGTCGATGCCGAAGCGCGTGCGCGGGCAGCGGAAATGCTGGAGCCTGCCTGAATTGTTCGAATCGGTGCCCTTCTGGATGTACGCCCTCGGCTTCCTCTTGCTGCTGGGGCCGCTGGTCACCGTGCACGAGCTTGGCCATTACCTCGTCGGACGCTGGTTCGGGGTGAAGGCGGACGTATTCTCGATCGGGTTCGGCAAGGAACTCGCCGGTTTCACCGACCGGCGAGGCACACGCTGGAAGCTCGCCGCCCTGCCGCTCGGCGGCTACGTCCAGTTCGCAGGCGATATGAACCCGGCCAGCCAGCCGAGCGAGGAATGGCTCGCGCTGTCTGAAGCCGAGAGAGCGCAAACTTTCCCCGCCAAACCGCTGTGGCAACGTGCGCTGATCGTGGCGGCCGGGCCGGTCACCAATATCGTGGTCGCGTTGCTGATCTTTGCCGGTTTTGCGCTGGCGATGGGCCGGCCGATGACGCCCCCCGTGATCGAGGTCTTCACCGAGGATTCGGCCGCTGCCGAGGCAGGGCTCGAGATCGGCGACCGGATTGTCGCCATCAACGGCGAGGCGATCGAGGATTTCGAGGATGTCGGCGAGCATGTGCTGCCTTTCCCGGGCAGGGTTATCCAGATCGGGTACGAACGCGACGGGCAAATCCAGGTGGTGCCGGTCCGGATCGGTGTTCACGAGATGGTCGACCGGTTCGGCAACGAAGCGAGGATCGGCCTGATCGGGGTCGGCTCTAACTCGCGCAAGTTCGAGAGCGTAGGCCTGTTCGGTGCCGTGGACTTCGCAACCGAAAGCTGCGTCAGCCTGGTCAGGCTGACCGTGACAGGACTGGGGCAGATCCTGACCGGCGAACGTTCCGTCAAGGAGCTCGGCGGTCCGGTCAAGATGGCCAAGTTCTCGGGCGAGAAACTGTCGCTCGGGCCGCTCGATTTCATCGAGTTCGTCGCCTTCGTTTCGATTAACTTGGCATTCATTAACCTACTGCCAATTCCGGCCCTCGACGGCGGGCACCTGGCTTTCTACGCGGCCGAAGCGGTCCGCCGGAGGCCGGCCAGCCCGCGCAGTCAGGAGTGGGCGTTCAGGACCGGCATAGCCTTCGTGCTTGCGCTGATGCTGTTCGTGACCATCAACGACGTCGCCTCGCTGTTCGGCAGTTGGGCTGGAGAGGGCGTAGCTCCGGAGTCGGGGCGGGGATAAGGAAGGCACCGGCGGCGCATTTCCCGGCTTGTTCGCTTGATAGCTCGGCCCTCTTCGGGCAAGGGCGCTCAACGCTTCGATTGCGGGCGTCGAATTTGAACGCTGCAATCGGGATCGGCCGTATTTCGGGCTAGCGTCGATCGCGCGGCAACCGGGCACGGGACGTGTCGTATGAATGGACGGGACATGAGCGGTAGGGTCAAGCCGATAGCAACCACGCAATTCGCCGCAGCCCTGCTTGGCTGCACTTGCCTTGCCGGGTTGCCCGGCGCCGCGTTTGCCCAGGACGAGCCGGCGCCGGCTTCCGAGACATCGGCGCCCGCCATTCCGACACCTGCACCCGCTCCGGCCGAGCAGGGCGAGGTCATCCGCTCGATCGCCGTCGCCGGTGCGCAGCGGCTCGAGCCGGCGACGATCGTCAGCTACGTCCAGATGCGGCCGGGCCAGGTCTACACCGCGGCGCTCGCCGATCAGGCCCTGAGGGACCTAGCCGCAACCGAGTTGTTCGACGTCTCCCGTACTTCGATCCAGAACAACAACGGCAACGTCGTCATCACGGTGGCTGAGAATCCGGTCATCAATCGTGTCGTGCTCGAGGGCAATCGGCGTCTGAAGGACGAGAAGATCCTGCCCGAGATCAAGCTCGCCGCGCGGCAGATCTTCAGCCGTTCCAAGGTCCGCGCCGACGTCGCCCGCATTATCGAGCTGTACAAGCGCCAGGGGCGCTTCGCCGCGACGGTCGAGCCGCAGATGGTCCAGCTCGACCAGAACCGCGTCGACGTGATCTTCGAGATCAACGAGGGACCCAAGTCCAAGGTCCGCGCGATCAACATCATCGGCAACGAGGTGTTCTCCGACGGCGAACTGCGCGGCGAGATGGTGACCAAGGTCGCCTCGCTGACGAAGATCTTCAGCTCGACGACTAGCTACGACCCCGATCGCCTGGCCTACGATCAGCAGCAGCTGCGCGCGTTCTATCTCGAGAACGGCTACGTCGATTTCCGCGTCGTTTCGGCGGTCGCCGAAAAGACGCCCGACAACCGCGACTTCATCATCACGTACGTGGTCGAGGAAGGCGAGCGCTACAAATTCGGCAACGTCGCGGTCGAAAGCCAGCTGCGCGATTTCGACAGCACCGCGATGACCAATGCGCTGCCGATGGACACGGGCGACTGGTACGATGCCAAGCTCGTCGACGACACCATCGAGCAGCTGAGCGAGACCGCGGGTACGTTCGGTTACGCCTTTGCCGACGTGCGGCCACAATACTCGCGCAACCGCGAGACGCTGACGATGGATGTCCGCTTCGTCATCAACGAGGCGCCGCGCGTCTACGTCGAGCGCGTCGACGTCAACGGCAACACCCTGACTCAGGACAAGGTCGTGCGCCGCGAGTTCCGCCTTGCGGAGGGCGACGCGTTCAACTCGCTCCAGGTCACCCGTTCGACCGCGCGGATCAACTCGCTCGGGTACTTCCAGGAGAATTTCGAAGTCGACCAGGTCGACGGCAGCGGGCCCGACCGGATCATCCTCGAAGCCAACGTCCAGGAGCAGGCGACCGGCGAGCTGTCGCTCTCGGCCGGCTTCTCGAGCCTCGAGAGCTTCGTGTTCCAGGGCTCGATCCGCCAGCGGAACTTCCGCGGTCGTGGCCAGACGGTGGGGCTGTCGGTCAACTACTCGCGCTATTCGCGCTCGGGCTCGATCAGCTTCACCGAGCCCTTCGTGTTCGACAAGAACATCTCGGCCGGTATCGACGTGTACCGCCGCGACTACAACAACGGATACTACGACCGCGCCAGCGCGACCTACGAATCCGCGACCACGGGCCTGTCGATGCGCGTCGGCGTGCCGCTGACCGAATATCTCACGGCGATCGGGCGCTACACCTTCAACCACGAAAAGATCACGGTCGACGAGAGCCTTTATTTCGGCGATTTCGACGGTGACGGGGTGCGGACCTGCGAGCCGCTGCTCGCCGGACGGTATCTGTGCGATGCCGTCGGCACGCGGACCAGTTCGATCGTGGGCCTATCCATAGTCCACCACTCGCTCGACAACCGCGTCCGGCCGACGCGCGGCGAAACCGCGACGGTGAGCCTCGACTTCGCCGGGCTCGGCGGCTCGACCCGCTACGCGCGCTTCGTCGGCTCGGCCACCAAGTACTGGTCGCTCGCGCCGGGCTTCATCTTTTCGCTGACTGCCGAATCCGGCTACATCAAGGGTCTCAAGGACCGCGGGCCCGGCCAGGACGACGTTCTGCTGACCGACCGCTTCTTCCTCGGCGAGCCCGAGATTAGGGGCTTCGACATCCGCGGTGTCGGTCCTCGCGTCGTGCGGCGCTTCTACGGCCCCGACGACGACAACAATACCGCAACTCCGCCTCCGCTGCTGCCGCTCCACGACAAGGGCAACCAGGATGACGCGCTCGGCGGCACGGCCTACTACCTCGGCCGAGCCGAGCTCGAGATTCCGCTCGGCTCGGGCGCGCGCGAGCTGGGACTGCGGCCGTCCGTGTTCGTCGATGCCGGCGCCGTGTTCGGGATCAAGCGGCCGACGCTCACCATCAGCCCCTACCCGGACGGCATTTTCATTCCCACGCGCGACGACGACGGCAACGCCCTCTACACCCAGGTCAACGTGGCGACCATCGTCAACGGCCAATGTACGCCCGGGAGTAGTCAGGGCGATGTCACAGTGGTGACCAACCCGGTCAATCCCAATCCGCCCGCCTGCCTGACCAGTCCGAACAACACCGCGCTCGGCAACTCGCTGCCGCCGTTCTCGGAGGAATTCTATGGAAACAGTGCCAAACCTCGCGTGGCGGTCGGGCTCGGGGTCAACTGGAACTCGCCCTTCGGCCCGTTCCGCATCAATTTCGCCTATGCGCTCCTCAAGGAGACGGGCGACGACGCCAAACGCTTCTCCTTCAACGTAGGAACCCAATTCTGATGAACGCTCGTCTTCTCGGCGCCGCCCTGGCGGCGCTCACGGCTTTCGCGACCGTCCCTGCCGCGGCGCAAGTCAACGGCATCGCCGTGGCCGATCCCGCCATCGCCGTCGCCGGCTCGCAGGCCTTGCAAACCGCCTACAGCCAGATCGGCACGACCTTTCAGGCCCAGCGCACCCAGCTCGAGCAGTTGCAGCAGCAGCGCGCCGGGCTGATCCGTCAGTTCGACACCAACGGCGACGGCCAGCTGAGCCAGGAAGAGCAGACCGCAGCCCAGGCCAACACCGCGGTGATTCAGCAGGTTCAAGGGCTCGACCAGCAGATCAATACCATCCAGCAGCCGATCACCCTGGCTCGCATCTACGTGATCGAGCAGATCGCTCAGCAGCTGAGCCCAGCCGTCGAGCGGGTCGTTTCGGCGAACAACATCCAGCTGATCATCAGCCCGGGATCCACTCTCTACATGGCCAATCCGGTAGATGTGACCGATGACATCCTCACCCAGCTCAACACGGCCGTCCCGACGGTTTCGACCGCAGTGCCGCAGGGCTGGCAGCCGCAGCAGCAGTCGGTAAGCCTTTACCAGCAGGTATCCGAAATCCTGCTGACGGTGGCCGCGCAGCAGGCACAACAGCAGTCGACGCAGCAGCCGGCGACGCCGGTCCAGGGCCGCTGACGCCGAAGGGACGGGGGCAGGGCATGAGTGAAGGGCAACCCCAGGGGAGTCCCGGGCGCACCTACGACATCGCGCAGATCCTCAACGCCCTGCCGCACCGCTATCCGCTGCTCCTCGTCGACAAGGTCGTGGACCTGCGCGTCGACGAGGAGATCCATGCGCTCAAAGCGGTGAGCTTCAACGAGCAGTTCTTCCAGGGCCATTTCCCTGGCCGGCCGATCATGCCCGGCGTGCTGCAGATCGAGGCACTGGCGCAGGCCGCTGCGATTCTGGCGATCGAGACGCTCGAACTCGCCGGATCGGGCAAGCTGGTCTATTTTATGGCCATCGACGAGGCCAAGTTTCGCGCGCCGGTCGAGCCGGGCTGCCTGCTCGACCTCAACGTCGGCTTCGTCCAGAAGCGTGCTCGCGTGTGCAAGTTCTGGGGCAAGGCCAGCGTCGAGGGCAAGGTGACTTGCGAAGTGCAGTTCACCGCCATGGTGGCGGACCCACCGGCGGATAGCTGAAGGATAGGGCTGGAGGATGGGACGCGCACTGTTCGTTTCCATCCTGTTATGCTGTGCCGCTTCCGCTTGGGCGCAGGCGTCCGACGACAACGCGGAAATGGCCGAGATTGTCGCGGCTGATCAAGCCGCGCGAAGCGGACCGATCGATCCGCAGGAGATGATCCGCACCGATGCGGATCGTCGTCGCCGCACCCGCGAGCTGTTCGATGCGGGGGCGCTGACCACGGCCAACGACTTCCATGCAGCGGCGTTCATATTCCAGCACGGCGGAGCCCCCGAGGACTACCTGCTTGCACATATCTTCGCGGTTCGCTCGCTCGCGCTCGGCCGTAAGGACGCCGAATGGATCGCCGCGGCCAGCCTCGACCGCTACCTGCACAATACCGGCAAGAGCCAGGTTTACGGGACGCAGTACAAGTACACGCCGGAAAGTGGCGCGACGATGGAGCCGTACGATCGGACGCTGCTGACCGATAATCTGCGGGTCGCCGCCGGCACTCACACGGTGGCCGAGCAGGAAGCCCGTCTCGACGAGATGACCGAGCAGATGAAGGCATTGGTTCCGGCGACGCCGCCCCAACCCTGAGGTTGCAATTCGCGGTCACCCTCTGTAAGGGCGCCGCTTCCCCGACATTGCCGGCCGGTTGGTACCGGCCTCATGCACGAAGGACTTACGCCATGAAGGCCGATACCCATCCCGATTACCACATGATCAAGGTGCAGATGACCGACGGCACCGTGTTCGAGACGCGCTCCACCTGGGGCGCCGAGGGCGACACGCTGCACCTCGACATCGACCCGACCAGCCACCCGG
>CBHCZH010000102.1:0-12510 GCA_965977975.1 uncultured bacterium
CACAAGATCGTGATCATGACCGACGCCGACGTCGACGGCGCGCATATCCGCACGCTGCTGCTGACGTTCTTCCACCGGCAAATGCCCGAGATCATCAAGGCCGGGCACCTGTTCATTGCCCAGCCGCCGCTGTTCAAGGTGAGCAAGGGGCGCAGCGAGGTGTACCTCAAGGACCAGGCCGCGCTCGACCGCTACCTCGTCGAGGCCGGGCTGCACGGCCGCGTGCTCGAAAGCGCGGGCGGCGCGCGCAGCGGGCAGGACCTCGCGGCGCTGGTCGAGCATGCGCTGCGGATGAAGAGCCTGATGGGCTTCGTGCCGCGCAAGTACGATTATTCCATAGTCGAGGCGATGGCGCTCGCCGGTGCGCTCGATCCGGCGTTTTCAGCGGAGCAGCGCAGCGCAGCGCTGCAGCGGGCTGCTGCACACCTGCAGCTGGGCGACACCGAAGCGCTGTGGAGCGCCGAGCTCGGCGCCGACGGCACGATCGTGTTCTCGCGCGTCTGGCGCGGCGTCACCGACGCGCACCTGATCGAGCCGGGCTTCGTCGGCAGCGCCGAAGCGCGCAAGCTGCACAAATTGGCGCAGGAGCAGGCGGAAGCCTATGCCTCGCCCGCCAAGCTCAGCAAGGGCGGCGCCGAGCCGGAACCCGAGCCCGAACCGATCGCGGACGAAGAGGAGCAGGAAGGCGAGGAACCCGCGGCCGCGCCGGTCGTGCTCGACGGCGCGATCACCCGGCCGAGCCAGCTGCTCGAGGCCGTGCTCGCGAACGGCCGCAAGGGTCTCGCGATCTCGCGTTACAAAGGCCTCGGCGAAATGAACGCCGAACAGCTGTGGGAAACCACGCTCGACCCCGACAACCGGGTGCTGCTGCAGGTCAAGGTCGAGGACGCCGACGTCACCGACGAGATCTTCACCCGCCTGATGGGCGACATCGTCGAACCGCGCCGCGAGTTCATCCAGGAGAACGCGCTCAACGTGGCGAATCTGGACGTATAGCTAAAGGCGACCGTCGTGCCGGCCGTAGTCGTGCAGCGCGCGGTCGTATTCTTCTGCGAACCGGTCGCGCAGCGCGTGCTCGCGCCGGCGATCCAAGGCGATAATGACGAGCGCGGCGACGGCGACCACTACGCCGATCAGGACAAGGACAAGATCGGGTAGTTCCATCGTGCCTCTCCGTCGTGAACCTCCCGACGAACTGGTTGAATAACGAAGCTGTTCGCGGGTTGTTCCTGACCCTCCCGGAACGGAGGAGGGCATAGGCCGCGCGTTGCTCCAAATTTCCAAGCTTGTCTCAGCGAGAGGACCGCTGCCAAGAAGCGGCTGACGGAGCGCCGAAACTATAGTTCCACACGCTCCCATTCGACATCGGCCGGCGCGCAGCGGTTAAGCAGATAGTGCTCAAAGATGGCGACGAGCTTTTCGCGGGTCATCTGGGCCGAGGCGCGATAGTGCCGCTGAGGCGAGCCTTGGCGATGTTCGAGGCAATAGCCAGCATCCTCAGCGAGAACCTGCATATATTCTTCGTCGTCGAATGAGGCGATCAGAAAATGATAGCTTCCGAGTCCAAGGACCGCCTCACGCAAGTCGTAAGGCGAAGGACTATCGGCCTGTTCTTCGCCATCGATAAGGAGTCGTGCCGCTGGCACTCTGTTTCGATCGTGAGCCCGATCTTCTTTCACGAGATCTACCGCTCGCAACGCCCTTCGCAACAAATGCACCAGATGGTCGGCATCTTTGCGAAAGACGTGATTCGACCAGGCGACGCCGACGAACAAAGCCGAAGATGCAAGCGCAACCCAGATAAGCTCGGGATCGCCTCTGCCGATCAGAAGTCCGATGCTGAGCACAAGGAAGATACCGTAAAATGGAGCAAGCAGCACGAGGCCGCCCAGATTCAGCCCAGCGGTTCCCACAACCTCCAAGCGCGGACCACGCTGCTTTATCGAGGCGATCAGACCCGGCGAGTTGCCCACAAGCCCCTCCTGCAGAAAGATGAGTGAGCCAATGGCGAAACCCCAGACTTCATTAACCTTGCCCGGGGCCTTGTCCATTTTAGCGCGCGCAGCTTCGCGCGCCTCTTGCGGAGTCATGTCCGACTCAAAACGAAATCGCTGGCCCAATGGAAGCCGGAGCCGCTTTGTCACATCCTGAATACCCCAAACCGCGGTGTCTCAGGGATCGGCGCCTCCAGGCACGCCGCCAGCGCCAGCCCGAGCACGTCGCGCGTTTGCACGGGATCGATCACCCCATCGTCCCACAGCCGCGCGGTGGCGTAGTAGGGGTTGCCTTCGGTCTCGTATTTGTCGCGGATGGGGGCCTTGAAGGCCTCTGCCTCGTCCTTGGTCCAGGTCTCGGCGTCGCGGTGAACCGTGGCAAGCACGCTCGCCGCCTGCTCGCCGCCCATCACCGAGATGCGCGCGTTGGGCCAGGTGAACAGAAAGCGCGGGGAGTAGGCGCGGCCGCACATGCCGTAGTTGCCGGCGCCGAAGCTGCCGCCGATCACCACGGTGATCTTGGGCACCTGGGCGGTGGCGACCGCGGTGACGAGCTTGGCGCCGTGCTTGGCGATGCCTTCCGCCTCGTACTTGCCGCCGACCATGAAGCCCGAGATGTTCTGCAGGAACAGCAGCGGAACGCCGCGCTGGCAGGCGAGCTCGATGAAATGCGCGCCCTTGAGCGCCGATTCGGAGAACAGCACGCCGTTGTTGGCAAGGATCGCCACAGGCATGCCCCAGACGTGCGCGAAGCCGCACACCAGCGTCGAGCCGTAGAGCGCCTTGAACTCGTGGAACTCGCTGCCGTCGACCAGCCGGGCGATCACCTCGTGCACGTCGTAGGGAGCGCGGACGTCTTCCGGGACAATCGAATAGAGCTCTTCCGCCTCGAATTTGGGCGGGCGCGGCTCGCGCAGCTCTAGTTTCGCGCGCTCGTTCCCGCCGAGGTGCGAAACGATATCGCGCAAGATGGTCAGCGCATGCTCGTCGTTCTCGGCCAAGTGATCGGCAACCCCGGACTTTCTTGCATGCAGTTCGCCGCCGCCAAGATCCTCGGCGCTGATTTCCTCGCCGGTGGCGGCCTTGACCAGGGGTGGACCGGCGAGGAAGATCGTGCCCTGGTTGCGGACGATCACCGTCTCGTCGCTCATCGCCGGGACGTAGGCTCCGCCTGCAGTGCACGAGCCCATCACGCAGGCGATCTGCGGGATGCGCAGGCTGCTCATCTGCGCCTGATTATAGAAGATCCGCCCGAAGTGATCGCGGTCGGGGAACACTTCGGCCTGGTGCGGCAGGTTGGCGCCGCCGCTGTCGACCAGGTAGAGGCACGGCAACCGGTTCTCGCGTGCGATTTCCTGCGCCCTCAGGTGCTTCTTGACCGTCAGCGGATAGTAAGTGCCGCCTTTCACCGTCGCGTCGTTGGCGAGGATCATGCACTGCCGGCCCGAAACGCGGCCGATCCCGGCGATCATCCCGGCTCCGGGCACTTCGTCGCCGTACAAGCCGTTGGCGGCGAGCTGCCCGATCTCCAGAAACGGCGAGCCCGGATCGAGCAAGCGCTCGACCCGCTCGCGCGGCAGCAGCTTGCCTCGCGCGGTGTGGCGCTCCCGGCTCGCCTCGGGCCCGCCGAGCGCGGCCTGAGCGACCCGCACCCGCAGCTCCTCAGCCAGTCCGCGATTGTACGCCGCTCGGCCTTTGGCTTCCGCGCTCTCCAGGTCGAGCGTGCTGGAAAGGACCGGCGCGCTCACTGCTTGTCGAGGTGCTCGCCGAAGAAGGGTAGCACTTCGGTGCGGATGCGGTCGGCGACGCGGTTGCCGTGGTCGCCTTCGTACAGCTCGAACTGGTACTTCACACCGAAGCGGTCGAGCTCCTCGCGGAACTTGCGGTTGCCTTCGAGCAGGAAGTCCTTGTCACCGATGTCCATAGCGAAGGCTTCGAGCGAGTTCAGCGCCGGCAGGTACTGCGGCACCATCACCACCGGCGAGTTGGCCGCGAGGCGGTGGTTGACCAGCGGGTCGAGCGTGCCGTCGGGCTTGAGGCCGGTGTACACTTTGAGGAAGCCGTCGTCGCTCGGATCCGGCGACCAGGTTGCCAGCGTGGAAACCGGGGCGAGCTGGGCGAACTGGGCCGCCTCGACCTCGGCTTCGCTCATCGCTTCGATCCGCGCCGCCACTTCCGGCGTCATCGTCATCGGGTCGAGGCAGCAGGCGCTCATCATGTAGATGCTGGAGAACACGCCCGGGCGCTTCATCGCCAGGCGGGCGGTGCCGTAACCGCCCATCGAATGGCCGGCGAGGCCGCGGGCTTCGGGCTTGGCGACGGTGCGGTAATTGGCGTCGACCCAGGCGACGAGCTCGTCGGCGACGAAGCTCTCGTAATCGCCGACCGTCGGCGAGCTCGAATAGAACCCGCCTTTCAACTTGGAATATCCGTCGGGCATCACGAGGATGACTTCGTTGGCCTGCTCGGCCGCGCCCTGCACCGCTTCGTCGAACTTCATCCAGTCCTGGTAACCTTGCGGCGTCGCCCAGTAGCCGTGGAGAAAATAGATCACCGGATAGCGCTTGGTGGAGTTCTCGTCGTAGCCGGGCGGCGTGACCACGAGCACCTTGCGCTGGGCGGTATTGCCTTCGAGGTTGCCGTCGATGGCCGGGCTATGGAGCTCCACCCAGTTGACGCGAGCCCGCTCCTGCGCGTCGGCCGGAATGGCCACAAATGCGGCCAGCGCGGCGGCGCAGCCCAGAACCTTCTTGAACATCGACCCTCCCAAGGCTTGTCAGACGCCGATCAGCTCCCGGCCGATCAGCATCCGGCGTATCTCATTGGTTCCGGCGCCGATGTCCAGCAACTTGGCGTCGCGCAGGAAGCGCTCGACCGGCCAGTCGGTGGTGTAGCCGGCGCCGCCCAGCGCCTGAACCGCCTCGCCGGCGACGCGGAAGGCGTTCTCGCTCGCCAGCAGGATCGCGCCGGCGGCGTCGTGGCGGGTGGTCTCGCTCCGGTCGCAGGCCCTGGCCACCGCGTACGTGTAGGCGCGCGCCGATTGCAGCGCGACGTACATGTCGGCTACCTTGGCCTGGATCAGCTGGAACGATCCGATGGCTTTTCCGAACTGCTCGCGCTCGCGCACGTAAGGGATCACCACGTCGAGACAGGCTTGCATGATCCCGAGCTGCACGCCCGCGAGCACCGCCCGCTCGTAGTCGAGGCCGCTCATCAGCACCTTGGCGCCGCCGCCGACCGGCCCGAGCACGTTGCCTTCGGGCACTTCGCAGTTGTCGAACACCAGCTCCGAGGTGGGCGAGCCGCGCATGCCGAGCTTGCCGATCTTCTGCGCCGGCTTGAAGCCGGGCATGTCCTTCTCGATCAGAAAGGCGGTAATGCCTTTCGATCCGGCCGCCGGATCGGTCTTGCCGTAAACCACCAGAACTTCGGCCTCGTGCCCGTTGGTGATCCAGAATTTCGAGCCGTTGAGCACGAAGCCGCCCTGCACCGCGTCAGCCCTGAGTTTCATCGAGACCACATCAGAGCCTGCCGCCGGCTCGCTCATCGCCAGCGCGCCGACATGCTCGCCGCAGATCAGGCCGGGCAAGTGCTTCGCTTTCTGCTCGGCGGTGCCCCAGCGGGCGATCTGGTTGATGCACAAGTTCGAGTGCGCGCCGTAGCTGAGGCCGACCGAAGCGCTCGCGCGGCTGACCTCCTCGATCGCGATGACGTGCTCGAGATAGCCGAGCCCGAGCCCGCCGTCGGCCTCGGGCACGGTGATCCCGTGGAGCCCGAGCTCGCCCATTTGCGGCCACAGATCGCGCGGGAACTTGTCCTCGCGGTCGATAGCCTCGGCCCGCGGGGCGATCTCGTTATCGGCGAAGTCGGCGACGGTCTCGCGAATCATCGCGGCGTCCTCGCCGAGGCCGAAGTCGAAGTCGGGAGTGGCGCGCATCTGGACCGTCCTTCCTTTCTCTTGTTCGGCCTTAGCAAGCGGCGCGGGGCGCGCAAACAGGTTACACCTGAAAACAATCTCGCGGCGGCGGCTATCCAATCGCCCCCAATTGGAGTAATTTGCGTGCGGAGGGTTGCGCTTGACTATTGCCACTCCCAAGCTCCGGCCCGCCGGCCCAGTGCTCGCGCCCGATTTTCCGGGCGAGGACGAGCGGCTGCGCGTGTTGCGCGACTATGCGCTCGATTCGCTCGACAACGATCCCGAACTCGCCTCGATCGCCCAATTCACCGCCAAGCTGTGCAAGGCGCCGGTCGCGCTGGTCAGCCTGGTCGAGGAGGAGCGCCAGCGCTTCCTTGCTGCAGAGGGTCTCGAGGCCAAGGAAACTCGGCGCGATATCTCGTTCTGCGGTCATGCCATGCTCGGCGAGGGGCTAATGGAAGTCCGCGATGCCACGCTCGATGCGCGCTTCGCCGCCAACCCGCTGGTCACCGGCGAGCCGCATATCCGCTACTACGCCGGCCAGCCGCTTAAATCCGAGGAGGGGCTACCGCTAGGCACCCTGTGCGTGATCGACACCGTACCGCGCCCGAACGGGCTGGACGAGTTTCAGCGCGACGGGCTCGAGGTGCTGGCCCAGGCGACGATGCGGCGCCTGCGTTCCCGCCGGCACAGCACCGCCGCGCGCCGCGAGCAGGAGGAGCGCGTCGCCTCTCTCCACACCTTCGCCGATTCGATTCCGGCAATCGCCTGGTCGGCGACGCCCGACGGGCACTTCGAGTATTTCAACAAGCGGATGGTCGATTTCACCGGCCTGCCCGATGACCAGAGCGGCAGCGCCTTCCACCCCGACGACTGGGACAGGGCGAGCGCGGCCTGGCAGCATTCGCTCAAGACCGGCCAGGTCTACGAATGCGAGCATCGCTTCCGCCGCCATGACGGCGAATACCGTTGGATGATTGCGCGCGCCGTTCCGCTGCGCAACTCCGAGGGGAAGATCGTTCGCTGGTTCGGCACCGCGGTCGACATCCACGACCTCTACGCCGCGTCAGAGGCGCGTGACCTGCTCGCCAAGGAGCTGTCGCACCGGATCAAGAACATCTTCGCAGTGGTCTCGGGTCTCGTTTCCATGTCGGTACGCAAACACCCCGAGGTGGCGGACTTCGGCGGGGAGCTGATCGGCACGATCCAGGCGCTGGGCCGCGCGCACGACTATGTCCGCCCGACCGAAGGCAAGCGCCGCACCAGCCTGCACGGGATGCTGGCCGACCTGTTCAGCCCCTACGGCAGCGGCGATGCCGCGCGTGTCGCCGTCACCGGCGACGACGTCACGATAGCGGCGCGCGCCGCCACGCCGCTGGCGCTGGTGTTCCACGAGCTCGCCACCAACGCCGCCAAGTACGGCGCGCTTTCGGTCGATGATGGAACCGTCGATCTCGCGATCAGGGATCGCGGCGATACGCTGCTGCTGCGCTGGGTCGAGCGCGGCGGCCCTCCCGCGAAGCGCAACGCGAAGGAAGGATTCGGCTCGCGATTGGTGGAAATGAGCATCGCCGGCCAGCTTGGCGGCAGCTGGGAGCGCCGGTTCGAGAATGACGGAATGGTCTGCGAGCTGACGGTCTCGAAGTCCGCGGTCACCCCCTAGACGCCTGTCTCGCCGATCGAGGCGCGGTCTCGCGCATCAGCCAGAACACCGGCAGTACAGCGACCGCGACGACGGCGATCATCACGCCGGGCATTTCGGGCGCGCCGGTGCGGTCCACGAGCAGTTGCGCCGCCCAGGGCGTCACCCCGCCGAAAATCGCGGTCGCCACGGTATAGCCGAGGCCTAGCCCGCTCGCGCGGCTCTCTTCGCTGAACTGCTCGCCGGTAGCGATCGCACCGACCGCGCTGACTCCGCCCGCGACCAGCGCCAGCACGACAGCGCCGACGAGCGCTCGCTCCGCCGATCCGCCAGCCATCAGCGAGAACAGCGTGATCGGCAAAGCCGCACCGAGGCCGGCCAGCACCAGCAGTGCAGGCTTGCGGCCATAGCGGTCGGACAGCAGCCCGACGATCGGGGTTACCAAAATCACAGCGACCGCCGCGATCGTCGACAGCCACAGCGAGTCCGCCTCGCTCATGGCGCCTACGGTGGTCAGGAACGCGGGCACGTAGGTGATTCCGACGTAGTAGGTGATCGAGCCCAGCGCCGAGATCGCAAACGCGCGCGCGAGCGCAGCGCGCTGGCGGGAGACAGCGTGAAGGAGCGGATTGAGCGCGAGCGTGCCTGCGTCGCGCAGCGCCAGAAAATCAGGCGATTCCTCCATCGTGGAGCGCGCAAACCACACTGTCCCCGCGAGCATCGCACCGACCAGGAATGGAATGCGCCAGCCCCAGCTCTGCAGCTCGGCTTCGGACAGGAAACTCACCGTAAGCGCCGCCACCGCGACGGCGAGCAGCGCGCCGACTTCGCTGGCCGCCGCCGCGAGCGAGGCGATCAGCCCGCGCCGCTCGGGCCGCGACCCTTCGAGCAGATAAGCGATCACGCCGGTATATTCGCCTCCGACCGAGAACCCCATCACGCAGCGCAAGGCGAACAGGAGCCAGCCGGCGGCTGCGCCGATCTGGGCGTGGGTCGGCAGCAGTGCGGTCGCAAGCATCGCCAGCGACATGACCAGCATCGACAAGAGCAGCATCGGCCGCCGACCGCGCCGGTCGCCGATATGGCCGAACACTACCGCTCCCACCGGGCGCATCAGATAGGCGACGGCGAACCCGCCGAGCGTGGTCGCCAGCGAGGCCGCGCCCCCGCCGTAGAACACTCGCGCCAGCACGGTCGCGAAGTAGAGGTAGAGCGTGAAATCGTACCATTCGACCACGGTCGAAAGAGCCGCGACCAAGATCGACTTGTTCGAGACGCGGTGGACCACCTAGCGCCTCTCCCGCTCGATCGAACCGGAAGCCCTCCCCCTTGAGGGGGAGGGTTGGGTGGGGGTGTTCGGCGCCGGCGTCAACGCGCGACCTTCGTGCGCGCGCCCCCACCCCCAGCCCCTCCCCGCCGGGGAGGGGGAACACGAGCGAAGCGACAGCATCATTGGAACCCGACCCCATCGGGCCATTCGGGCGCTGCCAGCCCCATAACCTTGAACAACAATCCCATCTGACCATCACCCGTCAGCCGCTCGACCGCGCCGATCAGGGCGTCGCGGTGCTGCGGAGCGAAGTCGGCGAGCGCTTCGGCGCGCGCGTCGATGCCGAGCGTGCGCAGCCACGCGCCTTGCGGCATGGTGCCGAGCCACTTGGCGCCGCGCGAGCGGGCGACGTCGGCCAAGGTGGCAAAATCGACGTGCGCGGTGAGATCTGCCTCGCCCGGAGTCGCGAACGGATCGACCTTGCGGTGCCTGGCCACCGCCTGCAGCGTCGATCCGTAGCGCGGCTCGGCATGGCCGTAATCGATGAACAACGCCGCCCCGCCTTGCCCGGCGAGCCGCCCGGCCGCCTCGAACGTGACCGCCGCGGCGGCGGGGCAAGTCTCGATCACCGTGCCGACCTCGGCTGCCCGGCGCGGCTCGGGCACCGCGGCGTCCATCGGCCGGCGTCCGGCGGTGAGGACGAAACGGCCCGTCTCGTCGGCGGCGACCATCACTTCGCGCCATCCTTCTCCGGTCATGATCAGCTGCCGCACCGGCAGGGCGTCGAGGAACTCGTTGGCCACGAGCAGAATCGGGCCGTCGAACGGCACGGTCGAGAGATCCGCATGGAAGCGCGCTTGCGGCACGGCCTCGAGCTGGAGGCGCTTCAGCTCGGTCGAGCCTTCGACGAGATGTACTTCGGGTTCGAGCCCGTAACGCTTCATCGCCCGCAACGCATCGCGCGCGAGCGTGCCGCGTCCCGGCCCGAGCTCGACGTAGAGCGGATAATCGGGCCGTCCGGCGCGGATCCACAGGTCGGCGAGCCACAGCCCGATCAGCTCGCCGAACATCTGGCTGATCTCGGGCGCGGTGATGAAGTCGCCCTCGGCGCCGAGCGGATCCTTGCTCGCGTAGTAGCGGGCGTTCGATTCGCCCATGAACTGGGCCAGGCTGATCGGTCCGGTGGCCGCGATCAGCCGTCGAAAAGTGTCGGCCAGCGACCGTTCGCTCATGCCTCGGCCGGTTTGCGGACACTGCCGAGCGCGGGCCGCCAGAGCGCCCAGGCAACCAGGCCGAGGCCGACGAGGATGAGGGGAATGCTGAGCCACTGGCCCTGACTGAGCCCCGTTTCGAGGACACGGTCCCTGAGCTGCGCATCGGGCTCACGGAAGAACTCGACCACGAACCGTGCGCCGCAAACCAGCGCGGCGAACAGGCCCACGAGCAGGCCGGGGCGGTACCGGGCGCGCGTCTTCCAGAACACGGGCAACATGATGGCGATTACCAATGCCCCCTCGAGCGCGGCCTCGTAGAGTTGGCTCGGATGGCGTGGCAGTCCAAGCGGGTCGGTCGGGAAGATCATGGCCCAGGAAACATCGCTCGGCCGGCCCCACAGCTCACCGTTGATGAAGTTGGCGAGACGGCCGAACAGCATGCCGAAGCCGACGTTGACGGAGATGTAGTCGCACACCCGGATGAAGCTGAGCCGGCCGCGCCAGGCGACCCAGGCAATCGCAAGAGTGGTGCCGAGCACCCCGCCGTGGAAGCTCATCCCGCCGTCCCACAGCCGCAGCAGCCTCCAACTGATGAACGTGTCGGGCTCGAACGTGGTGTAGAGAGCGGGCTCGTAAAAGGTGGCATAGCCAAGCCGACCACCGAGGATGATCCCGAGCGTGCAGTAGAAGAACAGGTCGTCGGCGTGGCGCTGCGCCATGGGGCTGCCGGGCGCCTTGACCATCTTGGTCAGATGCCACCAACCGAGGATGATGCCGGCGAGGTAGGCAAGCGAGTAATAGCGCAGCGTAAACACGCCGAGATCGATTCCCGGCCGCAGCCCGAGCTCTGCCCAGCGGATAGTTTCCTGAGTGGCCACAGCCAGCAAGTCGAACATCGTGCTCCCCTTCCGGTGCGTCGCGCTTTGGCATGGAAAGCTGAGCCGCGCAAAGATTGCATGGCACGTTCCAAGGGCTATGTGCGGAGCGTGAGCGCCCCCGTTATCCCAAACCAGCGCGCGGTGGTCGACCGCCGCCAGCTCGCCGCCTCGGTCGCCGAAGCCGTGGCGGAGCTAGGTGCGTTGAAGGCGCGGCCCAGGATCGTCGAGCTGATGCGCGGCGCGCTCGAGGCCGGACGCGACGAGCTGACCCGCCGGCTGACCCAGAAGCCGAGCGCCGGTCACGAGATCGCGCACGGCCAAGCTTTCCTGATCGACCAGCTGATCCGCGTGCTGCACGATCACGTAATCGGCGATCTCTACCCCGTCCCCAATCGCTCGAAGGGCGAACGGCTGACGCTGATCGCGGTCGGTGGCTACGGCCGTGGCGAAATGGCGCCCCATTCGGACGTCGACATCGCCTTCATCACGCCGGGCAAGACCACGCCGTGGTGCGAACAGGTGATCGAGGCGCTGCTCTATTACTTGTGGGACCTGGCCCTCAAGGTCGGCCACTCGAGCCGCTCGTTGGACGAGATGGTGCGGATGGCGAAGAGCGACCTGACGATCCGCACGGCGATCCTCGAGGGCCGCTACCTGTGGGGCGACCAGGAGCTGTACGAGCAGGCCAGCCGGCGATTCTGGAAGGATGTCGTGCCCGGCTCGGAGGCGCAGTTCGTGTCGGAGAAGCTCGCCGAGAGGAATGCGCGGCACAAGCGGATGGGCGACAGCCGCTACGTCGTCGAGCCCAACGTCAAGGACGGCAAGGGAGGGCTGCGCGACCTGCAGACGCTGTACTGGATCGGCAAGTACATCCATCGCGTGCGCGATTCCGCCGAGCTGGCTGCCGTGGGACTGTTCACCGCGAAGGAATATCGCGCCTTCCGCCGCGCGGAAGGATTCCTGCTGGCGGTGCGCTGTCACCTCCACACGATCACGAAGCGCGCGGAGGACCGGCTGACCTTCGACCTCCAGCGCGAGGTCGCCAGGCGAATGAACTTCGCCGAGCGGCCGGGCAAGAGCGCGGTCGAGCGGTTCATGCAGTACTACTTCCTGCAAGCGCAGACGGTCGGCAATCTGACCGGTGTGTTCCTCGCCCACATCGACGAGGAGATGGTGCTCAAGAGCCGTCGCCCGCGGGGGCTTTTGGCCAACTTCCGCAGCCGTCCCCGGATGTTCAGGGACTACAAGGTAAGCGGCGGCCGGATCTGCGCGCCCGCCGACGATTGGTTTCGGCAGGATCCGGTGCGGCTGGTCGAGGTGTTCCAGATCGCCGAGGAGGAAGGCCTCGAGATCCATCCCGAAACGATGCGCATGGCGCGCCGCGATGCCGAGCTGATCAAGGATGAGGTGCGCCGCGATCCGCGCGCCAATGCTCTCTTCCTGAAGGTGTTGACCGGCCGGCGTGATCCCGAGACGGTGCTCAGATGGATGAACGAGGCCGGCGTGTTCGGCCGCTTCGTCCCCGACTTCGGCAAAGTCAATGCGCAGATGCAGTTCGACATGTACCACCACTACACGGTCGACGAGCACACCATC
>CBHCZH010000103.1:0-12384 GCA_965977975.1 uncultured bacterium
GTCCCAGCCTTCGGTCCGATTGACCGCTTGGCTGCTTACCTCGGCCGCCAGACAGCTGATCCGGTTCAGTCCCAGCGCGTGCGCAGCCACAACCGTCGCGCGCAGGCTGCGATAGTTGCTGCGCTGAACCGTGCACCGTCCGCTCAGCGAAAGCCCCGGATCGATCCGCTTCACCTCCGCGATGCCTTCGGCAAGCCGCTCGTAGGCCCGCGGGACATTCCGAACGAGGTCGTGAACGGGCTGTGGGCCGTCGAGGCTGACGATGACGTCGTCACAGCGGCGCACGAGTTCGGCGGCTTGCTGCTTGAGCCGCAATCCCGTCGTCAGGATGGTGATGCCGATATCGGCCGCGCGCAGATGGTCGCACAAGTCCCACAGTTGCGAATGCAGCAGCGCCTCGCCGCCGCTCAGCACTACACGGCGCACGCCCATCAGGCGCCACTCGCCGACCCATTGTGCTACGTCGCTCGCGGCGATCTCGGCCTTCGTTGAGATGCGCCAGATGTCGCACATCAGGCAGCGGCAATTGCAGCGATTGTGCGGAAACAGGATCAGGATCGGTAGGCTGGAGACGGGATCCGTTCGAGGCAGCGGCGGTGGATCGAGCTCGAGCTGCACGATAGGCGCCCTTTCCGGCTTGGTGTCGACTTAGTGCGTCGGACCGGCCTGCCCGGTTCAACGCCGCACGTTGAACCTTCGCGCATCGCCAGGCCACCAATCGTCGAAGTGCAACGGCTGCCGCATGGACCTTGGGCAAGGAAAACGATTGGACGAGGCGTGCGCGGCGGTCGTGCTGCAACTCGCCCCGCTTGGCGTTCCGCTGCAAATGGAAGTGGCCCAGGCAGACGCCGCTGATGCAGTTGCCGCGGCCAGCCGTCGCTGGGAAGGCGAAGCCGAGCAAGCGACACCTCTGCGTTTGCGGATCGAGGTGTCACCAACCCTTGCCGGCGCCGGAACGGCGGCCATGCAGGTCGACGGTTCTGTCGCAGCAATACATGGACCCGGCGTTCTTGCCCGCGCAGAGCTCGACCGGGGACATGCGTATTGTGTGATCTCTACCGAATACCTTCACGATCCCAATACCTTGCGTCAGGAGGTCATCGAGCCGCTGGTGCTCATGCTTCTGACGCGCAGGGACCGGACGCCGTTGCATGCCTCCGGCTTCATCGTCGACGGGCTGGCAATCCTGCTGGCGGGCCGCAGCGGGGCGGGAAAGAGCTGCCTGGCGCGGGCGGCGGACCTGGCCGGATTTCAGGTCCTGTCCGATGACACGGTCTTCGTGCAACTCGCCCCGCGCCTAAAAGTCTGGGGCTGGCCGACCGCGGCGCATCTATTGGCACCCGATGCTCCCGATGGAGCGGGACCGACGCGTTCGCGCAACGGAAAGGTGAAGCAGGTCGTGCCTCTTCGCTCAGTTTCGCAGGCAGCCATATCCTGCGACCGTGCCGCGCTATGCTTCCTGGCCCGCGGAAATGAGGCTGGCCTCAGCCGAATCCCGGCGGCCAGGGTGGACGAGTGGTTGTGGCCGCTCGACGAGGGCTTCGATTTGCTCCCCGGACCTATCGCCAGGGCCACCGCAAAACTTTCCGAAGGCGGAGCATGGGAATTGCGCCTCTCGTCAGATCCAGCCGAAGCCATAGGTGTGCTCGACGCCAATCTTCCGTGGCTGAGGGAAACCGCTGCGACATGAGGACGCGCGAAACAGCGCTGCGACGGACATGAAGATCGCCCTCCTCGTTCCGGGCGGCGTCGACCGCAGCGGGACCACCAAGGTCATCCCCTGCCTTCTGTGGCTCATCGAGCACCTCGTCGATGATGGGCATGAGGTTCACGTATTTGCCTCCCGGCACGAGAAGCGGCCGGGTTCATGGCCACTGCTGGGAGCAAGCGTCCACAATATCGGGCGCCGGCCTGCGACGTTCTGGATGACTCCAGCCGTCCTGGCGGAGCATCGGCGGGGCCCCTTCGACGTCATCCATGCGTTCTGGAGCGGACTTGGCGCTGTTGGCGCGTTGGTCGGCGCTTTGACCCGCGTTCCAGTGGTTCTCACTCTGCCCGGGGGAGATGTCGTCGGCCTGCCGGACATCGGATATGGGAAACTGCTGTCGCGCTTTGGTAGACTCCAGCTGCGATTTGCCGCCCGCCGGGCCCGGCAGGTGAATACGCCCAGTCATTTCATGCGCGAGCTGGCTGCTAAGCAGGGCATCGAGGCCACGGTCGTCCCGCTGGGGGTCGACCTCTCCCGTTGGCCGCCGGCGTCGCCGCGCCCTCGCGATAGGGTCGCGCCGCTCAGGTTGCTGCATGTCGCGAGCCTTAATCGGGTAAAGGATCAGCCGACGCTGCTCGAAGCCACCGCGCTGTTGCGAGCTGCCGGCGTGCAACTTGAGCTGGCGATCGCCGGCCTCGATACGTTGGGAGGCGAAATCCAGCGAATGGCGGACCGAATGGGGCTAACCGCCGAAGTTCGGTTCCTGGGTCAGATGACGCATGCCGAGCTGCGGCCATGGTTCGACTGGGCCGATCTGCTGGTCATGACGTCACGCCACGAGGCGGGGCCGCTCGTGATGCTCGAGGCAGCCGTGGCTGGAGTACCGACCGTCGGCACTTGTGTCGGCCATTTGGCAGACCACTCGCCTGCTGCCGCATTGGCGGTCCCGATACGCGATGCGCAATCGCTGTGCGAAGCCATTCGCCATCTGGCGATCGAAGAAGAGCGACGGTTGACCATGGCCGCGGCGGCGCAGGCGATCGCCACGCGTTACGACGCAGCGTTCACCGCTCGAACCTTCGTGAACATATACCGAAGCGTTCCTTCCGCTTGATACCTGGACCGAAGGCGCTTCATCGCGGGCGACAGCGCCGAACAATGAACCGAAACGGCTTTCAACTGCCACTACCGAAGGCAGGCTTCGGGCAGCGGAAGGACGACGGGATGAGAGCTTTCTCCGGCACGCAGTGGCGCGCTGCACCTTTTGCCATCCTGGGCTGTCTTGCGTGGCAACCGGCGCTGGCACAGGAAAACCCGGCTTCCGAAGAAGGAGCCGTCGCCGAAGAGGCGGATGCAACGCTCGACGACACGGGCGAGGCTTTCGAGGAGGATTCGGGCGGCGGCACCGACATTCTCTCGCCAGCCACGTTTACTCTCATTCTCGATGCCCGCCTGGTTCTCGCCGACGGGGCTGAATCCTGGGTAGACGGGGGCTTCGGCAAGACCCGCTTCGACGGCACCGCTGACGGCGACTTCAAGCTGAACGGCGTGGCCGCCGAAGCCGCCCTGATCTGGCAGCCGCAATTTACCCGCTCGCTCAACGGCCTCGTTTCCGTCGTGTGGCAGCACGACACCACCGAGGACGTCGACGTGATGGAGGCGTTCGCGACGTTCATTCCCCCGCGCACAGGGAATACCGGCTTCGCCTTCAAGGGAGGCCTGTACTGGCCCGAGATCTCGCTCGAGCACGCGACCGGCGGCGCGTGGAGTACGGTCTACACGATCACGCCTTCGGCCATTAACAGCTGGGTCGGAGAAGAAGTGAAGCTCGTCGGAGCGGAGGCAACCCTTTACCAGACCATCGGCAGCCACGACTTTTCGCTAACCGCCGGCGCGTTCGGGTTCAACGATACCTCGGGCACGCTGCTGTCGTTTCGTGGCTGGGCGCTGCACGACCAGAAGTCGACTCTGTTTGGCCATTTCCCGCTGCCTCCGCTGAACCCGTTTATGACGCGAGCGCAGGAGCCGGTCACCGAATCGATCCTGGAAATCGATGATCGCGTCGGCTTCTACGGCCGCGCCGAATGGCGGCCGTCGCCGAGCATCGTGCTAAACGCCTTCTACTACGATAACCGCGGAGACCCGGAAGCTTTCGATCCCGACCTGCAGTGGGGCTGGCGCACGCGTTTCTGGAATGTCGGTCTCGTCGCCGACCTCGGTCCTCAAACCCGTCTCATCGCGCAAGGCATGACCGGCACGACGATCATGGGATTTACTCCCGCCAATGCGACGGTCGAATGGATCGATACGCGGTTCCGTTCGGTTTTCGGGCTGCTCACCCATCAGATCGGTGCGGGTGCTGTCACGGCCAGGGTCGACTGGTTCGACACAGCAGAACGGGGCAGCCGCATGTCGCCGGCCGAGGAAAACGAGGATGGCTGGGCGGCCACGGCAGCCGTCCGCTGGCCGGTGTGGGAGCACTTCACGCTGTTTGTCGAAGCGCTGCACGTCGAAAGCACTCGCGGAGCCAGGCTGACGAGGCTCGCCATCCCGGCGAAGGAATCGCAAACCGTGCTTCAGGCGGCCTTACGTTTCCGCTGGTGAACAGCGGTCGGCGGCTGCGGTAAGGGGAAACCTCAGCCCCTTTCCGCGCCTTCCGCCACCCTCAGCGTTGTCCGCATCATCGGGTGATAGATGCAATAGATCGCCAGGTTACCCGCCTTTCTCAGTGTGGTGCGCCCTTTCTTGCCCGGCTGGAGGCGGACATCGAAGCTGCCGTCGCGCGCCGTTGCCGTGTGCTGCACGGTGTCGCGATTGTCCCAGATAATCACGTCGCCGACGCGCGCATCTTGCGGCACGCTGCCGAAGTTCATGTTATCCATGACGACGGTGAATTGGCGGGGCGAGTTCTCGGCTTGCGCCGTCGCGCCGCTCAATGAGATCGTAGCAAACGTCGTCAGCGCCAGCAGCTTCCAGTCTGGAATTCTCATAACACTCTCCGGAGGTTGAATTGAGATGGTGAGGGCGAAGGCATGCCGCGGACTTCGTCGACGACGATCCGGCCGGCATCGAGCGTCACGAGCCGATCGCACAGGGCCAGGCTTTCGGCGCGATGCGAGATGAGCAGCATCGTCGGACTCGGGCGAAGCCGGCGGACGGCAGCGATCACGGTGCTTTCGCTGCCGACGTCCAGAGAGGCGGTCGCCTCGTCCAGCAGCATGAGGGTCGGACGTCGAAGGATGGAACTTGCAAGGGCAAGGCGCTGGCGCTCCCCGGCCGAGAAGCGGTTGGGGCCTTCGATGATTACAGTGTCTAGGTTGCCGCCGTTTCGCCGGACCAGGTCGCTTGCGCAGACCAGGTCGAGAGCGTGCCAGATTTCCTCGTCCGTCGCGTCCGGCGCCGCCCAGGTCAAGTTATCCCGCAGCGTGCCGACGAACAGCAGGGGCTCCAGACCCAGGTAGGACAGGCTGGCGCGATAATTCGCGAGCACGCAGTCCGACAAGATCTCCCCGTTTATTGATAGCACGCCGCTGTTTGGTTCGATCAGGCCTGCCAACAAGTCGAGCAGCGTTGTCTTGCCCGAGCCCGATGCGCCGGCAATTCCGACCAGTTCGCCGGCGCCGATCGTCAGGCAGAGATTGGATAGCCCTTCTTCGCATGCGGGTGTCCGACGAAAGGACACCTCCTCGAGGCGGATCGAACAGCCGCGTACGAGGGCGCCGCGGGTCCCGTCTGCGGGAAACTCGGCCGGGGGCGCCGCTTCCAGCTCGTCATCCAAGGACCGCAGCAGTTCGAACCGAGGCACGTTGTGGGCAACATGCTGAACGCCCCTCTGAACCGCGAGAGCCGGCGAAGTCATCCTCGAGAGTGTCAGGGCGAAGGCGATCAACGTGGGCGCGGGCACACCGAAGGCGAATGTGCCGGCGAGGGCGACGGCGGCCACCAGGAGCAAGGTCGCCAGAGCGATGATATTGCTCGAGAGGCTTGCGAAGCGCGCAAACGCGATCCGCTGGCGAAGGGCCGCACCCGAAGCGACAGCATAACGCCTTTGGAAGGGCTCTTGCACTCCCTGTGCCTTGGCCAGCTTGAGCGCGTGCAAGAAGCTGACCGAGGTCCCGGCCATCGATAGGTCGTGACGCAGTAGCCTGCGCCCCGCAGCGACGGACCGATGCATCAGGATGTTCGCACTGGCGCTCAGCGCCACAATGAAGGCAACCGTGAACAAACCCAGGCCGGGCGCGAGGACAATCGCGAACGTCGCGAGACCGAGGAGCATGATGGCAGCAACGCTCGCTTGCAGCGCGTTGTGCACGGCGGCTGCCATCTGGACGATCTCCGAGCCCAGCAATTGCACCAGTTGGGCCTGGTCGGCCTTGATGATGCTTGTCCACGAGGCAGACGCGACGCGCTCGAAGAGTCGGAGCCTGATCGTTTCGACGAAGCCATGCTGCAATCGCGCCACCGTCGTATCGCGGGCGACAAGCACCAGGCATCTTGCCGCCAAAAGGCCGGCAACTGCGGCAAATCCCACTGCCACCTGTACCAATGGATCGAGACCGGCGAGCGACTGCCGCATGGCGAGCGCGAGCTCACCCGTCGCCTCTCCCCGTCCTGGCGTGAGAAACCATTGGAGCAATTCGACAAGCAGCAGGATGCCAAGCCCGTCCAGAGCGGTGCCGATGACGATCAGCGTGAACGCTGCTGCGATCCGCCGCAAGCCTGCGAAGCGGACGAAATCGGCAAGAAGGTGCCGCGCGGGGGCGAGACTTGCGGGCGATCGCGCCGCCTTCTCGCGATACCCGGTACTTCCGATGCAGCTTGGCGACGCAGCTGTCATGGCAGGACCCGACATTTCGCTTCACCCGTTGGTCGGGTGCTGAAAGCACCACGACAACCGCCGAGCGCGGGTGAGGAAAGCAATTCGGACCATCGGGCTCCTGGCAACCGTAAGTCCCGGACGGCCTGCCCGAGGTTCAAGCCGCGATTCAGAGTGCGCGAGTCAGGCTTACCAATAGTCCGGTGCGATCGCCCCCCGGCCGCGAGCTGCCGGGCGGCAAGGGGTTGTTGCGAACGAGGCGCCCCGAGAGTTCGAGATGTACTCCATAAGCGCCAATCCGGCGCGTAAGTCCGAGGCGCCAGTCGTAACGGCGTTGGGGCTGTCCGCGAGGCCGCTCGTCGAGATACTGCAGCGCGCCCAAATGCGCGCTGATCATCCAGTCTTGCGCGATTTCGGCGCCGCCATCGATTTCGGCGTAGAGCGTTTCCGTGCCTGGCCTGATGTAATCCGGCGAATAGCGAACCCGAGCGGCGATGTTTTGGCTGGCTACGCCCAGATAGAACTCGGTGTAGTGATAATCGCGGGCCGGGCCATAGGACCCAAAGTACTCGAAACGGCTTACGCCGCCCTCGACCGAGGCGGTCGCCGAAATCCGTCTCGCATAGCCGAAGTTCCCGTGAACGCTCACGACTTCCGGCTCGCCGTGCCGTATCGCCCCGACAACTGTGCCGCTCGTATAGAGACCGCTCGGATCGTCATAGCCGAGCGTGATCGCTGCCACCGGCTGCTCGTCGCTGATGGAAAAACCCCTCACGCGGTAATCGCTTTGCAGCGCCACCTCGGCCGTCATTTGAGCGTGGGAGGGGGCGGCCGAGCACGCTGCGGCGCTTATTGCCGCCCAGCCCAGGATCGCTGATAGTCTAGCGCCTACTGACCTGCCGCCGAACGGCTGGGCAAGGTGTGATCGGCGCGGCCAACGTGGCGCATGCATCAACGACGCCACGTCCCGATCGTGCGAGGCGAGATGCGGACGATCCGCGTTCCTCCTTGAGCAGCGCCAGCAATCCACTGACATGCGCCGCGGCGAATGAACTGCCATTGACCAGGTACCATCTTCCGCCCGGTTGCGTCGTCGGCACATCGCGACCGGGGGCACGGTACACTCCAGCGGGAACCGATGGCAAAGATTCTTCGGCAACGGAATAGACCCCAGGCAGCGAGGCGGGAAAGCCGCCGTCCGGCCGCGCCGGATCGAACGCGGCGACGAAATCGATATCCTTTCTGAGTCCCACTTCGATGAGCGAGGCAAGCAGCGGATCGCTTGGCCCGCTGAGACTCATGTTGATCACGTCGGCACCGCGTTCGAGCGCGAAATGAAGTGCCTTGGCCAAGGTCAGGCTGTTGCAGGCGACGGCATTCCCGTCTTCCGATCGCCGGCGTTCCAGGCAGGCGCGCAATGCCATCAGTCGCGCGCCGGGAGCAATCCCGACTATGCCGATTCCATTGCCGGGCTTGGCGCCAATTATTCCCGCAATGGCGGTCCCGTGCGGTTCCGCTGCGTCCGGCCCGGCAGTGAGAAAATCGCGATCCGCCACGAATTGGCCGGTGAGATCGGGATGGCGGACATCGACTTTGGAATCGATCACCGCAACGGTGATACCGCGCCCCGTCGCAACCTCGTGCAGATGGGCGAGTTGCCAGCTGACGGCCGCTGGCTGAACCGGGAACAGCGGGTCAGGCCTCGCGCTCGACAATGTCTTGTAGGAGTGCAAGGGCTGCGACCACGCCACCATGCGATGGCGGGAGACCGCGGCGAGGGCGGTTTCGAGCGAACGCCCCTCGGGTACGCGCATGACGAAACAATCGACACCGATCAATGGCATCGGCCAGTTTTCGACAACCTCCAGGCCGTTCGCCCGGGCGAGCTGCCGGGCGATGCGCCTGCGCGCGGTTTCCGCGGCCGCATCGCCATAGGCGCCGCCGTAGCGCGCATTCGATCGGTCATGCGGCGCCGGAATACGCAGCATGACGAGGATTTCGCGGCTCGCGGACGCTTCGGCAAATTCGACTGCCGGTTCGGTGGATTCGATCGCGGGCTGTGCGGTCGTCGGGAGGACCGGCGCCAAGACGAGCGCGAGCGCAGCGGCCAGCGCGCGACCGGTCAAGAAGCTTCGCTCCCGTCAATGGGTTCGGCGAGAAGCACTTGCGGCAGCCGTCGCAAGCGCTCGAGGGCTTCGCTCCGGGTGTTGCTCGGAGCACGCACGACATAGGCGCCGCTCGCAGTCGGCCCGTCGACGATCCGCAGTCCGGCTCCGGTCAACGCCTCGCGCAATTCCCGTTCGGTAGCATCGGGCGTGAACAGGACGATCGCGTTGCCGCTTGCCGGGTCGGATTGCGAGCCCAGTAGGCGATAACCGCGGTCCTGTTGGACGGGAGAGAGCACCATGAACGCCGCGATCGCGGCGGCCGCGGCCGCCTGCCCGGCGATGGCCCAGCCGAGCGCGATTCGCCGACGCAGAAAGCGTGCTGGCATCCGGTTCCACCTGGCCGGCGCCACGATCCGGTCGAACAGCGGCTTGGAGGCCCGTTCGATGTCGAACGGCAGATTGGCGACATAACCGCGCAGCTTTCCGTCCGTTGCACGATCGGCGCGGCACTCGTCACACTGCGCCAGGTGTGCCTCGAACCAGGCCGCTTCGGCAGGCTCGAGCGTGCCGTTGACGTGCCATGGCAAGAGCATTTGCGCCCTCTCGTGCTCGTCACGTAGATGGAGAAGATCACCCACTACAGAGTCCCTAAATCCAGTCCGGCAGCTCACCTTCGAGATGTTTCTTGAGGTGCCTGCGCGCGTAGAACATTCTCGTCTTCACCGTGTCGACCGGGCAACCCATGATCTCGGCAATTTCACGGTAGCCGAGATCGTGAAAGTACGTCAGGTCGACCACTGCCCGATGGTCTGGCGAAAGACTGTGCATCGCCGCCCTGATCAGGCCGTGCAGTCGTTTGTGCCCAAATTCCTCCTCAGGGTTCGCATCGGGGCTTCGGCGTGTTTCCGCGCCGAGATCCTCCACCGGCTCGTCATGGCGCCGCACGGCCTTGATTGCCTTCCGATAAGCGATCGCAAAGATCCATGTGGACAGCTTGCTCTCGCCTTTGAAGTTGTTCGCACTTTGCCAAACCACCATCAACGTATCGTCGAGCACTTCCTCGATCAGATGCGGCTGGCGGACGAAGTTGTGCAGGAAACGGGTAAGGCGCTGTTCGTAGCGTCGGTAGAGCGTCCGAAATGCTTGCAGATCGCCCTCGCCGATCCGGACGATCAGTCGCTCGTCAACCTCTGCGCCGTCCCGTGCGCTCGCCAAACCCAAGCTTCCGACGCTGTGCCGTCCGGTCACCTTACCTGTTTCCGTCACTTCAGTCGGTTGGTGCAGTCGAACGTCGTCGAGGTTCAATCGCGTAGTCGATGAGAACCGTTTCGTCGAAAATGGCCAACCGCGTTCTACGGCCAAGGATCCTAGCGCGTTATCGGCCCGCGCACGAGAATCCAAAAGCGCGATGCGTAGATTTGAAGCAATTCGCCGAGTTTTGCATGCGGGAACAAGCCCCACGCGAGCTCTCGCGTCCAGCCGCGAAAGGTCCTTGCCCACATGAACCGCTCCTCGAGCGAATACCGCCGCATCCTTTGACATGTTGCCGGCGTGAACCGGTGGGCAACGCGACGCACCGCCGCCGGCAACTGGCGGTCAAGGCCCTGCAGCACTTCCTGGGGAACGGAGCCTTCGACGAGGCAGTTTGCGAAGTACAGCGCCGGATAGGCGCTGCTGGCCTCTCCCGTCCTTTCAGCCAGGTTGAGAAACTCGTCCCAGAATCGCGTGCGGTCTTCCTTGACGCTTTCGATAACCAGGACGAGTTCCGTCAATCGCACCATTGTCAAACTGACGAATTGCATACCCGCATGCACGGCAAGGTGCAGAGCGAGCTCACCCGGCGGGAACACGGTCCCCTTCTCCGTCAGCGGCCAAGGTTGGCGAATGCGCTCCCCGACGGCTCTGTCGAGCCGAATCATCGACGCGCCGGGCGAATATCGCCTGTCCAGGGATGTATGCAGATCTATGTTCCAGGGGTTGTCCTGATGGGTCAGTGACAGGCTTCGAGGCTCGGTCGGACTGCCGGACATCCGCCAGGCCTGCTCGCCGCAGCTCACTGCGCCCGGTACGTAGCCGAGTCGAGCCAAGGTGTCGGCCGCGATGGGATGATCGGCCGGTTCGATCAGCAGATCGATATCCGACGCGGGCCGGGTTCCTGGCTCGGGGAAATAGGAATAGGCCGTGTGCATTCCCTTGAGCACGGTCACACCCACCCCCGCGGAAGCGAGGGCTTCCACGGCCATCGCTGCATGGCGTGCCAGGCTTTCCATTCGTCGGCAGTTATGAGCGTAGTGCAGCCGAAGAAGCGACCGGACCGGCGGTTCGACGTCGAGCAGGCCCTGTCCAGCCCAATAACCCAACAATGGCCCCATACCGCTGGTGAACGCGGCTGTTCCGATGTCGTCGACAGGACCTTCGAGCCGGGCGCACGGTTCGGTGCGGCTCAGGATGAGCCTCGTGGCCCGCGCGATCTGGGCGAGGGCCGCCTGCCATCCTTCGATTGTCGTTTCAGGCCAGAGCCATAGCGGATTGCCCTGCCGCCGGGCGGAACGGAAGCGCTCGCGTACTGCCTCCGAAGTCAGGTCGAAATGATTGAGCGGCAGATCGTCGTTCACGGGCTTCTCGACGAGTGGATGACCGGTCGTTTGTCCGTCGACGCCGCGAAGACGTTCAATGGGAAGTGGTCTTTCCCCGCCTGGCAAAGCCCTGCGACGCGCCTATCGACGCAATCACGCCGCGGTCGCGCATTTTTTCATCGTCGATATATGGTGGGCGCGGCAGGGATTGAACCTGCGACCCCACCCGTGTGAAGGGTGTGCTCTACCACTGAGCTACGCGCCCGCTCGCGAGGCCATCGGTCCTGGCGGCAGGCGCGCGCCTTTGCCATGGGCGCGCCCTGCTGGCAAGTCAGTCGAACAGGATCGCGAGCAGGCGCAGCGCAGGATGGCCGCCGGGCTCGACCTGCGCTCGCGGCATTGCGACCGGCCCCGGGCATTCGAGGCATCGCGCCTGCGCGCCGCGCACTTCCAGCAAACCCTTCAAGTCGGCGAACAGGCGAGCGGTCAAGTCGCTCTCGCGCCGCGCGAACAGCGCGAACATGTCGCCGCCGCCGCGATTTCCGGCGCTCCCGCTGTCGCCGTCGCGCATGATCCGGCGGATCAGCGGCGCGTAGCGATCCTCCTCAGCGCCGAGGTATTCGGCGTGCCATTCGCCTTCCTCGAGGCCGGCGCGCTCGGCCGCATAGGCAAGCGCAGCATCGAGCCCGCCGAACTGGTCGACGAGGCCGAGCTGGCGCGCCGCGCCACCGTCCCATACCCGGCCCTGGCCGAGCTCGTCGGCGCGCGCGCGGCTGATCTTACGCGACTGCGCGACAAGCCTGAGGAAGCGATCGTAACCCGATTCGACCGTCGCCTGGAGGATTGCCTCGGTTTCGGGAGTGAAGCCGGCGAGGAGATCGGGCTGGCCCGACAGCGGTGTGGTCCGCACTCCGTCGGTGGTCACGCCCCATTCGGCGAGCGCCCCTTCGAAAGTCGGGATCACGCCGAAGATGCCGATCGAGCCGGTTACGGTCTCGGGCTCGGCGAAGATCCGATCCGCCGGAGTCGCGACCCAGTAGCCTCCACTCGCCGCGACGTTGCCCATCGAGACGACGATGGGGATATCCTTCGCCTTGTGGCGCAGGATCGCGCGCCGGATCGCTTCGGACCCCGTCACCGTACCGCCCGGCGAATCGACCCGCACCACCAGCGCCT
>CBHCZH010000104.1:0-12257 GCA_965977975.1 uncultured bacterium
GCCAGCGCCGCGATAGCCGCTGCCCTCGCGCTGAGCTCCACGCCGCTGCTCGCGCAGGTTGCTCCGGCTCCGACCACGGTCGAGCCGGCACCCGTGCTGGTGATCCCCGAAACTCCCGCGCCGCCGCCGGCGCAGCCAACTATCGTGTTGCCGACCGAGCTGCCGGAAACCGCGCCTCCGCCGGTCGCGGCGACGGCCCCAGAACCGGCGCCGCGCGCGGCCGTGACGACCACCCGGTCCGAGCGCCCCGCTCCGCGCGCCGACGCTCCAGCCCCGACCCCTGCCAACGCTGCAGAGCCCGATCCCGAACCGGTGGTCGAAGAGGATCTCGCGCCGATAGCGGTCGAGCCGGTCGTCGAGACGACCGCGCCGGTCGCGACGAGCGAACCTCCCGCAGCGTCTGCCTCGCCCTCCGACAACGAAACCCAGTTCTGGGTCGCGATGATGGCGGGGCTGGTCGCCATCGCGTTCGCGATTTGGGGCTTCGTTGCCATTGGCCGCCGCAAGTCGGTCGACCGCAAGGCTGCTCTGGTTATCGAGCGTCCGATCGTGCATCCGGGCGAACCGGTCGCAGCCGAGCCGGCTCCAGCGCCATCGGTTTCGCCCTTGCGTGCCGCCGCGCCGGCGCCAAGCATGGCCCACACCGGTGCTTCGGTCCCGTTGCCGAGTAGGATGCCCGCGAGCTTCGAGGAGCGTGATGCGCTGATCAAGCGGATGATCGCTGCCAAGCCCGACCGGGCCAATCCGTTCACCTCGCCCATCCAGCGTCGCAAGCGGGCCAAGCTGATCCTTCAATCGCTCGAACGCGATTTCGGCGACGCCGAGCCGTGGATCGACCTCAGCCAGTACCCGCAGAACTGGCCCGAGTTGGCCCGCCGGAAGCAAGCCGCCTGATCCAGTCCCCGGGCGGCATACGAGGGGCGGCCCTTCTCCCTCCCGGGGGCCGCCCCTTTCGCGCGCCCCGTTTGTTAACCAAGTTCGCGTAGCCTGCTGAAAACGTTGCAGGGAAGGGGTACCAATGACTTTCGGACGGAAGGGGCTTGGCCCCGGCGATCCGGCACGAGGCGGGCTCGATGCGCTGCGGAACACCGGGCCGCACGCTGCGGATGACGAGATCACGCGCAAGCGCGAAGCTTTCATCGCGGCTGAGCGGGCGCGCCAGGCCGAGCAAGCCGGCGGAATCAGCGAGTTCGCTTCAACCTATTCGCCGCCCCGGCCCGAACGCAGCCTGCTCATGGCCTACCTGCTGTGGTTCATCCTCGGCCAGGTCTCGGCCCATCGGTTCTACCTGGGGGCCTACCGTTCGGCCGTCATGCAGGTCGGCTTGTTCTTCTTTTGGGTGGCGCTGGCGATCACCGCGCCGCAAGCCAGCTACAACACGCTCGGTCCGCTGCTGGCCGTGCTCGTGATCGGGTGGGCCCTGTGGATCCTCGGCGACGTGTTCCTGATCCGCGGCCTGCACCGCAAGCTCTGCCGCCGGCCCGGCGAAGCGGCGGCCGCAGCCGCCGCCTTCGCTTAGGGTTCCATCAGCTCGAAGCGCGCCGCACGCACTGCCAGCTGGCCGGATCGTTCGCGTCGCCGCTGCCGCGGTACCTGGCGACGTTCGGCCAGGCGCAATGCGGGCGGCTGAGCGAGCCGTTTGCTTTGGTGCCGATCAGGATTTCGGGCGCCCGGCCGGTATCGTCCCACGCCTCGAGCGCATCGAGCACGCGCACCTGATCGGCACCCGGTCCGCCCGCGCAGTGGCCGACGCCCGGGTAGAGGAAATAGCGCATCTGGCTCGACGCAGCCGGTGCGCGCGCCAGCACTGCGCGGATGTAGTCGTTGGTTGCGACCGGGCTCGGCCCCGGATCGCTCTCGCCGTGCCACAGCAGCAGCTTGCCGCCGCTGCGGAAGAACGGCGCAAGGTTCGGGTCGTTGGCCTCGTACATCTCTGCGAATTCGCTGCGCCGCACGGTCTGCACGTCGGCCAGCGTCATGCCGGGCAGGTCCACCGGGCGGCTGCCGAAGATCAGCGGCCAGAGCCCGCCGAGGCCGCCGCCGTTGGTCGGGTCCGGGGCGCCACTGGTGCCGACGAACATCGCCCAGCCGGCCTCGCCGCCGCGGCTCATGGGCAGCATCGCCCATTCGCCGTCGGGCGCGCGCACGCCTTCGTAGGCGGTGCGCAGCGCCGTGACTTGGGGTGCGCCGAGGCAGGTGGCGGTTTTTGCGCCCGTGCACTGGATCTCGGCCGGGTCCCACCGGCACTGGCGCGGATCGTTGATCAGGCCGTCCTTGAGCCCATCGTCCGCGTCGCAAGCATTGAGCGCGGCGGTCTGCGCGAGCTGCAGGTCGGCGGCGGTAAAGCTCGCGCCGGGCCTGGCGAACGCCTGCCCCCGCAACACCGCGCTGGTCTGCGTCTGGAGCGTGTAGACCGGCGCGCCGGCGCTGATCAGGTCGTAGTCGTCCGGAAAGCGCTGCGCTTCCATCAACCCCATGCGTCCGCCGGTCGAGCAGCCCTGGTAGTAAGCGCGGCGATGCGGCTGGGCGTAATAGGCGGCCACGAGCTTCTTGCCCGCCGCGGTCATCTCGTGGATCGCGCGGTAGCTGAAGTCCTTGGCCTTCTCCGGATTGGCCGCCCAGGAATTGTCCCACACGTTGCCGATCGGATGGCCGCCGTCGGTTTGCAGCGTTGCGTAGCCTTTGCGCAGGCCCTCGCTGGCGGTCTGAAGCGCGATGTTGCCGATCCAGCCGCCGCCGCCGAAGCCGAGCACTTTGCCATTCCAGCTCGCCGGCAAGCGATAGACCACGCCGATGTTCGAGCCGCTGACCGGCGAAAGCGTCGCGGTGACTTCGCAGAAGCCCGGCAGGCCGTTCGCTTCCGCGACCCATTTGCCGCTCGCGGTCGTGGCGCCGAGCATCGCCGGCGTCACCGCCGTGCAGCGATCGGCGCCGGCGAGGGCGGGGAAGCTGGCGGCGCTCGGACCGTCGCCCACCTGCGAAGTACAGCCGGCGACCACCAAGGCCAGTGCAGTCGAAGCCAACAGTCTCATGAACGACCCTTTCCGTTCCATTCGCTCGGGCATGGAATTCCCGGTGAACTTGGTCTCGCGCTCGGTCCTCCCGGTCAGTCTATGCGACAGGAGCCGGTTTCGCCTGAATCTGCACTTCGGTAAGCCGTGCGTGCGCATGTCGAACCAACGGCACGCCCGGATAGTCGAGAAGGGCCATGTCCTCGCTCTCCCCTTGATATTTCGTTTTCGCGTAAACTGCCACACGGCAACGCGTGCGCAAGCGGGGAAAGCGTCGAAAATTGTCGCGCCGGATCTCGGCAAGCGACCTCCTCAGCAACACTTGCCGCTTTTCAAATCCTGGTCGTCGGCTTGGAAGAGGAACGGGGCCGGCGCGGTTGGCTCCCGCCCACACCGCGGTGGTCTTCCTGACGGCCGCCAAAATCGGCTGGCGACCAATTGCAAGCATTTGCCGTCTTGTCCCACTGGCCGGCAACGCGTCTAAAAGGAGCGCGGACAATCACTATAGCAACGGTGATCGCCAACATTACAGTATATTACAGTTGCGCGCGGCAAATCACCCGGATAGCGTCAGGGCCGCATACCGAATGGAAGTTCGGTTCGCGTTAGGGAGTTTCGGGGGGTTTCCAAGGCTTGCACTGATCTGAGCGTGTCGCGCCCGGATGTTGTGTCGCGTGTGGTTCCTGAGCCGAAAATCCGCTGTGCAATGCGTATGGCTGGGGGGAATTCATGACCACGCTTAGTTCGACTGCAATCGAATCTGCGGCTTCGACCGAAGGCTCGGATATTCTCACCGGCACGTCGGGCGACGATGTCATCGACGGTCTTGGCGGCGACGATACCATCGAAGGCCTCGAAGGTAATGACACGCTGAGCGGCGGCGCCGATTACGACATAGTTGCAGGCGGAGCCGGCGCTGACATCGTCGACGGCGGCACTGGCAATGACGTGTTGTACAGCGCCGACATCTCCCCGCCGTTTAGCTATCCTTATTTCGGCAATCCCTACACGCCGCCATTGCTCGATACCGGCAGCGAGGTGGACACTGTCACGGGCGGCGCCGGGGACGACACGCTGCTCGTCGGTTACGGCGACAATGCCGACGGTGGAGAGGGTCTCGACCAGCTGCTCATCAGTTTTCAAGGGGCGACCAGCGGGGTCGCATTCGATGCGAGCCTCGGCACCCAGGTGATCGGCGGCGGCACGATCAGCGGGATCGAGGGCGTCAACTGGGTCGAAGGCAGCAACTACGACGATACCGTCAACCTCAACGGGTCCTACGGCTATTCGTCCAACGTCGCTTTCGGAATGGCCGGCAACGACACGCTGATTGGCGGTTTCTACACGAGCCTGCTCGACGGCGGCGACGGCAACGACGTCCTCGATGGTACTGGAAGCCTCTACTATCTTCAGAGGGCCGACGGCGGCGCGGGCGACGACATCATCTACACCAACACGAGCCTGAATATGGTCGCGGATGGCGGTGACGGCAACGACACCATCTATTCGGCCAGCGAAACTCATGGCGGCAACGGCAACGACACGATCGTCCTGAGCTTCAGCTACTTCGGAACTCAGGCCACCGGAGACGCCGGCGATGACGTCATCCAAGGCGGTGGCGGTGACGAGGCGCTTGACGGCGGCACCGGAGCCGACGTGCTTAGCGGAGGCGGCGGCAACGATCGCTTCCGGTACAACGTCGGCGACGGTGACGACCGGATCACCGACATCGCCGCGGGTGATGTGGTCGAAATCCACGGCTATGTCGCCGTGCAGTCGGTAACTCAAGTTGGCGGTGACGTGGCCGTCGTGTTTGCCGAGGGAGACCGGATCACCTTTTCGAACACCGACATCGCCACGGTCGAAGATGCGCTTTTACTGGTCGACGCGCCGCCGCCGGAGGGGACCGAAGGTGACGACACGCTGGCCGGCCAGAACGGGAACGACATCATCGACGGATTGGGCGGCAATGACACCATCGCAGGCCGCGGCGGCGACGATGTGCTGGCCGGCAGAGCCGGCGCCGACACCCTCGATGGCGGCAACGGTAATGATGCGTTGCACAGCGCCGATGTCTCGCCGCCGTTCAATCCCGGCACGCCGCCCCTTCTCGATACCGGATCGGAGGTCGACACGCTGATCGGCGGAGCCGGCGACGATCGCTTGTTTGCCGGTTATGGCGACAATGTCGACGGTGGCGGAAATGCTTGGACCGGGGACTATCTTTACATCAGTTTTCAAGGTGCATCGGAAGGAATCGCCGTCGATTTCCGTCTTGAGAGCCAAGTGATCGGCGGCGGTACGATCAGCGGCATCGAGAGCGTCAGCTGGGTCGAGGGCAGCAATTTCGACGATTACATCAACGTCCAATCATTTGCTGGATACGGCTACTCCGACTCCACCACCGTTTTCGGCATGGGCGGCAACGACACGCTGATCGCCGGCTACTACACCGGCACCCTCGACGGCGGCGACGGCAACGACGTGGTTGACGGTCGCGGCAGTCAGTATCTGCGGCTCGTCGAAGGCGGGGCCGGCGATGACACGCTTTACACCAACAGCAATACCTTCTCGGTTGCGAGCGGCGGGGACGGCAACGACACCATCTATTCGCACGGGGAAACTCATGGCGGGGCCGGCGACGACACGATCATCCTGACCCAGAGCTACTATCCCGGCCTGGTCTCCGGCGATGCCGGGGACGATTCCATCACCGGCACCGATGGCGGCGATTTCCTCGATGGCGGCGCTGGACTCGACCTGATCACCGGCGGTCGCGGAGCCGATACACTCGCAGGCGGCGCCGACGAGGATCGCTTCCTCTTCCGGCAGGGCGATGGAAATGATCAGATCACCGACTTCGCAGCCGGGGACGTCCTGGCAGTCAATGGCTACTATGCGACTCAGTCGATTACCCAAGTCGGCAGCGACGTCGTCGTCGTATTCTCAGACCAGGATCAGGTCATATTCTCGAACACTGACGTCGCCACGGTCGAGGGAGGGATCGAGTTTGCGCCGCCCACCGACGATGTGATCGTCGGCGGACCGGGCAATGACTACCTTCTGGGTTTCGGAGGCGATGATACCATTTCCGGGGGCGGCGGATACGACACGCTTTCCGGCAATTCCGGAGCCGACACACTCGATGGCGGCGACGACAACGATATATTGTACAGCGCCGACATCTCGCCGCCGTTTGGCTTCCCTTATTACGGCAATCCCTACACGCCGCCGGTGCTCGATACCGGCAGCGAGGTGGACACTGTCACGGGCGGCGCCGGGGACGACATGCTGCTCGTCGGTTACGGCGACAATGCCGACGGTGGAGAGGGTCTCGACCAGCTGCTCATCAGCTTTCAAGGAGCGGCCAGCGGGGTCGCATTCGATGCGAGCCTCGGCAGCCAAGTGATCGGGGGCGGCACGATCAGCGGGATCGAGGGCGTCAACTGGGTCGAGGGCAGCAACTACGACGACACCGTCAATCTCGACGGGAGCTACGGCTTTTCGCTTAACGTCGCTTTCGGAATGGGCGGCAACGACACGCTGATCGGCGGCTACTACACGAGCGTGCTCGACGGCGGCGACGGCGACGACGTGGTTGACGGCCGCGGCAGTCAGTATCTGCAGCTGGTCGAAGGCGGGGCCGGCGATGACACGCTATACACCAACCCCAATACCTTTTCGGTCGCGAGTGGCGGTGACGGCAACGACACCATCTATTCGGCCGGCCAGACTCATGGCGGCAACGGCAACGACACGATCGTCCTGAGCTTCAGCTACTACGGAACTCACGCCACAGGAGATGCCGGCGACGACGTCATCCTAGGCAGCGAAGGCGGTGAGACGCTGAACGGCGGCACGGGCGCCGATGTGCTCAGCGGCGGCGGCGGCAACGACACCTATGTCATCGACGACGCGAAGGATGAGGTGATCGAGTCGGCGGGCGGAGGAACCGACGGGGTCCTCACCTCCATCAACTACACGCTCGGCAAGAATATCGAGAACGCCCAGGCAACCGGTTCCGAGACAGTCAAGCTGGTCGGCAACTCGCTCGACAACACCCTGGATGGGAACGAGGCCTCCAACATTCTTATCGGCGCAGCCGGCAACGATATCCTCGATGGCCGAGAGGGCGCGGATACGATGAACGGCGGGGCGGGGAACGATACTTATGTCATCGACCATCTCGGCGACAAGATTGGTGAAGGCGCGAATGAGGGCACCGACCAGGTGCTGGCCCTGGTCAGCTACACGCTGGCATCCAAGGTGCAGGTCGAGACGATCACGGCAGGCTGGGGAGCGTCCGACCTGACGGGCAACGAGTACGCCCAAACGCTGCAGGGCAACTACTTCGACACCGTCCTAGCGGGTGGCGGGGGCAACGATACGCTGATCGGCGGGGGCGGGTCGGATACACTGAGAGGTGGAACTGGCGACGACGTGCTTATCGGCGGCTGGGGGAACGATCTCTTTGTTTTTGAAACGAAGCCCGGAAACGACATTATCCTGGATTTCGAAAGCGGCAGCGACAAGATCGACCTCCAGGCGTTCGGGATCACCATGAATCAGGTCAACGTGGTAACCGGTGCGGAAGCTACCCTCCTGTACGTGGATTCGAACAGCGATGGATCGTCGGATTTCACGATCACCTTGAGCGGGGTCGGCGTTCCAGATGTAGGCGATTACATTTTCTGATGAGGTTCGTTGGCGACGGGCGGGCGATCCCGTCGCCGCAACCTTCGAGTTCATCGCTGCTCGAAAGGCTTCGTTGACCTGTTCGGCCGCCGCGCGCTCTGAGAGTGAAGATGTCGCCTCGCCGGACCTTGCCCACGACCTCCTTCGCTATCCCGACGCGAGGCGCAGCGCAATCGCGCACAGGCATTCCGGCAATGCATACTTTGCGCCTTTGCGTTGGAACGTGTTAGCGCTACCAAGGCGGGAAGAATAATTCGGGGAGGACAAGATGACCGCCAGTTTCGATCGCCGAGCCCTTCTTGCCGGCGGCCTCGCCGCCTCGGCCGCTACCCTGGCGCCGCTTGGCACCGCCTTCGCGCAGGAACGGCGCCGCGTGTCCGCCAACGACAAGGTTCAGGTCGGCCTGATCGGCTGCAAGGGGATGGGCTGGGCGAACCTCACGGCGATGAGCAAGGGGGCCGACGTCGCGCCCGTCGCGCTCTGCGACGTCGACGCCAATGTCCTCGCCGGCCGCGGCGCCGAGCTGCAGAAGGCCACCGGCCGCGCGCCACAGCTTTACGACGACTACCGCCGCATGCTCGACGACAAGTCGATCGACGCGGTGATCATCGCCACCCCCGACCACTGGCACGCGCTCCAGCTCATCGACAGCATGTCGGCGGGCAAGGACGCCTATTGCGAAAAGCCGCTCGGCAACTCGATCGCCGAATGCCGCGCCATGGTCGCCGCCAAGCAGCGCCATGGCGGCGTGGTTCAGGTTGGCCAGTGGCAGCGCAGCAACCAGCACTGGGCCGACGCCATCGCCCACGTTCATTCCGGGGGCATCGGCCGCGTGCGCAAGGTCAAGGCCTGGGCTTACCAGGGCTGGATGAAGAACGTCCCCCGGCAGCCCGACCAAGCGCCGCCGCCGGGCGTCGATTACGACCGCTGGCTCGGCCCGGCGCCCTTGCGCCCCTTCAACCCTAACCGCTTCCACTTCACCTGGCGCTGGTACTGGGACTATGCCGGCGGCCTGATGACCGACTGGGGTGTCCACCTGATGGACATCGCCCTGTGGGGCATGAACGCGCAGGCGCCGAACTCGGTCAGCTCCCTCGGCGGGCCTTACGCCTATCCGGACTCGGCCATGGAGACACCGGACACCCAGACCGCCATTTTCGATTTCGGCACCTATTCGGTCGAATGGGAACATGCGGTCGGCATCAGCCACGGCCCCTTCGGTGGCCGCGACCACGGCGTGGCCTTCGTCGGCGAGACCGGCACCCTTGTGGTTGACCGCGGCCAGTGGCGCGTCGCGCCGGAGATGAGCAACGGCCAGCCGATGACGCCGGAGATTCCCGTCACCCCGTCCCAGGACAATGGCCTCGATCGGCACACCGCGAACTTCATCGCCTGTGTGAAGGATCGCTCGCTCACGCCGGCCTGCCCTATCGAATCGGCGGCCAACACGGCCACGGTCTGCCAGATGGGCAACGTCGCCTGGCGCACCGGGCGCAAGGTCCATTGGGATACCTCGGCGGGAGAGTTCAAGGGCGATGCCGAGGCTAACGCCCTGATCACCCCCCAATACCGCGCGCCTTACCGCCTTCCGGTCTAAGCGGCGCTCTCGGCGCGCGCGGCGAGCACGGCGCGATCCACGTCTCACCTCATCCGATCGGCAAGGTCGGATCGAGGAGGTGGAATCCGATGTCGTCTGCACCGCGAGCGGAGTTGCAGAGGACGATCACGCCCATCTGCTTCTCGGGTTCGAACGCGATCAGTGCTCGCGATCCCCCGGTGCCGCCGCCGTGCCACACCATCGACCGGTTGGTCGCGTGACCGATCTGCCATGCTAGTCCGACTTTGGTTTCTTCATCCATTGTCGTTCGTGGTGCATGCAAGGGCGTGAACAGCTGACCGAACGGCCTCGAATCGGATTCCATGTTCGCGGCAAGAAAACTGAGCATGTCGTTGGCGGTCGATTTTAGCGCACCCATCGCGGGAAGCGCCGGAATATCCCAATCGGGTGTCGGCTTGCCCGCTTCGTCGTGGCCCTGCGCGAGCCGGCTGCGCGGCTGCGGCGTAAGGGTGGCGAGCGTGCTGCGCATCCCGAGCGGACGCAGGATGCGCTGCTCGAGCGCCGCCTCCCAGCTCGTGCCGAGCCTGTGACCGAGCGCACGCCCCAAGAGGCCCATGCCCACGGCGGAATATTCGTACTGGCTGCCGATGTCGCGGGTCAGGGCATAGCCCGCCAGAAACTCGTCGAGCATTGACGTGCTGTAGTCCGAATAGGGGTTGGCCATATCCTTGGGGTGGATGTTGGATGGCAGCCCGGGCAGGCCGGACGTATGGGTGGCCAGATCGACGAGCGTTATCCGGCGCCCACCTCGTTCCGGTACGCGGACGTTCGCGGGCAGGTACATGCTGACCGGATCGTCCAGCTTCACTTCGCCGCGCCGGACCATGTCGGCCAGCAAGGAGGCGGTCAGTGTTTTGGTGATGGACCCGATCTCGAAGAGCGTGTCGCCATCGAGCGGGAGGCCGGTGCGCCCGCTGGTGCCGGCAGCATAGATCGCTTTCCTGCCGAGAGCATACGTGGCGAGAACGATGCCTTCGCACCGCTTCGCCGCCACGTGATCGTCGAGCAGTTTCTGTATGGTCCGATCGGACGGAAACGAAGGCTGTGCTGCGGGCGCCGGCGCAGGAGCTTCCCGCGCTACGGCCGAGCCGTGCAAGATCGCGACAAACGAAACAGTCGCGATGAACGCACGTGAGTTTCCTGCCATGGAGACCTGCCGCATCGTTGGCTTTCGCATTAACGACTACATCTGTAGGCAAAGGTCAAGCGCAAGTGGCGCTTGCACCCGGCGCCTCCTTCCGCAAGAGCGCCTCGCGATGATAGACGACGCCCTCATTGCCGCCGCTCGCGTGTCCAAGGCTTGGCCGTTCCAGGAGGCGATGAAGCTCGTCAAGCGCTACCCCGACGGCAAGCCGGGCGGCGCGCCTGTCCTGTTCGAAACCGGTTACGGGCCCTCGGGGCTGCCGCATATCGGCACGTTCCAGGAAGTGCTGCGCACCACGCTCGTGCGCCGCGCGTACGAGATCGTGTCCGGCGGCGCACCGACGCGCCTCGTTGCCTTCAGTGACGACATGGACGGGCTTCGCAAGGTGCCCGACAATATTCCCAACCAGGAGCTGATGGCGGCCAACCTCGGCAAGCCGCTCAGCCGCATTCCCGACCCGTTCGGCGCCGGCTACGAAAGCTTTGCGCACCATAACAACGCGATGCTGCGCGACTTCCTCGATCGCTTCGGCTTCGATTACGAGTTCGTCGCGGGGAGCGACCGCTACAACGCGGGCGCGTTCGACGACGCCCTTCGCCTCGTGCTCGAGCGATTCGACGCGATCATGGAGATCATGCTGCCGACGCTGCGCGCTGAGCGGCAGGCGACTTATTCACCGGTCCTGCCCATCAGCGCCAAGAGCGGCGCAGTGCTGCAAGTGCCGATCGAGGTGGTCGACGCCGCCAACGGCATCGTCCGCTTCGAGGACGAGGGCGAAACGGTCGAGCAGTCGGTGTTCGGCGGCCAGGCCAAGTGCCAGTGGAAGGTCGACTGGGCGATGCGCTGGTTCGCGCTCGGGGTCGACTACGAGATGAGCGGCAAGGATCTGACCGACAGCGTCACTCAGTCCGGCCGCATCGTCCGCGCGCTCGGCGGGCGGATGCCCGAGGTGATGATCTACGAGCTGTTCCTCGATGCCAACGGCGAGAAGATATCGAAGTCCAAGGGCAACGGCTTCACCTTCGAGGAATGGATGCGCTACGGCACCGAGGAGAGCCTAGGGTTCTACGTGTTCCGCGAGCCGAAGAGTGCCAAGCAGCTCCACGCCGGGATCGTGCCGCGCGCGGTCGACGAGTACTGGCAGTTCCGCGCCAAGATCCCCGAGCAGCCCCTGGAGCAGCAGCTTGGCAACCCCGCCTGGCACCTCCTGCGCGCCAACGGCTACAGGGGCGGCGACGGGGACACGTTGCCGGTCAACTACGGCCTGCTGCTCAACCTCGTCGGCGTGCTCGGCACGCATGCGACGCACGAGCAGGTCTGGACCTATCTCGGCAACTACATCCACGATCTCGATCCGGGGCACCATCCCGAGCTCGAGGCGCTGATAGACCGCGCGCTCGCCTATAACCGCGACTTCGTCGCGCCGACGCTGGTCCGGCGCGCTCCGGAACCGAATGAAGCGGCCGCGCTAAGGGCGCTGGATGCGCTGCTCGAGAGCGCTGCCGAGGGCGCGTCGGCCGAGGAGCTGCAGACCGAAATCTACGAGATCGGCAAGCGCGAGGAATTCGGCTTCGAAAGCCTGCGCGACTGGTTCAAGGCGCTCTACGAGACTCTGCTGGGCTCGAGCCAGGGCCCGCGCATGGGCAGCTTCATCGCGCTCTACGGCGTCGCCAACACTCGCCGGCTGATCGCCGAGGCACTCGCTCGGGCCTGAGAGTCTCCCCTCCCCGACGGGGAGGGGTTGGGGGTGGGGGCTCTACTCCAGCGCGTGCACCCCCCACCCAACCCT
>CBHCZH010000105.1:0-12220 GCA_965977975.1 uncultured bacterium
GGCCGCGGGGTGGGGGTCCCGGCGGGGTTCGGGCGGCCGCCCCTGGGGGGGGGGTGTGCTCTACGGGCCCGGCCCCGCCCGCGACTCTACAGCCTGAGCCAGTCCTTGAGCGCCCAGACCGGCAGGTACGGCCGGCCCAGCGCCTTGTCGACCGCGTAGGACCACCAGCCTGGGCCGAACGGATGGTAGAGCCGCACCGCGACTCCCAATCGCTGGGCGACCGTCGTGGTGCGGCGGCGTGGAAGGCCCCGCAGCTGCTCGAGCTCGCACGGCGTCCCGGCCGCCTGCAGCAGCCCAAGCGCGGCTTCGGCGAGCGCGGGGTCGTGCGTCGCGATCGCCACAGTCGCGCGCCGTCCCGCCAGGTTCCCGGCGAGATCCAGAAAGGATTGCGCGATGTCGGGGACATCGCCGGCGGGATCGGCCCATTCGCCCTTCACCAGGCGGATCCGGCATGGCCCGTCGCGCAAGCGCTCGGCATCGGCCGCGCTACGCCCCCAACGGGCTGGCAAAGCGAGGCCGGCGCCCAATTCCTCGGCGAGCGGCAGCGTTCGAGCGGCGTGGGATTCGGCAAGCGCGTCGAACACCATCGGCACGCCCATGGCGGCGATCGCGCGGACGCGACCGGCGTCGAACGCCAGCGCCGGCGCCTTCAACGCCAGCAGCGTGTCGCAGCCTTCGCGCGCCAACGCCGCCGCAAGCTCTTCATTGGCGCCGGCCACGGTTTCGCAGGTGGCGTCGACCGCACCGAAGTAGCCTGCGGTAGTGGCGAGGCCTCGCCGCCCCAGCCGCGCCCAATGAGCTGCCGCGTCGCGCGCGGTCACGCCCGGGACGATTAGGTCGACCAGGCCCGGCAACGCGTACCGCGCGTCGCGCAGGCGCGCGTGGAGCATGCCGCTCATGCCGGTCTCGGCGCCAGGCGTTGCCGCATCCAGGCAAGGCCGTCGGCCAGCCAGGCGGCAAGCCCCGCGGCGCTAAGCGGATAAGTACGCACCCGCCGGCATTCGTGCTGCTCGCGAGTCCACAGCTCGGCGATCCAGTCCTCGGCGTTGCCCATCAACTCGAGGCCGATCATTCCGCGCTTCGCCGTGTCGCCAAGGACGTGAAGCATCAGCAAGGTTCCCGGAGAGCAGCGGGCAAAGGCCTCGTCGTAGCCGATCTTGTAGAGCCAGTACCGCCCGGCCCATTCCACCGCCAGCTGCATCGCCACCGCGCGGCCGTCGATGCGCAGGAACGCCGCCCGGAACTCGCCGCGCTCGCTGGCGGCACGGAAATAGTGGCGGAAGAACGCTTCCTTGGCCGGGTCGCAGGCGATCGCCGTTCCCGCCGCGGTCTTCCAGCTGCGCGCCTCGACGGCAACCGCCTCGTCGAACAGCGCATCGAATTCATCGGGACGCGGCACCAGAACCTCGCACTGCACCGCGCCGAATTCGGCGGCGCGACGGGCGGCGCGGCGGAAGTCGGAACGGCGGCGCGAGGAAAAGCGGCTTTCCGGCTCCGTCCACGAAGCGTCGAGCGGAATGTAGGGGCATGGCGGCGCGGGGCGCACCGAGACCCAGCCACGTCCCTTCATCGCCGCGGCCAGGGCCGGGATCAGCTTGGAAGAAGCAGGGATTCGATGCAGCTCGACAGGCCGCGCCTGGCGGGAGATGAACCGGGCCAGTCCCGCGGCCGAACCGGCATCGCGGCAAAGCGCGTCACCGGGTTCGAAGACCTCTTCCGCCCCCGGGAGACGCCAACGGGCGAAAGGGCCGGGGCCATGACACAAGGGGACGACCGCCCCGGTCCCTTCCTCATTCTCCGCAGCGACCAGCTTGATCGGCGTGTCCGCCAGCAGCGTCCGCCCCAGCGCGGCGATGAAATCGGCGCCTTGGGTCGGGAGAGTGGCGTGCGGTTGAAGCAGCTCCCAGGCGCGCGCCAGGGCCTCCGCCCCTGCAGGCTGACTCAGATCGCGCATGAGCGCAGCGGTTGCATGAAAAGGCGCATCCGTCGTGTCCGCTCGCGCGGATAGCGACGAAGTCCTAACAATCAGGCAATCGCCGGATTCAGCCGTTCGGCCATCAGCTCCTGCAGATTCGCCTCGGGCCGGGCGCCGTAATGGCTGATGATCTCGGCCGCCGCGATGGCGCCGCGCCGCAGGCAAGTGACGAGCGGCTCGCCGCGGACATGGCCGAACAGGAACCCGGCGGCGAACAGATCGCCGGCCCCGGTTGTGTCGACGACCTCCTCGATCGGCTCGGCGGCGACCTCGGCGTGCTCGCCGTTCGACACCGCGACCGCGCCCTCGGCGCTGCGCGTGACGACGAGCGTCGGCACCTTGTCCTTCAGCGCGGCGATGCCGTCGTGGAAATCGGGCTTCCCGGTCAGCGCGGCGAGCTCGAGATGGTTGGCGAACAGGATGTCGATCAGCCCGTCGTCGATAAGAGCGCGGAAATCGTCGCCGTGGCGGTCGATCACGAACCCGTCGGAGAGTGTGAAGGCGACCTTGCGGCCTGCGGCACGCGCGGCCGCGATCGCCTTGCGCATCGCCGCGCGCGGCTCTTCGGGGTCCCACAAGTAGCCTTCGAGATAGAGCACCCCGGCGCTCGCGATCAGCGCGTCGTCGAGCGCGCTCGACGGCAGGAACTGCGAGGCGCCGAGAAACGTGTTCATCGTCCGCTGCCCGTCGGGCGTTACGAAGATCAGGCAACGCGCCGTCGGCGGCTCCCCAGGACGAGTGGGTGTGTCGAAGTGAATGCCCCCGGCGCGGATATCGTGCGCGAAGACCTCGCCGAGCTGGTCGTCGGCGACTTGCCCGATGAACGCGCATTTCGCGCCGAGCGCGGCGAGGCCGGCGAGCGTATTCGCCGCCGAGCCGCCCGAGATTTCCTTGGCCGGGCCCATCGCCGCGTAAAGCCGTTCGGCGCCGTCCGTATCGACGAGCGTCATCCCCCCGCGCGTCATGCCGAGCTCGTCGATCAGCGAGTCCTCGCATGGGGACATCACGTCGACGATGGCATTGCCGATGGCGATCACGTCGTATTGGGTCTCGGACATGCGTATTCCCGTGCTAGGAGTGGAGTGCGCCGGCCGAAACGGCCGAGCGGCGTTGACTTGGCCTGCCGCGCGCGCAATCGCAAGCACGGATGCCGGCTGTCGTCTCTTCGCTGCTGCTCGCGCTCGGCCAGCTCGCCGACCGCAAGGTGATCGGGATCCTGGTCAAGTCGCTTGCGGTTTCGGTCGCGCTGTTCGCGGCGGTTGCCTGGGCCGGATGGTATGCGCTCGACTGGCTGCTCGCCTTGATCGGGCTCGAAGACGACGCCTTCGCCGGCGCGGGCGCCTTGCGCGAAGTCGCCTCGTTGCTGCTTGCGCTGCTCGGCTTGTGGCTCGCCTGGCGGGTCGTCGCCATGGCGGTGATCAATTTCTTCGCCGACGAAGTGGTCCAGGCGGTCGAAGCGCGGCACTATCCCGAAGCGGCCGCCCGCGCGCGAGACTTGCCTGTCGGCGAGCAGTTCACGACCAGCGCCAAGGCGGCACTGCGTGCGCTCGTGGTCAACCTCGCCGTGCTGCCGCTCGCGCTGCTGTTGCTGTTCACCGGTATCGGCCCGGCGCTGCTGTTCTGGGGGGTCAACGCCGCGCTCGTGGGCCGGGAGCTGCAGGACATGGTCTGGCTGCGACACCGCCAGAACAAGGCCGATCCAGCGCCGGTCGGACGTGCCGAACGCCTCGTACTCGGCGGAGCGGTCGCGGCGATGCTCGCGCTGCCCCTCGTCAACCTTATCGCCCCGATCCTTGGCGCTGCGGCGGCGACGCATCTGATTCACCGCCCAAGAAGCCGCCATGGGAACCGCGCCTGATGCGTTTCTGGCCCGCCCTCCTGCTGTTGCCGCTCTTGGCCGCATGCACCGCGGTACCTGCATCGAGCCCGCGCTCCCCAAGCCCGCCTCCTCGCCCGTCAACCGGCAGCGTTCCGCCGACCCGGCCGGTGGCGCCGCCCGCGACCCAATTCCTTCCTCCCCAGGTCCAGCAGGTCGCCGGCCTCGAAGGTGTCTTTCAGCAAGACGCGGCGGGTCTGGCCCGCCTGTTCGGTCCGCCGCGGCTGGAGGTGCGGGAGGGTGACGCCCGCAAGCTGCAGTTCGCCGGACAGCCCTGTGTGCTCGACGTGTTCCTCTATCCGCTGCGCACGGGGGCGGAACCGGTCGCCACTTATGCCGAAGCGCGGCGCGCAAGCGACGGGCAGGAAGTCGATCGCGCTGCCTGTGTCCAGGCGCTGGCCGCGGCCAGGTAACGCCAATTTAAGCTTGTTGCGTCACTATCCCCGGCCAAACAGGGGAGCTCGTGCGAGCATGACCATGAATTTTGCCGATATCGCGCGCCAGGCGGCGGCCGACGGTGCCGTATCAGCCGAGGAAGTCCTCGCGTTGCGCCGAGCCGGCTGGGCCGACGGTACGATGGCGCCGGCCGAAGCCGAAGCGGTGATCGCGCTCAACGACTCGCTCGAGGAGCGCAGCGGCGAATGGTGCGACTTCTTCGTGGAGGCGATCGGCGAGTTCGTCGTCAACGGCACCGAGCCCAAAGGCTACGTGAGCGACGACAACGCCGCCTGGCTGATCTCGCGGCTCGACCGCGACGGGCGCCTCGAAGGCATGGCCGAGCTCGAGTTGCTCGTGCGCGTGCTCGAACGCGCTCGCAACGCCCCCGATAGCCTAAAGAGCTACGCACTGGCGCAAATCGAGCGAGCGGTCCTGACCGGCAGCGGGCCGACCCGCTCGGGCGAGCTCTCGCCGAACTGCGTTAGCGATGCCGAGGCGCAATTGCTCCGCCGCGTGCTGTTCGCCGCCGCCGGCGACGCCCCGGCCGCGATCAGCCGCGCCGAGGCCGAGCTGCTGTTCCGCCTCAAGGACGCCTCGCGCGGGGCGCCGAACGGCCCCGAGTGGAAGCGCCTGTTCGTTCAGGGCGTCGGAAACTACCTGCAGGGTTTCGCTTCACCCAACGCGCAGATCAGCCGCGAGCGGGCGGCAGAGCTCGAAACTTTCGTGGCCGACCAATGCAGTAGCATCGGCGGTTTCATGCGCCGCGCCGCCACCACCGCGCCGGACTACAAAGGCGCTTTCGCCTTGGCTTTCGGCCGCAAGGGTCGCGATCGCTTCGGCGAGCTCGCTGCCGGGGAGCAGGTTACCGGCGAAGAAAGCGCCTGGCTCGACGCGCAAGTCCACGCCGACGGCGAAATCGACGAATACGAGCAGGCGTTGCTCGACTTTCTGGCCGAAGGATAAGCCGCGGACCGTATCGAGCCTTCAGTCGCGAAATACCAGATCCTCCCCCGTTTGCGGGGGGAGGATCATGGTCCCGGCAGCGTGAGAAGGTCGCTTCAACCTATACCGTAAAGCTCTCTCCGCAGCCACAGGCGCCCTTGGCGTTGGGATTGGCGAACACGAACCCGGCCGCGAAGTCATCTTCCTGCCAGTCCATCGTCGAGCCGATAAGGTAGAGCACGCTCGCACCGTCGATGTAGAACACCCCTCCGGGCGTCTCTATCTTCTCGTCGAACGGGTGCGCTTCGGTCACGTAATCGACCGAATAGGCGAGTCCCGAGCAGCCGCGCCGCGGAGTCGACAGCTTGACCCCGATCGTGCCGGGCGGGGCGCGCTCCATGAGGGACGCGACGCGCGCTTCGGCCGCCGGCGTCAGGGTTACCGCGGCAGGTCTCTGTCGGATCTTGGTCTCGTTCATAACTTCTTCTGCCAGAACAGCGCGTGCCCGGCCGCGGGATCTAGTTGGTAATCGCCATAGCCGAGCGCAACATAGAGCGCCTTGGCGCGCTCGTTGCCGCTCAGCACTTCGAGCGTGACCTTGCAGGCGCCGCGCGCTCGCGCCTCGGCCTCGACCGCCAGCAGCAGCGCCTTGCCGATGCCACGCCCCCGATGGGTCGGCGCGACCGCGATGTCGTGTATGTTGATCAGCGGCGCAGCGGCGAACGTCGAATAGGCTGTGAAGCAGTTGGCGAGACCGACTGCTTCGCCGTCCAGCCGCGCGATCAGCGAAAAAGCGCCGGGTGTTCCCGCTAGCCCGGGAACGATCTGCCCGCGCGCTTCGGCGGAAAGCGGCGCGCCGCCGCCCATCGGATCGCGCGCGTACTCGTCGAGCAGCGCGATCAGGTCCGCCGCGTCGCGCGGATTCCCATAATCGACCGGCTCGATCGCCAGGACGGGGGCGGCGATGTTCACAGCATGCCCAATTCGAGCCGAGCCTCGTCGCTCATCTTGGCCGGGTCCCACGGCGGGTCCCAGACCAGATTCACTTCGGCGTCGCGCACGCCCGGGACCGAGGACACGCGCAGCTCGACCTCGCCCGGCATCGATTCGGCCACCGGGCAATGCGGCGTGGTCAGCGTCATCGTCACCATGACGTCGGCATCGGGCGTGACCTCGACGCCGTAGATCAGGCCGAGATCGTAGATGTTGACCGGGATTTCCGGGTCGTAGATCTCGCGCAGCGCGTCGATCACGCTCTCGTAAAGCGCGCCGCCGGGCGCGGCCGGGTTCTCGGCCTGCGGCTTCTGCGCGAGAAAGCCTTCGAGGTAGTCCTTCTTGCGCTCAAGCTTCTCGGCGGGGCTCTCCGCGTCTTCGACCCGCGCCCGGGGCGGCGGGGCCACGCCGTCCACTTCCTCGACGCGGAAAGTCTTGTCCGCTTCCTCGCTCATCCGAAAATCCTCTTGGTCCTCTCGATCCCGCGCAAGAGCGCGGCGACGTCGTCCTCGTCGCTGTAGAGCCCGAAGCTCGCCCGCGCGGTCGCCGGCACGCCCAGCCGCTCCATCAGCGGCTGGGCACAATGATGTCCGGCGCGAATCGCGACGTTCTCTTCGTCCAATATGGTGCCGAGATCGTGCGGATGAATGCCCTCGAGCGCAAAGCTGACGATCCCGGCGCTGTCCTCGGGGCCGAACAGGCGCACGTCGTTCATGCCGCGAAGCGCCTCGCGCAGCTGGCCGACCAGTCGTGCCTCGTGCGCGTGGATCGTTTCGAGTCCGATGCTGGAAACGTAATCGCAGGCGACGCCGATCCCGATCGCCTCGACGATCGCCGGCGTGCCCGCCTCGAACCGCTGCGGCGGAACGGCGAAAGTGGTCTTGTCGAACGTCACCCGCTCGATCATCGCCCCGCCGCCCTGCCAAGGCGGCATCGCGTCGAGATGCTCGGCCCTGGCCCACAATGCGCCGATCCCGGTCGGACCATAGAGCTTGTGACCGGAGAAGGCGTAGAAATCGCAGCCGAGCGTGGCGACATCGACCGGCAGGCGCGGCACCGCCTGGCAACCGTCGAGCAGGAGCTTGGCTCCGACGGCATGGGCCAGCTCGGCCGCGCGCGGGGCATCGAGCACCGAGCCGAGCACATTGGACACGTGCGCGAAGGCGACCATCGCATGGTCCTTCGTCAGCATCCGTTCGGCGGCATCGAGATCTATCTTGCCGTCGTGAGTCAGCGGGCAGACGTCGACCTGCCAGCCGGCGAGCTGCCAAGGCACGATGTTCGAATGATGCTCGAGCTCGGACAGCAGTACGCGGCGCTTCTCGGGCCACGAATAGGCGACCAGATTGATCGCCTCGGTCGCGCCGCGAGTAAACACGACCTCGTCCTCGCGCCCGCCGATGAACTGCGCCACACGGCGTCGCGCCGCCTCGTAACCGAGCGTCATCTCGGCCGAGCGCGTGTACACCCCGCGGTGGACGGTCGCGTAGTCGGCGCCGATCGCCTTGCTTACCGCATCGATCACCGCCTGTGGCTTTTGCGCCGTGGCGGCGGAATCGAGGTAGTGCCACGGCGAGCCGTCCGCATTCACCAGACCGGGAAAGTCGCGCTTGAAATCCCCCTCCCGCTCGCGGGAGGGGTTAGGGGAGGGCGTGTCGGAGTCAGGCGCGACCGGCCCACCCCCGACCCCTCCCGCAAGCGGGAGGGGAGAATGGTTCAGCGCCTCGCTCATCCCTTATCCCCCAGCGCTGCCAGCGCCGCGTCGAGCATCCGCTCACGCTCGGCCTCATCCTCCAGCGCGACGAAAGCATCGGCGATGAACGCGCGCACCAGCAGCTTGCGCGCAACCTCCGGCGGAATGCCGCGTGCGGCCATGTAGTAGCGCGCCATCTCGTCCATCTGGCCGATCGCGGCGCCGTGCGCGCACTTTACGTCGTCGGCGAATATCTCGAGCTCGGGCTTGGCGTTGGCCGAGGCGCCGCGTTCGAGCAGCAGGCCCTTGAAGTCCTGCGCCGCGTCGGTCTTCTGGCTCCCGCGCGCGACGTCGATCCGGCCAAGGAAATTGCCCGTCGCCGTGCCCCAGTGCACCGCGCGCACGACTTGGTGCGAGGTGGCCTCCGGCTCCCCATGGACGGTGCGGGTGACGAACTCCCGGGTAGCCTCACCGCCGCCGATGGTCACGCCGCCGAACTGGAAATGCGCGCCTTTCGCGAGCCGCACTTCGACTTCGAGCCGCGTGTAATCGCCGCCCGCGTTGACCGCGAACAGCTCCGCCCTCGCGCCTTCGCCGACGGTCAGGCGGACGCGGTGCAGTTCGGGCCCGGCTTCGTCAAGCACCAGGCACTTGCGGCGCGTCTCGCCGGGCGCGAGCTCGACTTCCTTCCACTTGCCGAACTCCTCGGGCGCAAGCGCTGCCAACGCGTCGAAGTCGGCGTAGCGCCACTCCTCCTCGTGCCAGGTGGGGAGGGCGACCAGTTCCGTCACGCCGCCACCGCCTCGTAGCCTTCGCTCTCGAGCTGGTGCGCCAGCTCAGGCCCGCCGCTCTTCACGATGCGGCCCTTGGAGAGAACGTGCACGAAATCGGGTCGCACATAGTCGAGCAGCCGCTGGTAGTGAGTGATCAGCAGCACGCCCCTGTCGGGCTTGCGCATGATCGCGTTGATGCCCTCGCCGACGATCCGCAGCGCGTCGATGTCGAGGCCAGAATCGGTCTCGTCGAGCACCGCGAAGGCGGGATCGAGGATCCCCATCTGCACCATCTCGGCGCGCTTCTTCTCGCCGCCCGAGAAGCCGACGTTCACCGGCCGCTTGAGCATCTCCATGTCCATCCTGAGCAGCCCGGCCTTCTCGCGCGCCAGCTTGAGGAAATCGCCGCCCGACAACGGTTCCTGCCCCCGCGCCTTGCGCTGCGCGTTCAAGGCCTCGCGCAGGAACTGCACGTTGGAGACGCCGGGAATCTCGACCGGATACTGGAAGCCGAGGAACAGCCCCGCCGCCGCGCGCTCGTGCGGCTCGAGCGCGAGGAGGTCCTGTCCGGCAAACGTCACCGAGCCCGCGGTCACCTCGTATCCGGGCCGCCCGCCGAGCACATAAGCGAGCGTCGACTTGCCCGCCCCGTTCGGTCCCATGATCGCGTGCACCTCGCCCGCATTCACGGCGAGCGAGAGCCCGTTGAGGATCGGCGCGCCGCCGACGGTGGCATGAAGATTGTCGATCTTGAGCATTACTCGGTCAGTCCGGTGAAAGTTGCGATAGCGCGGGCGATCTCGTCGTTGAGGCGCCGCGTCTCGAGGTCGCGCGCTCGCGCGAGTTCGTCCTGCCGCGCCGGGCTTAGCCGAGCCTCGGGCAGCCCGAAGTCCGCGTCGACCGTCTCGAGCCGCAAGTCGCGCAGGCGATTGATCTGCGTGTAGCAAAGCGAGCGCACCGCCACGACGGCACTCAGCAGGCTGTCGCGCGGCGCACCTGCCGAACCCGAGACGAGGCAGGCCCGCAGCCGGCGTTCGAGCGTGGCCGCGTCGGTGTCGTCCTGGGCGGCCAGCGGGACGGCAGCGGTCGCCGCGAGCAATACGGCGAGGGCGAGCGGCACGGCGCGCATCACCCGCGCTCCCTTTGTGGGCGACGGTTCGGCCGCGAATAGTGCTGGTTCGGATTGGCCTCGCGGTGCGCGCGGGCGGCTTCCTTCTTATCGGCGATGCGCAGGCGCATGCCGGCGGTGATCCGGGCGAGGACCTCGTCGATGTTGTCGAGGATATCGGAAGCCTTGATCCGCATCACCCGCACCCCGACGGCTTCCAGGCTCTTGTCGCGGCGCGTGGCGATTGCCTCGGGCTCGTCGCCTTCGTCGATGTCGATCGCCATGCCGAGGTTGTGGCAGTTGAAGTCGACGATCGCCGAGCCGACCACCGCGTGGCGGGTGAAGGCGTAGCGCCCGAGGTCGGCCTTGGCGAATCGCTCGGCGAGCACCTTGTGGGCCGCGCTCGAATGCCGCCGCAAGTCGCGCGCCCGCTCGTGCAGCACATCGAGCCGCTTTTCCGAAATCTCCCACCCGCGGCCCTTCCGCTTGAGCGCGGGCGCGCCGTCCTCGGCGGACGAGACACGGACCTTGAGGGTCTTGCGGTCAGTCACCTGAACCCTCCGGGCGGAAATCCGCACGATGGCCAAGTTCCTCAATCGGTGCGCGGTTGGCCATCAGGCCACGGGGTGGCTCCGCGGGAAGGATGCGTGGCATGTCGTATTCTGATCCCGTGACGATGCTGGATTCGGAGGACTGATCGCCCCACTGCTTCTCACGCGCCCTGTCGCGCTTCGCCAACCAGATCACCAAGAGAGGCAAGCCGACAAACGCGATCAGGATAAGGATGTAGCTCGTCACCCCACGCTCCCCTCAAGGCTGATGCCGAGCAGCTTCTGCGCCTCGACCGCGAATTCCATCGGCAGCTGCTGCAGCACCTCCTTGGCAAAGCCGTTGACGATCAGCGCCACTGCCTCCTCCTGCCCGAGCCCGCGCTGCATCGCGTAGAACAGCTGGTCGTCGCTGATCTTGCTGGTGGTCGCCTCGTGCTCGATCTGCGCGGTCGGGTTCTTGACCTCGATGTAGGGCACGGTGTGCGCGCCGCATTCGGAGCCGAGCAGCAAGGAATCGCACTGGGTGAAGTTGCGCACCCCGTCGGCCCCCGCGTTGACGCGCACCAGCCCGCGGTAGGTGTTATTCGAGCGGCCCGCGCTGATCCCCTTCGAGACGATGGTCGAGCGGCTGCCCTTGCCGATATGCAGCATCTTGGTACCGGTGTCGGCCTGCTGGCGGTTGTTGGTGACCGCCACCGAGTAGAACTCGCCGACCGAATCCTCGCCCTTCAAGATGCAGCTCGGGTATTTCCAGGTGATCGCCGAGCCGGTTTCGACCTGGGTCCACGACACTTTCGAGCGCGCCCCGGCGCAGAGCGCGCGCTTGGTGACGAAGTTGAAGATTCCGCCCTTCCCTTCGGCATCGCCGGGGTACCAGTTCTGCACGGTCGAGTATTTGATCTCGGCGTCCTCGTGCGCGTAGAGCTCGACCACCGCAGCGTGGAGTTGGTTCTCGTCGCGCATCGGGGCGGTGCAGCCTTCGAGGTACGAGACGTAACTGCCCTTGTCGGCGACGATCAGCGTGCGTTCGAACTGGCCGGTGTTTTCCGCATTGATGCGGAAATAGGTCGAAAGCTCCATCGGGCACCGCACGCCCTCGGGCACGTAAACGAAAGTGCCGTCGGAGAAGACCGCGCTGTTGAGGCAGGCGAAGTAGTTGTCGCGCTGCGGCACGACCGAGCCGAGATATTTCCTGACCAGCTCGGGATACTCGCGGATCGCCTCGCTGATCGAAAGGAAGATGACCCCGGCCTTCTTCAGCTCCTCGCGGAAGGTCGTGGCGACCGAAACCGAATCGAACACTGCGTCGACCGCGACCTGGCGCGCGCCTTCGACTCCGGCGAGCACCTTCTGCTCCTCGAGCGGGATGCCGAGCTTCTCGTAGACCTCGCGGATCTCCGGATCGAGTTCGTCGAGGCTCTTGAGCGTCGGCTTCCGCCTGGGCGCGGCGTAGTAATAAGCGTCCTGGTAGTCGATCGCCGGCAGGTCGAGCTTGGCCCAGCTCACTTCTTCCATCGTCTGCCAGGCACGGAACGCCTTCAGCCGCCACTCGAGCATCCACTCGGGCTCGCCCTTCTTGGCCGAGATGAACCGCACCGTGCTCTCGTCGAGCCCCTTGGGCGCGAACTCGGTGTCGATCTCGGCCGACCAGCCGTGCTCGTACTCCGCGGCTTTGGCGGCGGCTTCGCGCGCGGCGCGGTCCTGGATGTCGGCTTCTTCGCTCATGCGGAAAATCAAAAAGGTTTCTCACGCAGAGGCGCAGAGGCGCGGAGATTCCGGCCCCCTCCGTCCGCGGCGCGGACACCACCCCCCGAAACAGGGGAGGGGTTAAGCGCCGCGATCCAACCCCCGGAAAGGGGGAGGGGGGCCGA
>CBHCZH010000106.1:0-12203 GCA_965977975.1 uncultured bacterium
GCAGCAGCTGATACGCTTCGACCACCCGCTGTAACAACGCCTCGTGGCTGCGGTCGCCGCCGTTGCGGTCGGGGTGATAGCGGCGCACCAGCGTCGAGTAGCGCTTGCGCAGCTCGTGCCGATCGGTCGCAGGGCCGAGCCCCATTACCCCGAGCGCGTCGCGCTCCTGCGGCGAGAAGCGCGCGAACTGGTGCTGCCCCGCCGCCCGTTTGCGGATCTCCGAGGCGCGCGCACCGATCGCGTCGAGCGGATCGTCGAAGTCGGCCCAGCGCGGCACCCCTGGCGCATCGGCGCGGAACGCCCGAGTTTCGCGCGCCCAGCCGGCAACCGGCGATTGCGCGGCGAGGATTTCCTCGGGCGTCATGCCTTCGAACCAGTCGTACCCGGCGTTGAATTCGCGCACGTGCTCGAGACAGAACCAGCGCCAGTCGCCGGGCCCGTCGAAGCTCGGCGCGCGTGAGCCGGGGGCGCGGTACTCGCCCGGGCCGCCGCAGCCCGGAGCTTCGCAGCCGCGTTCCTCGGTCTCGTACCGGCCATGGAATTTCTGTGGGCGCATTCGTCCTTTTGTGGTGTTAGAGCCCGCCGATGAAAACCCCCGGAATCGTCCGATGAGCGGATCAGTCGCACGCGAGATCGAAATCCTACTGCAGGAGGCGTTCCTGCCGACGCGGCTCGACGTCATCAACGACAGCGCCCGCCACCGCGGCCACGGCGGCGACGACGGGAGCGGCGAATCGCATTTCACCGTGGTGATCGAAAGCGTCGCTTTCGCCGGCAAGAACCGGCTGGAGCGCCAGCGCATGGTCAACCGCGCGCTCGGCGACATTCCCGGGAACCGCGTCCACGCGCTTGCGATCCGCGCCTTCTCGCCCGGGGAGGCGGCTTCGTAGCCGTGCCTTACGGCATAGCGGAGTGGAGGCGCACGAAGCTCCCTCCGTACCAATTCCCTGTTGGCTTGCCGTCACGCCCATACTGCCGCGACATCATCGAATACTCGTCGTCAGAGACCCAGATATATTCATAGATGCGGTAACTGCCGTCAGGCTCGTCCGAAAAGCGCAGCTCCAGCCGCAGGTCGGACTGCGCGTTCAGCTTGCCCGTCCCCACGCCGGTCCGCGCCTGGCCGAAATGGGAGAGATGGCGCACGTCCTGTTGGGCATCGTCGTAAGTCCACAATATGTGCCCGGCGAGATCCGGGGTATTGACCACGCACAGCACGCTCCGGTCGGTATTGACCGGAGCACATCGGGTGTGGTGCCGCGGGATCGTCAGCGTCTCCACCGTCGTGCCATCCCAAACCTGCTGGAACCGATCGTCCTTGAGGGTCCATTCCCCGAAAAACCGCGCCAACGGATTGGCAGCACGATCCGCTGGCACCCCCTGCGCGCTCGCAAGGGCGGGAAGAGCCAGCAGAAGAACGGTAAATCCGCCAAATCGCATTACGCCTCCGTGGAGCTGCCCGGATTCGTTGACCCGTCGTGGCGATCGCTAGTTGAATTGTCGATTGAGGGGAACTTTTCCCTGACTCGCTTGGCGGTCCTTGCGGGCGGCGATAGGGTTCCCGCGCACTTCAGCCGAATCCGGAACTAAACGGCATGACCATCCTCCAGACCGTTACCCCCGTCACACACGACCTCGGCGGCTTTCAGGTGCGCCGCGCGTTGCCGAGCCCGCAATGCCGCATGGTCGGGCCTTTCGTGTTCGTCGACCAGTTCGGTCCGGCGCGGCTCATGCCCGGCGACGGCATGGACGTGCGCCCGCACCCTCACATCAACCTCGCCACCGTGACGTGGCTGTTCGAAGGCGCGATCGATCACCGAGACAGCCTCGGCACATTCTCGACCATCCATCCAGGCACCGTAAACCTGATGACCGCGGGGAGCGGCATCGTCCATTCCGAGCGCAGCCCGCAAACCGAGCGCGATGCCGGCCCGGCAATGTACGGCATGCAGACCTGGCTTGCGCTGCCCGACGGGCGCGAGGACATCGCGCCGGCGTTCGAGGCGGTGAGCGACCTGCCGCTCGTCGAGGATGCGTGCGCGAAGGCCCGCGTCGTCATGGGCTCGCTGTGGGGACGCCGCGCGCCGACCACATGCTATGCCGAGACGATCTACGCCGAGATCGACCTCGCGCCCACGGGCGCCCTGCCGATCGATGCCGAAGCGGACGAGCGCGCGGTCATGCTGGTCGGCGGCGAAGCGAGCCTCGACGGCCTGGCGCTCGAGCCTTACGCGCTGGTCGTGCTGAAGCCGGGCGAAGCGATGACGCTGTCGAGCGAGCGCGGCGGCAAGATCATGCTGCTCGGCGGCGAGGCCTTCCAGACCCGCCGTTATGTCTACTGGAACTTCGTCAGTTCGAGCCGCGACCGCATCGAGCAGGCGAAGGAGGATTGGCGAGCCGGCCGTTTCCCGCTCGTCCCAGGCGACGCCGAGGAGTTCATCCCCCTCCCTGACAAGCCGTTGACCGTCAGCTATCCTTAGAGCGCGTCGGCCCCCGGCTGATTGCCAGTCGCCGCCCGAATGAACGCTTCGAACGCCGGCACCAGGCCGTTGTCGGTATTCGCGAGCAATGCGAGGTCGAGCCCGTCGTCAGGGAAATGGAACAGCAGCGCATTGAAACCGCGAATACCGCCGCTGTGCCAGATCGCCCTGCGGCCGAACAGGTGGCACACCTCGACGCCGCAGCCATAGTGCGGCTCTGTCACGAAAGGCGGAGGCTGGCCCGGAGCCTGGCCGGGAGGGCTGAAGCGTGCATCGCCCACCGGCCTGCCGTCTTTGACCCGGGCTGCTTCGGTCATCCGCGCCAGGCTCGCGCCCGAAACGATCCGCCCGCCGTGCAAGGCCGCGTTCCAGGCCAGCAAATCGGCAGCTGTCGAGCGGAGCCCCCCTTCGGCGAGCGGCAATCCGCCCCAGAATGCGTTGCGAAAGGCCCCGGTCTTGTTGCCTTCGAGCGAATAGCCGGCCGCGCGCCTCGGAACGATGTCCTCGAATTCGTCCACTGCGGTGGATCTCATTCCGGCCGGCTCGAACAGGGCCGCGCGCAGGAACTCGCCGTAGGATCGCCCGGAGAGCTGCTCCACCAACTCGCCGAGCAGGGCGTAACCGGAGTTGGAATAGGACCAGTAAGTGCCGGGCTCAAAATCGAACAGCGGCTCCATGCGTGCGAGAAAGCGATGGCGATCGGCTTCGCGCTGCCATTCGCCGGGCGTGTCCGATGGCAGGCCGCCGGCCGTGTAGTCGTGAATTCCCGAAGTGTGCGTGAGCAGCTGGTGGACGGTCACCTGGTCGCCCTTGGGGAACCCCGGAAACAGACTGTCGATCGTCTGGTCGAGAGCGAGCTTGCCTTGCTCCATCAGCAGCAGGATGGCCGTCGCGGTGAACTGCTTTGTGCATGAGGCGATGCGGAACACGCTGGCCGGGGTCGCGGGTTCGGTCGCCTCCAGGTTTGCAAGACCATAGCCAGCGAGAAGCGGCTCGCGCCCCTCCTCGGCGACCCCGATCTGGACGGCCGCGGCATGCCCGTCGCGCACCAGCCCCTCGGCAAGCCGCGCGAGCGCATCGCCACGACCGCCGTCGGCTGCCCTCGCCCCACCAGCGGCCGCGACAGCCAAGCCCGCCATCCCTAATCCTAGCGCTTCTCGCCTGGTTGCTCCCATCGATCCCTCCCGACGGACTGCCGCACGGTTGATACGCCTAAATGAGCGAAGCTCAACAGGGTCGGGCTTGCGCGGCCAAGCCGGAGCAATCTAGACGCGCTGCCCGGAACGTCCGAGGGAGGCCGCCATCAGCACGCAAGGGAACAAGGCCTCTCTGCTGCGCAACCACGGCGGCGGACCCGCGCCGGTCAGCTACCTCGAGCTGTTCTTCGACCTCGTCTACGTCTTCGCGCTCACTCAGATCTCGCATCTCATCCTCGAGAAGACGGACTGGCTCGGCCTGGCTCAAGCGGCGATCGCGTTCGCCGCGGTATGGTGGGCGTGGATCTACACCACCTGGGCTGCCAACTGGCTCGATCCAGAGCGGGTCCCAGTGCGGATTCTGCTGCTGCTGGTGATGCTGGCGAGCATGCTGATGGCGGTTGCGCTGCCGCACGCGTTCGATGGCGGCGGGGCGCTGTTCGCCGTTGCCTACGTCGCGATCCAGGTCGGACGCACCCTGTTTCTGACGTGGGTCATGAGCCGGTCGGAAAGCGAATCGGGCCTTAACATGCTGCGCGTGGCGATCTGGTTCGTGGCCTCGGCGGCGTTCTGGCTCGCAGGCGCGCTGCTCGGCGACGGCAGCCAGCGGCTTGCGTGGTGGCTGATTGCGCTGGCGATCGAGTACGCGGGGCCGTTCGTGCTGTTCTACGTGCCCTTCCTCGGACGCTCGAGCATTCGGGAATGGACTATCTCCGGCCACCACATGGCCGAGCGTGCGGCGCTGTTCATCATCATCGCGCTCGGCGAAGGGATCGTGGTCACCGGCGCCACCTTCGCCGGGCAGGAGATGACCCGCGACAATACGCTTGCCTTCCTGCTCGCCTTCGCCAGCTCGGTGATGATGTGGTGGATCTACTTCGACGTCGGCGCCCGGCGCGGATCGGAGCTGATCGAGCATCACGCCGAGCCGGGCCGTGTCGCGCGCAACGCCTATACTTACCTGCACATGCCGATCGTGGTCGGGATGATCGGCGTCGCGGTTTCCGACGAGCTGTTGCTGGCTCATCCCGACGGTCACGCGGAACCTGCGCTGATCGCCTTCACCTGCGGCGGGCTGGCGATTTATCTGCTCGCGGTCGGCTGCTTCAAACGCCTCGCGAACCCGCTCGGCAACTTCCCGCTGTCGCATCTCGTCGGCTTGAGCCTCCTCGCCGCCCTCGCGCTGTGGGCATGGCTGGCGCATGCACCGGCCCTCACCTTCGCCGCACTGACGGTTGCGGTGCTGACCGTAACCGCGGTGTGGGAATGGGGCTCGTTCCACGGCGGCTGGCAGGAACGGATCGCGCGCTGGCGCGGCCGCTCGTGAGCACCGTCGTCAGGACTCGCCGCGTGCCGCCTTTGCGAACAGCGCGGCCGAAAGGCCCCACATCGCCGCGAATCCGCCGATAAGCGTAATCAGCCCGGCCGTGCCGGGCGGTTCGTCGGCACCCCAGCCGAACACCGGCGCGGCAACGGCGATGGCAGCGGTGAGAACGAACGCCGCCAGCATCGCCCGCGCCATGCCGCGAGCCTCGAACCTTGCGATCACCGCACCCGCCGCTGCGACGAGGATGATGCCGATGAACATCAAGTTGGCCGGATTGTCCTCATCGCCGATCACACCGACCGCCCCGTTGACCCAGATCAGCAGAAACGAGACCAGCACCGCCAACCCGGCGCCGAACCGATAGGCCACGCTGCCGCCCTTGCGGATCGCCAGGTCGACCGTGCCGGTTGCACCGTAGAGCAACACCGCCGCGAAGACGAAGTCGAACGGACTCCACTGGACTTCGCCGGTGAACCGCATCGCCACCGCAGGGGCGATCAGGAGCGCCGTGGGAATCGCCCACAGCGCGAAGCGCCACACGGGCCAGCGGACATGGTGGAGGGTTACCGTCATCGGAAAGCCTTTCATGCCAATTGCGAGGCATGGTCTCGCAGGGCAGGCGGCGAAAAGCGTGAGGAAGAGCTGAGGAATTGCTGAAATCCCCCACCCGGAGGAGCTAGCCTGCTCGCCACTCCACCCAGGCGCCGTGCGGGTGTGCTTCCGACAAGATCGCCGGCTCCTCGCCGCCGGGCCAATAACGCACGGTCAGCTCGTGGCGGAAGGTGGCGCGGTTGGTCTCGAGCTGGATCCACGCGAGCGGCCGCTCGGGGGTCGCACGGTTCCCGGCCAGCTCCATAGCCGCCGTGATCGACCGGCGCGTCGTCTCGGGCAGGTACTGCCACACGATCGAGTGATAAAGCACGCGCGTGACGCCAGGCTTTTGCGGCGTCTCGAGCCGTTCCTCGACGAAGGTTCCCGCATCCTTGCGCTCGAGCAACGGCGGTTTCTCGGCCGCGAGCCGAACCGCCGCCTCGATTCGTCCCATTCGCTCGGCCGCGTCGGGCCAGACGTAAGCCTTGAGCCGGAGCGCCTCGGCCGGATCGGACAGGTCGACCGGTGCGACGTCGCAGCCTCGGATGGCGGCAATCTCGACGGCCCTGTCGGGTGGCGGTTTTCCGCGCCACTCAGGCTCGATCAGCATCGGCGAATCCACGGGGCCGACCGTCACCCCGCCGAGACCGTACCGGTAGCGTTCGATCATCGTGTTGACCCCCGCGCTGGCACCGATCTCGTTCATCTCGAAGCGCGGTCCGAGACGACCCGACAGCCACAGCAACGCCGCCATGAAACTGGCCGAGCGGCCCGCCTCGTTGGTTTGCGGCGGGCTGTCGAGCCACGGCACCAACTTGGCGTCCCACTCGGCGGCGATCGCCGAGACGAGCTGGTCGATCGTGGCCTGGTCGGTCACCGCACCGGCGTAGACCGGCTCGAGCCGCCGGTCGGCGCCGGTCAGGCACAACCAATGGAAGCCCGCCGCGACCCGCAATGGCATGGCGTCCTCGAGGCTCAAACCCGACCACTCGTTGATCCTCCGCGCCAGCTCGGTTCGCGTGCCGAGGATCGCCAGCTGGGCGCGGACCACCCGCGCCGTGTTGGGCGCGGCGGCCTTCTCGGCATGGTCCGCCTGCCAGGCGATCGCCTCGCGCACGTCGGTGATCCCCATGACCGTCTGCTGCGCCATCGCCGTTGCCCTTTCATCCACCTTTGCCTAGGGCGGCGCCGATGTCCGCGCCGCTCACCTTCGCTGTGCCGAAAGGCCGCATCCTCGACGAGGCTCTGCCGGTCATGGCGAGCGCCGGCGTGGTGCCGGAAGCCGCGTTCCACGACAAGGGCAACCGTGCGCTGAGCTTCGCCACCGAGGACGCGGCGATGCGAGTGATCCGGGTGCGCGCGTTCGACGTCGCAACGTTCGTGGCGTTCGGCGCAGCGCAAGCCGGCATCGTCGGCTCCGATGTGATCGAGGAATTCGACTATTCGGAGCTCTACGCGCCGGTCGATTTGGACATCGGTCATTGCCGGCTGTCGGTCGCGGAGCCGAAGGACCAAACCACCTACAACCCCGGCAACGCCAGCCATCTCAGAATCGCTACCAAGTACCCGAACCTGACCAGCCGCTGGTTCGAGCGGCAGGGCATCCAGGCGGAATGCATCAAGCTGAACGGCGCGATGGAGCTGGCGCCTTCTCTCGGGCTGTCGATGCGGATCGTCGACCTGGTTTCGACCGGCAAGACGCTGGCGGGCAACGGTCTGATCGAGACCGACGTGATCATGCCGGTCTCGGCACGGCTGATCGTCAACCGCGCCGCGCTCAAAACCGATCCGCGCGTCGCCGCGCTCGTCGAGCGCTTTCGCGCGTTGGCGGCTGCCGTCTGATGTTGCGCCTATCGACCCGCGACGCGGACTTCGAGAAGAAGTTCAAACGTCTCGTCGACGACCGCCGCGAGAGCGACGAGGATGTCTCGAGCACAGTCGCGCACATCCTCGGCGAAGTCCGTGCGCTCGGCGACCAGGCGCTCGCCGAGTACACTGAACGCTTCGACAGGCATGTGCTGGCGAGCGAGGACGATTGGCGGATTGCTCCGCAGGCTTGCAGGGATGCCTACGACGCGCTCGAGCCGAAGCTGCGCGAAGCGCTGGAACTCGCTGCGGAGCGTATCCGCGCCTATCACCAGAACCAGCTGCCGGCCAACCGCGACTTCACCGACGAAGCCGGGGTTCGGCTGGGCGCAAAGTGGCACCCGGTTGATGCGGCGGGCCTCTACGTGCCGGGTGGTCGGGCGGCTTATCCCTCCTCACTGCTGATGAACGCGATTCCGGCCAAAGTCGCGGGAGTTCAGCGGCTGGTCGTCGTCACGCCCACGCCGAAAGGGCAGATCAATCCCCTGGTGCTCGCCGCCGCCCACATTGCCGGAGTCGATGAGATCTGGCGCGTCGGCGGGGCCCAGGCGATCGGTGCGCTCGCCTATGGCACCGATCGGATCAAGCGTGTCGACGTGATCACCGGCCCCGGAAACGACTACGTAGCCGAGGCCAAACGCCAGCTGTTTGGCGTCGTCGGCATAGACATGGTAGCCGGTCCGAGCGAGATCCTGGTTGTCGCGGACGGTAAGAACGATCCGGACTGGATCGCCGCCGACCTGCTCAGTCAGGCCGAGCACGACCCCTCGTCGCAATCGATCCTTATCACCGACGATGCCAAGTTCGCCGATCAGGTGGAGGATCGGATCGACGTGCAGTGCGAGATGCTCGCGACCGAGAAAGTCGCGCGCAAGAGCTGGGACGACAACGGGGTGGTGATCCTCGTCGCCGATCTCGCCGAAGCTCCCGCCCTCGCCAATCGCCTCGCGGCCGAGCATGTCGAGCTGGCGGTGGATGAACCGGAGCGGCTGTTCGCCGAGTTGCGCCACGCAGGCAGCGTGTTCCTCGGCCGCCACACGCCCGAGGCGGTCGGCGATTACGTGGCCGGCCCCAACCACGTGCTGCCGACCGGCCGCCGCGCGCGTTTTGCCAGCGGGTTGTCGGTGCTCGATTTCATGAAACGGACCAGCTTCATTTCGATGGGCACGGATTCACTGGCGAAAATCGGCCCGGCGGCGATCGCACTGGCCAAGGCCGAGGGATTGCCTGCGCACGCGAAATCCGTGGAGCTGCGGCTGAAATGAATACGCCAGCCCGCTCCAAATCGCGCTCCGCCGCTCGTCTCGCCGCCGTGCAAGCGCTGTACCAGCGCCACATGGAGGACACGCACCTCGCGCGCCTGCTCGACGAATTCCACCAGCATCGCCTAGGCCGCGAGATCGAGGATGCCCAGTATGCCGATGCCGAGGTCGCGTTCTTCGACGACGTGGTCAGCGGCGTGGTGGCGCGACTGGACGAGATCGACGCGCTGCTGACCGAGAGGCTCGCGCAAGGCTGGAGCCTCGATCGGCTCGACAAGACGATGCTGCAGATCCTGCGCGCCGGAACTTACGAGCTCTTGGCCCGGGCCGATATCCCTACGGGCACCGCGATCAGCGAATACGTCGATGTCGCCCACGCCTTCTTCGACGAGCGCGAGGCGAAGTTCGTCAACGGCCTGCTCGACGCGGTGGCGAAGGCGGTGCGTTGAGCGGCGAGGCCGCATTCATCGAAATGCTGCGGGCCCTGGCCCACCACCCGGCCGCGCGCGGCCTCGCCGACGATGCCGCGATGCTTGAGATCGGCGGCGAGACGCTGGTGTTGACTCACGACATGCTCGTCGAAGGCGTGCATTTCCTGCCGACCGCGGACTGGGCGGATGTGGCGTGGAAGCTGGTCGCCGCGAACCTGTCCGATCTCGCCGCCAAGGGCGCCGAGCCGCTCGGCGTGCTGCTCGGGTTCATGCTCGGCAGCGGCGGGGAGCGGTTCGCCGAGGGTCTGGCGGACGTGCTTGCCCACTACGGTGTGCCGCTGCTCGGCGGCGACACCGTGGCCGGCGGGCCGCCGCGGGCCTTCGGGCTCACCGCGATCGGGCGCGCGACCTATCGGCCCGTGCCCTCGCGCGCAGGTGCGCAAGCCGGCGATGCGCTGTGGGTCACGGGCCGGCTCGGCGCGGCCATGCTCGGCTTCGAGACGTTGCGCGACCGCACGGGCGCCGACAGCACTCCCTATCGTCGTCCGTTGGCGCGGCTCGCGGAAGGTCAGGCGCTGGCGCCGCTGGCCACTGCGATGATGGATGTGTCGGACGGCCTGTTGCTCGATACATGGCGCATCGCAGAGGCGAGCCAGGTCTCGGTCGCCATCGACGGCGGCGCCGTACCGATCGCCACACCCGAGGAGCGCCGCTTCGATGCCTTGCGCTGGGGTGACGATTACGAGTTGCTGTTCACCCTGCCCGCCGGGACCGAGCCGCCCGTCCCGGCCACGCGCATCGGCAGCGTCGAACCGCGCGGCTTCGTGCCGCTATTCCTCGACGGCGAGCCCATCGCGAACTCCGACGGGCTTGGCTACGAGCATTAGAGAGCCAGTTTTCTGTTCCAGGTCACCCCGGACTTGTTCCGGGGTCCCGCTGGAGATGACCTGGCAAGATGAAGCTGGGTCCCGGAACAAGTCCGGGATGACCAGTGAGCTAGATCCAGCGCCCCCGCAGCACCGCGTAAAGCCCCCACGGCGCACCGATCATCAGCCCAAACGCGATCCGGCTCATCCCGAACGGCGCGGCGATGCCCCACCAAGCCATCGTTTGCGCGATCAGCGGCGCGATGAACCCGATGCCGAACAGAAACGGCATCCATTTGAAGAGCTGCTGAGCGGCCGCCTGCATCGTCACAGCTTCGAGATGTCGACGCCACGCCGCGCCAGGATCGGCTTCAACGCGAAGTACGCGGCCCGGGTGCGGTGGTTGGGAATGTTGGGGTAAAGGTGGTGCACGATGTGCGTTTCCATGCACATCGACAGCACATGGCCGAGCCGGCTCTTGAAGACGTAAGTGTTCTCATAGCGGCCGAGGCGTCCGGCGCGGGGATGGTGCGGCGCCCAGCTCAAATAGAAGCGGATGTAGCTGAGGCCGATATGGCGCGGCAGCCACCACACCAGGGCGGCCTCCATCGCGTAGCCGCTCCAGGCCATGGTGAACAGCACGGCCATAAAGACTAGCTGCATGACCATGGTTTCCTTGAGCGAGCGCGCAGCTTCTGGCGTACCCATCTCTTTGAGGATGCGCTTGTAGGCGTGGATCGAGCCGTCCACACCAGGCTGGCGATTGTACCAGGTCTTGTACCACGCCATCAGCGCGTTCGGCGCCTCGTCGGTGTAGTCCGGATCCTTCTCGGGATCATTGCAGTGGTAGTGATGCTCGAGGTGCATCAGCCGCGCCATCGAGAACGGGAAGACGATGGGGATTGTGGAAACCTGCCCGACCCATTCGTTGATCCAGCGGTTCTTCGTGCCTGGCTGGGCGATGTTCGAATGCATCGCCTCGTGGCTGGTGACATAGCCGCCAGTAGCGAGCACGCAGGAGATAACGAAGGCTATCGGCAACGGCACGATGTCGAGCATGGTCAGCGGGAACAGGCTGACCCACAATGCGAACCCGCCCCAGGCAGCGACCGCATAAGGCCACATTCGCCCGCCCATGAACTGGCGAGCGATCGCGATTTCCTCTTTGCGCAAGTCGCGCCGTAGATGGCGGTCGAGCTCGTCTGGGCCGGACAGTGGGATGGCGGGGCGGTCCGTCTCCGGCGCGAACGCTTCCGCGCCCGCGTCATCGCGGGCGAGCAGCTGCGCTTCGCCGACCGGACCGTCCATTCTCTTGCCACCCATTGATAGCGGTTCCCACCGCTACAGATCACATGCTTAACTTCGCATAAACCATGCAAAGCCGCAAGAATCCGGCACTTGGCGTCACAAAACCGGACAGAACCCAGAACGATGGCACCTCGCGCAGTTCTGCCCCAAAAAGGTCCACCATTCGCTGGCGTTTAGGGGTTGCGCCGCCCTGCCACCCGCTCTAGCCATCCGCCTTCCGCGCGGACCCGGCGGCAAGATCGGGCCACGCTTCATCATGCATGGGGGAGTTGGTCTCATCATGGACCTGACAGTGATTGCCATCGCGCTGGGGCTGCTTGCAGTCGTCTACGGCTTCGTTACCAGCCGCCAGGTTCTCGGTTCTTCGGCCGGGACCGAGAAAATGCAGGAAATCGCCGCCGCCATCCAGGAAGGCGCGCAAGCCTACCTCAAGCGCCAGTACACCACGATCGGCATCGTCGGCGTCGTCGTCGCCGTGATCGTCGCGATCTTCCTCGGCCCGATCTCGGCCGCGGGCTTCGTGATCGGCGCGATCCTGTCGGGCGTCGCCGGGTTCATCGGGATGAACATCTCGGTTCGTTCGAACGTGCGCACGGCCGCGGCGGCGCAGAAGGGCCTGCAGCAGGGCCTCACGCTCGCGTTCCGGGCCGGCGCCATCACCGGCATGCTCGTCGCCGGCCTCGCGCTGCTCGGCATCGCGGTGTTCTACTGGTACCTGACCGGCCCCGGTGGCTACACCGTCGGCGGGGAAGACCGCACCGTGGTCCAGGCACTCACTGCGCTCGCCTTCGGCGCCTCGCTGATCTCGATCTTCGCGCGTCTCGGCGGCGGCATCTTCACCAAGGCGGCCGACGTGGGCGCCGATCTGGTGGGCAA
>CBHCZH010000107.1:0-12191 GCA_965977975.1 uncultured bacterium
CCGAACTCAAGCTGGTCTACATGGGCACCTCGGTGACCGCGCCGGCGCCGAAGCTGTCGCTCGCTGGCAACGATCACGATTACCTCTATCACAACTCGACGCTGGCGCTGGACGTGAAGACCGGACGGATCGTCTGGCATTACCAGCATTTAGTCGACCACTGGGACCTCGACCATCCGTTCCCGCGCATGCTCATCGACGAGGAAGTCGCGCCGGACCCGAGCGAGGTCGCCTGGCTCAATCCCGAGATCCGCCGCGGCAAGACCTACAAGGTGCTGACCGGCGTGCCGGGCAAGACCGGCATCGTCTACACGCTCGACCGAGAAACCGGCGAGTTCCTGTGGGCGCGGCCGACGATCACCCAGAACGTCGTCCAGTCGATCGACGGGCGGACCGGGCGGGTCACCGTCAATCCCGCGACCGTATTCACCGAATACGGCAAGCCGGCGCTCGTCTGTCCGGCGGCGTCGGGCGGCGCGGGTTATCAGGCGCCCGCCTACAGCCCGCTGACCAAGACGATGTACCTGCCCGCCCAGCACACCTGCTCGATGGTCTCGGCGGTGCAGCCGACCGCGAGCGGCCCGGGGCTTTACGGCATGACCGCGCGCTCGTTCCTCGCGCCGGCGGCTGGCGACAACCTCGGCGTGATCCACGCTATCAACGCGGTTACCGGCCGCACCGAATGGGCCTGGCAGCAGCGCGCCGGGATGCAGTCGCTGATGACCACCGGCGGCGGGTTGTTGTTCGCCGGCGAAAGCCACGGCCGCTTCCGCGCGATGGACCAGCGAGACGGCGAAGTGCTGTGGGAGATCAATCTCGGCTCGCCGGTGACCGGATATCCGGCGACGTTCGAGGTCGACGGCCACCAGTATGTCGCGGTCTCGACCGGCTTCTGGCTCGCCGACAGCTACACCCCCGAGCTAATCCACGGCCGCCAGAACACGCTCTACGTGTTCGCGCTGCCCGAGGCTGGGATTGGTCACCGAGGCCCGGTCAAGCCGCCCATCAACCGGCCCGGCGAGTTCGTTGCGGTCGACCCGGTTCAGCAGCCGGCTGCAGAGAATTCGCGCAACGTCAGCGACGGTGTCTACGGGACCGCGCAGGCGGCAACAGGGCGAGCGGTTTATGCCCGTAGCTGCGCCGTGTGCCACGGCGTCAACTTCGAGCCCGCGCCCGGCAGCCCGCCGCTCAAGGGTGTGGGGTTTCTGGCCAACTGGCGCGGGCGAACGTTCGCCGAGCTCGATGCCAAGGTGCGCACCATGCCGCCGGGCGCAGCCGGTTCGCTGCCGGCCGCGGACTATTTGGCGGTGCTCGCCTTCCTGCTCCAAGCCAACGGCTTCCCGGCAGGCGAACCGCTGTCGGACGATCGGACGGGGCTAAACGCGATCGGGCTCGACTAGCGGCCGAAAAAAGTTCGGCCGGCATGTCACGCCAGGCGGTTCTGTCTCGTCATCGCTGTCGGAAGCAACGAAAGGAATTCCGACATGACCGCCAAGATCGATCCGTTCGCCGCCGCGCCCGCCTTGATGAAAAGCTGGACCGGCGCCACTCTCGCGATCGCCGGGAGCCTCGAGCCCACGCTCGCCCACCTGGTCGAAATTCGCGCCTCGCAGCTCAACGGTTGTGCCAACTGCCTCAACATGCACACCGCCGATGCGCGCGCCAAAGGTGAGACCGAGCAGCGCATCTATCTTCTGTCGGGCTGGCGCGAGGCGCCGTGCTACACCGACCGCGAGCGTGCCGCGCTGGCCTGGACCGACGCGCTGACCCAGCTCTCGCATGGTCATTTCGATGCGGGCGCGCGCGAAGCGCTCGAGGCTCACTTTTCGCCCGAAGAGCAGGTAAAGCTCACGCTCATGATCAGCGCGATCAACGGCTGGAACCGCATCGCGGTCGGCCTCGGCCTGTGGCATGAGCCGGCAGCGGCGAAGGCTGCCGCGTAATGGGTGAGGGGACGCAGCCGGACGCGGCGGAGAGCTTCGCGCCGCTGCGTCCCCGCCTGACTCGCGTCGCTTACCGCATGCTCGGCTCGGTCGCCGATGCCGAGGACGTGGTGCAGGAAGCTTTCATTCGTTGGCTGGGGACCGACCGTGGCGAGGTGATCGAACCCGAGGCCTTCCTGCGTCGCACGGTGACGCGGCTCTGCCTCGACCAGCTCAAATCCGCCCGGCGCAAGCGCGAGACATACGTCGGCGAGTGGCTCCCCGAGCCGGTGCTCGAGGAAGAGGCCGACGAGGACGTCACTTTGCCGCTGATGCTGGCGCTCGAACGGCTCTCGCCGCTCGAACGGGCCGCGTTCCTGCTCCACGACGTGTTCGGCGTCGGCTTCGACGAGATCGGCAAGACGCTCGAGCGCGATCCGGCGGCCTGCCGCCAGCTCGCCGCCCGCGCGCGGGCGCATGTGCGCGAGGAGCGGCCGCGCTTCCAGGTCGAGAAGCGACATGGCGTAGAGCTCGCCGAGGCCTTCTTCGCCGCCTCCCGCAGCGGCGATATGACCGCGCTCGGCGCCTTGCTCGCTGCGGATGTCAGCCTTCATTCCGACGGCGGCGGCAAGCGCCCGGCGGCGACGCAACCGATCTGGGGTTTCGATCACGTGATGAAGGTGCACAAGGGGCTCGGCGTGCTGTTCCGCAAGCACGGCTCGACGCTGGTGCGCACCGGCTTCATCAACGGCCTGCCCGGCTTCGTCACCCGCGAGGCCGACGGCGAGCTGCAGACCACCGCGCTGGAGATCGAGCACGGCAAGGTCGCGGCGATCTACGTGATGCGCAATCCCGACAAGCTGCGGCATCTGCACTGAAGTTCCTCCCCGTGCCGGGGAGGAACTCGTCCCTCAGTCCTTGGCGAACGGGTTCTTCGGGCTCCGCAGAGTCAGCCGCACCGGGACCGCGCCGAAGCCGAGTTCCTTGCGGATGCCGTTGACGAGGTATCGCTCGTAGCTCGTCGGCAAGTCGTCGAGCCGCGTGCCGAACACCACGAAGCTCGGCGGACGGGTCTTGATCTGGGTGATGTAGCGCAGCTTGATCCGGCGGCCGCCCGGCGCGGGCGGGGGGTTGGCTTCCATGGCGTGGTCGAACCAGCGGTTGAGCGCGGCGGTCGGCACGCGGCGGCTCCATTGCTCGCGCAAATCGAACGCGGCGGCGAGCAGTTGATCGAGCCCTTTGCCGGTCATCACCGAGACCGCGAGCAGCGGCACGCCCTTGAGCTGCGCGAGCCCTTCGTCGAGCGCGGCGCGGATGCCGTTGAAGAGGGACGAGGCGTCCTCGGCGACATCCCACTTGTTGATCGCCACCATCAGCGCGCGGCCTTCCTCGAGCACGAGGTTGGCGATCTTGAGGTCCTGCACTTCGAGGCCGCGGGTGGCGTCGAGCAGCAGCACGACCACTTCGGCGAAATCGACAGCCCGGCGTGCGTCGGCGACCGCGAGGCGCTCGAGCTTGTCGTCGACCTTGGCCTTCTTGCGCATGCCGGCGGTGTCGATCAGCTTGATCGGGCGCGCTTCGCCGGTGGCGGGATCGGTCCACTGCCACTCGACCGCAATCGAATCGCGAGTGATGCCGGCCTCGGGCCCGGTGAGCAGCCGGTCCTCGCCGAGCAGGCGGTTGATCAGCGTGGACTTGCCGGCGTTGGGCCGGCCGACGATGGCGAGCTGGAGCGGTCGCGATGGATCGTCCGCCTCCTCTTCTTCGTCGCTCGTCTCGTCCTCTGTCGGCTGCTTGTCGCCGATCAGCGGCAGCAGCGCCTCGTAGAGGTCGGCCACCCCTTCGCCGTGCTCGGCCGAGACCGGCACCGGCTCGCCGAGGCCGAGCGACCAGGCCTCAAGGATGCCCGCCTGGCCGGCGTTGCCTTCGGCCTTGTTGGCGATCAGCACCACCGGCACTTCCTGCTCGCGCAGCCAGCGGGCGATCTCCTCGTCGAGCGGGGTCAGCCCGGCGCGCGAATCGATCACGAACAGCGCGGCGTCGGCGCCCTTGAGCGAGACTTCGGTCTGCGCGCGCATGCGGCCGGGCAAGGTCTCCGCTTCCTCGTCCTCCCAGCCCGCGGTGTCGACCGCCTCGAACTCGAGCCCGAGCAGGCCGGCATGCCCGAAGCGCCGGTCGCGGGTGACGCCGGGCTGGTCGTCGACCAGCGCCAGCTTCTTGCCGACGAGCCGGTTGAACAGCGTCGACTTGCCGACGTTGGGGCGGCCGATGATCACGACTTGGGGGAGGGGGCCTTTCGCCATGCGGCGCAGGTGGCGGCTCGAGGGGCGGTTGGCAAGCCAATCCTCCCCGTGGGGAGAAGGAGCTACCAGCTCCCCGTGTTCGCCATGCTCGCCCACGGCTCCTGCGGTTCTAGGTAACCCTCCTGAAGCAGCTCGAGCGAAATCCCGTCGGGCGTCTTGACGAAGGCCATATGGCCGTCGCGCGGCGGGCGGTTGATGGTGATGCCGGCGTCCATCAGCCGCTGGCAGGTGTCGTAGATGTTCTCGACACGGTAGGCGAGGTGCCCGAAATTGCGGCCGCCCGTATACTGCTCGGGCATGCTGCCGTCCTCGGGCGGCCAGTTGTAGGTCAGCTCGAGCTCGGCGACGCCTTGCTGTCCGGGCGCGGCGAGGAAGTAGAGGGTGAAGCGGCCCTTCTCGTTGTCCATGCGCCGCACTTCCTCGAGCCCGACCAGCTCGAAGAACGCGAGCGTCGCCTCGGGGTCGGCGATGCGGATCATGCTGTGGAGATATTTGACCACTTAAAGCTCCGTTCGTCTCTATTCAAGCACGGTTCATCGCAGTTAAAGCACTAAGCCGACGGTCACCCCGATCCGCTCCAGGGAGAACCTGCCATGTCCGACGTTAGCGCCGACGAACCGCACTCCGCCACCGCTTTCTGGCGCCGCCCGCCTGCCCAGACCGCGCTTGCCGCCTCCGCCATCCTCGCCGTCGGACTGATCGCCGGCGGCTACCTGCTCGGCGACGGACTGACGCGGGCACGCGCCGCCGATCGCTCGGTGACCGTGCGCGGCCTGGCCGAGAAGGACGTGATGGCCGACCTTGCGACCTGGACCATCGCTTACTCGGCGAGCGCCACCGACATGGCTTCAGCTCAGGCGAGCGTCGATCGGGACACGGCGGCGATCCGCGCGTTCTTCAAGGAGCTCGGTTTTCCCGACGAGGCGCTGCAGCCGACCGGGGTCAACGTCTCGAGCTTCACGCAGGACGGCATTCCGACTTTCACGGTGCGCCAGCGCATGACGCTGCGCTCGACCGATATCGCCCGCGCCCAGCGCGCGGTGCGGCGCCAGTTCGACCTCGTGAGGCGCGGCGTGCTGCTCGAGGAAGGCTCGGGCATGGCCTACACCTTCACCAAGCTGAACGATATCAAGCCCGAGATGGTCGCCGCCGCGACCAAGGACGCGCGCGCCGCGGCGGAACAGTTCGCGAAGGACAGCGACACGGGTGTCGGCGGCATCAAGCAGGCAACGCAGGGCTACTTCGAGATCACCGGCCGCGATGGCGACGGAGGTGGCTGGGGCGTCGCCGACACACCCTACAAGCAGGTCCGCGTCGTCACCACGATCGACTTCTACCTGACGTAAGGAAAGGGCCCGCACCATCGCCGGTGCGGGCCCCTCCTGCGAGACCGAGCGTTCGGCCTAACGATTAGCCGGCGAACGAGAGCGTCGCGACGATCGCATCGTCGGTGAAGTCGTTGATCGAACGGCCTTCGACTCCAACGTAGGACACGCCGACGGAGAGGCCGTCGTAGACTGACGCGGTGAGGCCGATGGACCAGTCCAGGCCAGTGTCGTCATAGGCCGTCAGGACCGGGTTGCCGGCTGCGGTTTCGGCAAGAAAGTCGGGCGCCAGGACGCCGTCGGTGTAGCCGAGGTGCGCGGTCGCGGTGACCGGAGTGCCCGGGATGGCCAGGCTGAAGTCGGTGTAGAGGTACAGGTTGTCGTTGCCGCCGAGCGAATCCTGCTCCCAGGCATAGGCGGCGCCGACCGTGGCACCGACGGGGCCAATCGTGGTGGCAACCGAGGCGTAGGGCTCCCAGTAGTCGGTGTCGGGATCGACGTTGAGCGGGTCGTCGCCGGTCGGATAGAGGTAGGTCAGCAGGCCTACGTCGACGGTGATGCCTTCGGCGACTTGGCCGGTCCAGCCGCCATAGACGTCGAGCTCGACTTCGCCGTACGGCGTTCCGCCGGCGATCGACGAACCCCAGGTGCCGATGTAGAAGCCGCTCTCGTGCGTGATGTCGATGCCGCCCTGCAGGGCGAGGTCGCCCACGGACAGCGAGACGCCGCGGAAGCGGTACTGCGAGGTCACCGCGACGTTACCGGAGATGTTGATCGCCGGTGCCGCCTCTTCTTCGTCCTGCGCGAACGCCGGAGCGGCGGTCAGGACGGAACCGGCAAGGATGGTAGCGGCCAGAAGGCCGCGGACGGACGTAAGCATACTCAGTTCCCTCTTGTTGGGGTGAAAAACTGTTGCCTCGTCCCACCTGCGTATCGCGGCGTACCCTCGTGCTCGGGGCAGCTTCCTGCGATGCCCCCTTAACGTGCAATCATATGCTGCACCGCACAAGGTGCTAGTCGTGAAGAACAACAATGTTCGCGTCGGGTGTGACTTTCGCGTCACATTCAGCGTGGCGACAGGGTTGTTTGCGCAACGCGCGACGCCATCTTGCGCCGCGGCGCGTTGCGGCTAAGGGTTCACCGGAATTCCGATGTTTCAGGCTCTACGACAGATTTTCGCGCGCGGTGAGGCCGTGCCCGCGGCGGCGATTCCTTCCGGCCAGCGCGTCTATGCGGTCGGCGATATCCACGGGCGGCGCGACTTGTTCGAGGCACTGGTCGCGGCAATCGACGCCGACGATGCGGCCGCGACCCATGCCGAGACGACGGTGGTTCTGCTCGGCGACCTCATCGACCGAGGCGCGGATAGCGCCGGAGTGATCGCGCTCGCGCGCGCCTGGCAGCGCCGGCGGCGCGTACGGATACTCGCCGGCAACCACGAGGAAATGTTCCTGCGCAGCTTCAGCAGTCTCGAGATGTTCCGGCATTTCCTGCGCCACGGCGGGCGGGAGACGGTGTTGAGCTACAGCGTCGATCGCGCCGCGTTCGCTCAGGCCGAGCTCGAGGAAGCGCAGGCGATGATGCGCGCCGCCGTTCCGGTCGATGATATCGTGTTCATCGAGGGGTTCGAGAATATGATCGCGGTCGGCGACTATCTGTTCGTGCACGCCGGGATCCACCCCGCCGTGCCGATCGAGGAACAGAAGGTCCACGACCTGCGCTGGATTCGCGAACCCTTCCTGTCGAATGCCGAACCCTATGGCCAGGTGGTAGTCCACGGTCATACGATCAGCGAAATGCCCGAGGACTGCGGCAACCGCATCGGCATCGACACCGGTGCGTTCATGACCGGGCGACTGACCGCGCTGGTCCTCGAAGGTACCGAGCGCCGGTACCTCGAGGCCGTCGAGGGCGAGGATGGCCGGATCGCCGTCGCGCCGCTTGTGGTCTGAAAGAAGCGCCGCTTAGCTGTCAGCCGGGCTTCGGCCCTGCACGCGGTATCGATGAAGCCCGACGCCGTGCGGGCAACGCGATCCTTCCGCCTCAATCGAGATAATAGGCGATCGTCGTCACCACCCGGACCTTCTGGTCGGGAGTGGATGCGGTGCTCGAACCGCCGCCATATTCATCGTAGCCGTCACCTGCTTCGTTACGGCTCGAGACCGAGAAGTAGCCTTGGGTGGCGGAGCGGATGCCGCCGACCGACGAGCCGGAATCGTCGGCGAATTTCTCAGCTGCGCGGCGTGCATCGCGGGTCGCCTCGGCAATCATCGCGGGCTTGATCTTCTCGAGCTCGGTATATTCGTAGCTGACCCAGGTGCCGTCCACCACCAGACCCTGCTCCGCAAGCTCGTCCTTTTTCGCTTCGATCTGCTCGACACCGGCAACCTTGTTCGTGGTGAACGCAATGGCCCGGCCCACGCTGTAAATCTTCCGACCCGTCGGCCGGTCGTCGATGATCTCGTCCGACACCGAGATGTTGGCGCTGGCCGGGTTGATCATGGCTCCGGTGAAGCCCTGTTCCCGCAGGAAGCCCTGGATCAGCCGCGTGTCGGCATCGACCTTGCCGAGCGCTTCGGCGAGCGCATAGGCGTTTTCGGAATAGGAAACCCGCCAGGTGGCCCGGTTGGCGGTGACATCGCGCTGCGCCACGCCGCGCACGGTAACCTCCCGGTCGGCGCGCTTCATGTCGACCAGCCCGTTGGCCAGCGAAACCGAGCCGAGCCCCACGCCCAGCGCCAGAATTGTCGCGCCGACAATCAGCGCGATGCGGTTGTTCTCGGCAATCGCGGACAGCACTCTCTGCGCCGTATTCATGGCTATTCTCCCCACGGCCGCACTGGTGCGGCGCGAGACGAGATGCTACGACGAGCCGTGTAAAAATCAAGACGAATCGAGTAATCCAACGAATATGCCAGGAGGCCTGTAAGCCGGGTTCTGTCCTGCGCGCGGTATCCTTACTGACGGACGCACGGGGGCAGCCATTCATCTCGGCGACCGGTTACCCGGTCGCTCCAGCAACCAACCCGGGTCTCTCGGGACGAAACTTCCCTGCCATTGCTGGCGCGAGACCCCTATTCGGTCTTGCTCCGGGTGGGGTTTGCCATGCGGACGCCGTTGCCGGAGCCCCGGTGCGCTCTTACCGCACCCTTTCACCCATGCCTGTGCCCTTTTAGGGGCCATCGGCGGTATACTCTCTGTGGCACTTTCCCTGAGCCCGAGGCCCCAAGAAATCTTGAGATCCCTGGCCCGGCGGGGGTTACCCGCCACCCTTGTTTCGCGGAGCCCGGACTTTCCTCGGCCTTCCACCGCTCATGCTGAGCTTGTCGAAGGACGCGGCTGCCCGGCCCCCTGGCGGTAGCTATCTAGTGCGTCCCCGGTCGCGATCCAAGAGCAGCTGAAACAGGATCGCCCGGACCTCGCCGTCTATCACTCCGTCGATCCGCTCGGGACGCCAGCGGCGCTGGAACGCCTCGACCGCCTTGCGCCCGTCGGTGATGTCGTAACCGAAGCGCTCGAGCGCCAAGTAGAACGCCCCGTCATTGTGGAATGGGTCGCCGAGCTCGAGCTTTGCCGGGCGCGGCAGACACAGCCGATATTCGGCGAGCCGGTCCCACGGGAACAATTCACCCGGATCGGTCTTGCGCGCCGGGGCGACGTCCGAGTGACCGACCACATTGGCACGTGGGATGCCGTGGCGGCGGACGACGTCGCCGAGCAGCGGCACCAAAGCTTCGATCTGCGCATCCGCGAACTCGCGGTAACCGAGCGCGTGGCCGGGATTGTCGAGCTCGATTCCGACACTTGCCGAGTTCACATCGCGGTGTCCGCGCCAATAGCTCGCTCCGGCGTGCCACGCCCGCTTGGCCTCATCGACAAGGCGAACCACCTCGCCTTCCTCGGAGATGAAATAATGAGCGCTGACCTTGGCGGAAGGGTCGGTCAGGCGCAGCAGCGCAGCTTCGCGCTCCATCTCGGTATAGTGCAGCACCACCATCGTCACCGGCAGCGTGCGCTCATCCCAGTTGGGCGAGGGCAGCTCGCGGTGGACGAGCTCGGGGTGCATCAAGCGGCGCGATCGGGCAGCACGGCCCCCATCACCAGCGCCTCGCCGCTGAGCGCGTACTGCACCCCGCCACCGAGCTCGTCGGAAAGCAGCCGGATCATGTGCGCGGGCGCTGTGCGGCCAGACAGCTCGGCACTGGCCAGCGTGCCTTCGAGCGCCTTGCCGATGCTTGGATCGAACGCCACGCGTGGCCCCGCGGCGCGGACTGCAATCTCGGTCGCCCCGTCGCGGCGCTCGGCACCGACCGCCAGCGTGCCGCCGCGCACCAACGCGTCGATCGCGATCGCGGCGAGATTGAGCAGGACCTTGACAGCGGACTTGGGCAGATAAGGATCCGCCACGGCCCATTCGAGCTCGATCCGCTCGTTAGCCTTGACCAGGGCCTCGACCAGCTCCTTGGGCTCCTGCGCGGGAACTTCGTCACCGAAACCGCCGGCGGCGCCATACGCAAGGCGAAAGAATTTCAGCTTGTCGGTGCTGATCTGCGCGCTTTGCTCGAGCAATTCGAAGCAGCGCTTGCGCATTTCGGGATCTTTCTCGTCGGCAAGCAGCTCGAGCCCGTTGGACAGCGCCCCGACCGGGCTCAGCAGGTCATGGCATAGACGCGAGCAAAGCAGCGCAGCGAGGTCTGTCGCGGAGGTCATCGCGCCGGGCCTTAGCCGTCCACGACGGTATAGGAAAGCGGCACGAATCCCGCCTCCTCGTCGCGCCAGAACGTCACGGCGGTTTCGCCGACGATCGCCCAGACGCTGCCGTCGCCTGCCGATCGCTCGCGATCGACCGCGGAAGGCTCCGCTGGTCCGTCCGGATGCGAGTGAAAATACCCAATGACCTCAGATCCACCTTCGCGTTCCGCGCGATGGGCGGCGATTAGCGCGCTGGGGTCGATTTCGAACCGGCGCCGGCGTTCGGCGGCGACGTTGGCAGTCGTTTGAGCCTGTTCGATCAGCCCATGGTGTCCGAGGAGCATGCCGCAGCACTCCTCCGGACTTGTGCGCGCGGTTTCGGCGAGCATGGCGTCCAGCGCCGGTCTTGAGACGCGAAGGGTCATTTCCCATCTATATAGCATGGGGGAGGGCGAAATCATTGAAGGGGTGCTTTCCGGCGGCGAGCGGCTCGACAAGGCTTTGGCCGCAGCCAGCAATCTGTCCCGCGAGCGCGTCAAGGCGCTGATCGCGGAAGGCCGCGTTTCGCTCGACGGCCGGCCGGTGACCCAAGCGAGCACGAAGGCGCTCGAAGGTGCGCGTTTTCGCATCGAAGTGCCCCCGGCCGTGCCAACGGAAGCCGTCGCGCAGGATATTCCGCTGATCGTCGTCTACGAGGACGAGCACTTGATCGTCGTCGACAAGCCTGCCGGAATGGTCGTCCATCCCGCGGCGGGCAACCCGGACAGGACGCTCGTCAATGCGCTGCTTCACCATTGCCGCGGCGAACTTTCGGGGATCGGCGGTGTGGTGCGGCCGGGCATCGTCCATCGTATCGACAAGGACACCTCTGGCTTGCTGGTCGTGGCCAAGAGCGACGCGGCGCACGAGGGTCTCGCGCGACAGTTCGCCGCCCATAGCCTCGAGCGGACCTATCTGGCGGTGTGCAATGGCCATCCGCGACCGCCTTCGGGTACGATTTCGGGGTGGGTCGGGCGTTCCGATGCCAATCGCAAGAAAATGGCGGTGCTGCCCAAGGATTCCTCGCGCGGAAAACGGGCCGTCACGCATTATAAGGTGCTCAGGAAACTGGATGCCTGTTCGCTGGTTGAGTGCCGCCTTGAAACCGGGCGTACGCATCAGGTTCGTGTTCACCTTTCGTCCATCGGCCATGCGCTAGTGGGAGATCCGCTTTATGCACGGCCGAATTCGCAGCTGCGTGAAGTTCTCAAGCGCTTGAATTTCCATCGGCAGGCGCTTCACGCGGCGGTTCTGGGGTTCGTTCACCCCATTACGGGGGACCAGTTGCGCTTCAGCAGCGACCTGCCGCCCGACATGGAGGAACTGATCGACCAAACCGGTCATTCAAATCGATGAATTGCACGCACAAGGTGGTTTAGTCGTGTATAACAGGGGGCAAGTGTGGCCGTGCCCTGCGGAACGCCCGAACGGGGTTCTGCGAACCGGCGGCCGACGAGAAAGGTCTAGGGAAGAAAAGTGAGCAGTAACACCACCACAACCAGGACACTGAGCGTCCCGGCGCTCGGCGGCGAGCAGAGCCTCAACCGCTACCTGGCCGAAATCAAGAAGTTCCCAGTGCTGACGGCCGAGCAGGAATACATGCTTGCCAAGCGCTACCAGGAGCATGAGGACCCCGAAGCGGCGGCTCAGCTGGTCACCAGCCACCTGCGGCTCGTGGCCAAGATCGCCATGGGCTATCGCGGCTACGGCCTGCCGGTCAGCGACCTCATTTCCGAGGGCAACGTCGGGTTGATGCAGGGCGTCAAGAAATTCGAGCCCGATCGCGGCTTCCGCCTAGCAACTTATGCGATGTGGTGGATCAAGGCCTCGATCCAGGAATTCATCCTCCGCTCGTGGAGCCTCGTGAAGATGGGCACCACCGCGGCGCAGAAGAAGCTGTTCTTCAACCT
>CBHCZH010000108.1:0-12119 GCA_965977975.1 uncultured bacterium
ACCTGACCGGCCGCGGCATCCCGGCGGCGCGGATCAGCAGCCAGGCGTTCGGCGAAAGCATGCCGCGCGTGCCGACCGCCGACGGCGTTCGCGAGCTGCAGAACCGCCGCGTCGAGATCACTTACGGCCCGGGTTCGGGCAGGTAAGGACGAGCCTCACGGCAAAACGGAAGGGGCCGGGAGAGCTTGTCTCCCGGCCCCTTTCTCGTGCTCGGTTACGCTACGGCACGCAGGATCGGGCGTGTCCGGGTCTAAAGCATGATCTCTTAGATTGAACCGGCAGCCCCTCCCTCTTGAGGGAGAGGGTAGGGTGCGGGTGCTCGACGCCCGCCTGGACACGAGGCTGCCCGAAGGGGAGTTTATCCAGAGCGGCCCGCTTGCCAGCCAGCCGAAGGGCCTCGTCCCCAACCCCAACCCCAACCCCTCCCCACCGGGGAGGGGCCGTTTCAGTCAAAGACGATCACGCTCTAATCGCGCTGGCGGGCGGCGAGCATATCGATGAGCGCGCGCACCGGCGCCACATCGTAGCCGGCGCCTGCCGCGCTGGCGGCGATCGCGTCGGGATCCTCGCCGAGCTCTGCCTGGGCCAGCGCCCAAAGCAGCGTCGAGCGCGTGCCCGACCGGCAATAGGCGAGCACCGGCCCGTCAGCCTCATCTATTGCGGCCGTCATCGCACGGACCTGTTCCTCGCTGAAACCCGCGTGAGTGACGGGAATGGCACGATAATCGATTCCCATGGATCGGGCGGCAGCCTCGATCGCTTCGCCGGGAACCTGATCGGGCGCTTCGCCTTCGGGCCGGTTGTTGACGATCAACACAATACCTTGCGCCTTCGCGGCGCCGATATCGTCGAGCCCAATCTGCGGGCTGGCCCAGAAATGGTCGGTCAGTTGCCGAAAATCGCTCATGCCGGGTCTCCTGTAGACGGTGCCGCGACCGTCATGAGGCCGCCTCCTTAAATCGTTCGCACATTGATTCTTTGTACGCTATACCTCCCCGCGCCTGCGGCAGGCCAAGCTGGTTTTGTACTGCCGACGGGGGGAAGAACGAAGTGAAGGTCTGTTCGGTTCATGGGTTACGATAAAGGACGTCGCGGCCGGGGGCGCGACAAGCGGGACGGTTTCGGAGAAGACGGTTTCGATCCGTTTGCGGATAGCGGTCCATCGCGCTTCGGTGGCGACGATTGGCGAGGCGGCGGTGATCGCTTCGGCGGCGGAAACCGATTCGGCGGCGATCGCGACGGCGGCGGGAATCGCGGTGGTTTTGGTGGCGATCGCGGGTCGGGTGGACCACGCGGCGGCGGGATGCCCGCCCAGGTCGTCGGCACCGGCCAAGGCAAGGTCAAGTTCTTCAACGCCCAGAAGGGTTTCGGCTTCATCCAGCGCGACGAGGGCGGTGAGGACGTTTTCGTCCACATCAGCCAGGTCGAGCGTGCGGGCCTCGAAGGCCTTGCCGAGGGGCAGGAGCTGCAATTCAACCTGGTCGATCGCGGCGGCAAGATCTCCGCCGCCGATCTCCAGGTCGTCGGCGACGTGATCCCCGTGGCGCAGAAGGCTGCCGGGCCGCAGCGCGAGCTGACCGGCGAGAAGGCGACCGGGACCGTCAAGTTCTTCAATTCGATGAAGGGCTTCGGCTTCATCACGCGTGACGACGGCAAGGAAGACGCGTTCGTCCATATCAGCGCGGTCGAGCGCTCGGGGCTGCCGGGGATCAACGAAGGCGATCGCTTCGAGTTCGATCTCGAGGTCGACCGACGAGGCAAGTTCTCCGCGGTCAACCTTGTGCCCGTTCAGGGCTGACGCGCGACGGATTGTCGTCCCAGCCGTGCCCGGTTTGACCGGGTCCAGCCAAGACCATAAACGGATGCCATCGGCGGCCACCCCCACTCACAAAGGGGGGGCCGCCATTCGTCGTTTGCGCTACCACGCGTTCCGTAGGAATTTAGCTGCCATGTCGATTACCCCGCTTATGCCCGTCTATCCCCGGTGCAATGTCCGGCCGGTGCGAGGTGAAAGCTGCTATCTGATCGGCGAACGTGGCGAGCGCTATCTCGATTTCGCGGCGGGGATTGCGGTCAACGCGCTCGGGCACGGTCATCCGCATCTGACGAAGGCGATCGCGGAGCAGGCTGCGACGTTGATGCATGTCAGCAATCTCTACGGCTCGCCGCAGGGCGAGGCGCTGGCCCAGCGAATCGTCGATAACTGCTTTGCCGACACGGTGTTCTTCACCAACTCGGGCGCCGAGGCGATCGAGTGCGCGATCAAGACCGCACGGCGCTATTTCTACGTCACCGATCGGCCCCATCGCACCAAGCTTATCACCTTCAACAACGCGTTCCACGGGCGCACGCTGGGCGCGATCTCAGCGACCAACCAAGCCAAGATGCGTGACGGGTTCGAGCCGCTGCTGCCTGGCTTCGCCTACGCACCGTTCAACGACCTCGATGCCGCGCTGGCGCTGGTCGACGAGAATACCGCCGGCTTCATGGTCGAGACGGTGCAGGGCGAAGGCGGGATGACCGCCGGCACGCCCGAGTTCATCAAAGGCCTGCGCAAGGCTTGCGACGAGCACGGCATGTTGCTGATTCTCGACGAGATCCAGTGCGGTTACGGCCGGACCGGCAGATTCTTCGCGTACGAGCACTACGGCATCGAGCCCGACATCATGACCGTCGCCAAAGGCATCGGCGGCGGTTTTCCCTTGGGCGCATGCCTCGCGACCGAGGAAGCTGCCAAAGGCATGGTGTTCGGTACCCACGGCTCGACCTACGGCGGCAATCCGCTGGCCATGGCGGCGGGAATGGCGATCCTCGACGTGATGCTCGAGCCGGGCTTCTTCGAGCACGTCGCGCGGATGGGCGAACGGCTGCGTGCGGCGTTCGAGCAGTTGCTTCCCAACTACGATCATCTGTTCGAGGAAATCCGCGGCAAAGGGCTCATGTTGGGCATCAAGCTCAAGGAACCGGCCGTGTCGCGCGAATTCGTCGCGCACTTGCGCGACAACCACGGGCTGCTCACCGTGGCCGCGGGGGAGAACGTGTTCCGTGTGTTGCCGCCGCTGATCATCGAGGAAAAGCACATCGCCGAATGCATCGAGCGGCTGAGCGAGGGAGCGCGGAGCTTCGCGCCGCCCAGCGATGACTGAGCTGCGCCACTTCCTCGACCTGGCCGATACCGGAGGCGACGCGATCGCGGCGATGATCGCCGATGCGCTGGACCGCAAGACGGCGCGCAAGGATTGGCCGAAGGGCAGGCCCGATGCGGACGCGCCGCTCGACGGACGCGTCCTGGCGATGATCTTCGAGAAGAACTCGACCCGCACCCGCGTCAGCTTCGACATCGCGATCCGCCAGCTCGGCGGCACTTCGCTGGTGCTAGATGCGGCGACGACGCAGCTGGGACGGGGCGAAACCATTGCCGACACGGCGCGCGTGCTCAGCCGGATGGCCGACGCGATCATGATCCGCACCGACGATCACGCCAAGATAGAGGAGATGGCGCGCCACGCGACGGTACCGGTGATCAACGGACTGACCGACCGTTCGCATCCGTGCCAGATCGTGGCCGACCTCTTGACCGTGGTGGAACAGGGCAAGGCGCTGCCCGGCCTCGAGGTGGCTTGGCTGGGCGACGGCAACAATGTGCTGCATTCGATCATCGAGGCGGCGGGGCTGATGAAGTTCAACGTCCGCGCCGGCACGCCGCAGGGCTACGATCCGGACGACGGTTTCGTGCGCGAAGCACGCGAGCGCGGCGCGCAAGTGACCTTGACCCGCGATCCGGTCGAAGCGGTGGCAGGGGCCGACATCGTGGTCACCGATACCTGGGTGTCGATGGGCCAGCAGCACGCGCACAACAAGCTGGCGGCGATGGCGCCCTTCCAGGTCAACGAAGCGCTGATGGCGCACGCCAGGCCGGAGGCGCGCTTCCTCCACTGCCTGCCCGCGCATGTCGGCGAGGAAGTCAGCGCCGGCGTGTTCGAAGGCCCGCAATCGGTGGTCTTCGACGAGGCGGAGAACCGAATCCATGCGCAGAAATCGGTCCTGCTGTGGTGCTTCGGCCTGCTCGGCTAGGGTCCCGGAGCCGGACCCCGAGGGTTAACTTCCCGGGGCGGGCTACCATATGCCGGGGATGAACGAGAGCGAGAGCAAGGCGATCGGGCCCGACGTCGACCGGCTGGTGGGATTCACCATTCCCGACCGCGACGCTCGCGGCCGGATCGTGCGGCTCGGCCCGGTCCTGCGCAAGATACTCGCGGCGCATGCCTACTCGCCCGCGATCAGGCACCTGCTCGCCGAAGCGCTGGTGGTCACGGCGCTACTGGGCGGGCTGCTCAAGCGCGCGGGCAGCCAGCTGACTCTGCAGGCCCAGACCGAAGGCGGAATCGTCGAGCTGCTGGTCTGCGACTATCGCGACGGCGAACTGCGCGGCTACGTCAAGCACGACCTCGAGCGCCTGTCGCTCGTCGGTGCGAATCCTTCGCTCGCGGCGTTGTTCGGCAAAGGCTATCTGGCGATCACTTTCGAGATTGCGGCAGCAGACCAGCGCTATCAGGGCGTCGTCCCCCTGGAAGGCGAGACGCTCGCCCAAGCGGTGGAGACCTATTTCGCGCAAAGCGAGCAGGTGCCGACACTGATCCGCACCGCCGTTCGCGTGGGCCCGGACAGCTGCCTGGCCGGCGGCTTGCTCGTACAGCACCTTGCCGACGCCGAAGAGGGGCGGGACCGGATCCATGCGCGCGCCGATCGGGCCGAGTGGGACCACGTCGCGATCCTCGCGCAATCGGTCCGCCACGAAGAGCTGCTCGAGCCGCAGCTGTCGGCCGAAGCGCTGATCTGGCGCCTGTTCAACGAGGAGCGCGAGGTACGGGTGCAGGCCTCGGCACCTTTGTCGCGCGGCTGCCGTTGCTCGGTCGTCCACTTCGAGGAAGTGCTCGCGCGCTTCCCGAAGGAAGACCGCCGCGAGATGCGCGACGAGAAGGGTATCATCCGCGTCGACTGCGCGTTCTGTTCGCGCGAATTCCCGATTCAGGACTAGGGGCTTCGAATTCCAACGGTTCGTCGTGCGTACAGGGCAGTTGGCCGCTCAGGCAAAATGTGCTAAGAGCGCCCGCTTGGTTGATGGAGGGCCCGAATGCGTTTGGCTTCCCATTTGAAGATGACCGGACGGCTGGGCCCGCTGGCCGCGGCCGCGTTGCTGGCGGCCATTCCCGTCGCGCTCCAGGCGGCCGAGCTCGGCATGCTCGATTCGCTCAGCAAGGGCGCGTGGAGCTTGCGCATCCGCGACGACGGATCGGAGCAGCGCATCTGCCTGCGCGATGGGCGCGAGTTCATTCAGCTTCGCCACAAGCAGCCCGGCTGCAGCCGCTTCGTGGTGCGGGACAGCGCCGACGAGGTCGTTGTGCAGTATACTTGCCGCGGCAACGGCTACGGCCGGACTTCGATCCGGCGCGAAGGCAACGGGCTCGTGCAACTGCAGAGCCAGGGCATCATCGACGGCGCGCCTTTCTCGATCAGCGGGGAAGCGCGGCACAGCGGCAGTTGCTGACGGCGCAAGACACTTGCCGGTATCGAGTACGGGCCCTAGCGCCCGGCCATGCCTGAACCGGTCAGCGAAGCCGTCGTTCTCTTGTCCGGCGGGCTCGATTCGATGGTCGCCGCGGCCGTCGCGCGCGAACGGGGCTTTGCCATCAACGCGCTGACCATCGATTACAACCAGCGCCACCGCCGCGAGATCGAGGCCGCTCGCGAGATCGCGCGGCATCTCGGCGCCAGGCGCCATGTCGTGCTGCCGCTCGACTTGCGGCGCTTCGGCGGCTCGGCGCTGACCGGCGACCTCGCGGTGCCCAAGGACGGCGTAGGCGCGGACATCCCGGTCACTTACGTCCCGGCCCGCAATCTCATCTTCCTTTCGCTCACGCTCGGCTGGGCCGAGCCGCTTGGCGTGCACGACATCTTTATCGGAGTGAACGCGCTCGACTACTCGGGCTATCCGGACTGCCGGCCCGAATTCATTGCCAGCTTCGCCGAAACGGCACGGCTCGCGACCAAAGAGGGTATCGAGGGCCAGCCGTTCCGCATCCACGCCCCGCTGCAGGACTGGGGCAAGGCGCGGATTGCCCAAGAGGCGCGGCGGCTCGGCCTCGCGCCGGCGATGAGCTGGTCGTGCTACGATCCGACCCCCGAAGGGCTCGCTTGCGGCTTGTGCGACAGCTGCCGGCTGCGCCGCGCAGGCATGGCCGAAGGGGGCGTCGAGGACACCACCCGTTACGCCGCGCCCCTACCGGAGAGCTAGGCGATGAGCCGGGAGGGACTCGAGGAGGCGCAAGCGGCGCCGGCTTATAGCTGGTACGCGCTCGGCGTCCTGTTCGTGGTCTACCTGCTCAACTTCGTCGACCGGCAAATCCTTTCGATCCTCGCCAACGACATCAAGGCCGACCTCGGCCTCGGCGACGCCGAGTTGGGCTTCCTCTACGGCACGGCTTTCGCGATCTTCTACGCGCTGTTCGGGATTCCGCTCGGCCGTCTCGCCGACAGCTGGAGCCGCACCCGCCTGCTGGCGCTCGGTCTCGCGCTCTGGTCGTGCATGACCGCGCTGTCCGGCTTCGCGCGCAACGGGGCGACCCTTGCGGCCGCAAGAGTGGGGGTCGGGGTCGGCGAAGCGACCGCCAGTCCTTGCGCCTATTCGCTGATCTCGGACTGGTTTCCGCCGCGCCTGCGAGGGACCGCGCTGGGGATTTACTCGGGCGGACTGTTCGTGGGCAGCGGGCTGTCGCTGCTGATCGGCGGGCTCGTCGTCGAGAACTGGAACCGGGCCTGGCCGGGCGGCGGCCCGCTCGGACTGGTCGGATGGCAGGCGGCCTTCCTCGTCGTCGGCGTGCCCGGCTTGCTGCTCGCGTTGTGGGTGCTCTCCTTGCGGGAGCCCGCGCGCGGGACGCTCGACGGCATCGCCAGCCCAGCCGATCCGCGGCCCTGGCGCGGCCTTCTCGGCCAGGTGGCGCTGATCGTCCCGCCTTTCACGGTTCTGGGAGCGGTCCGGCGCGGCGCGCGGGCCGTGGCTCTCAACCTCGCAGCGGCAGCCGCGATCGCCGCCGCTGGCTGGCTACTTGCCCGAGCCATCGGAAACCCCGCGCAATTCATCTTCATCGGGATCGGCTGCTACGCCGTGTTCAGCTGGGCGAGCGCCTTGCGCGCCGACGATCCCGCCACTTTCGAGCTGACCTGGCGGACGCCGGCGTTCCTGTCCCTGGTCCTTGCCTACGCGGCCATCGCCTTCACCGGCTATACCGTGACCTATTGGGCGTCGCCTTATGCCGAGCGCGTGTTCGCGTTCGACAAGGTCGAGCTCGGCTGGTTCATCGGTGCTCCCGCCGCGCTCGGTGGATTTCTTGGCGTGATCGGCGGCGGGTGGCTGGCCGACCGGCTCCACCGGCGCTTCGTCACCGGCCGCCTCATGGTGCTAGCGATCGGCCTCGCGGCGCCCGTCCCGCTGGTCTTGGTCGGTTACAGCACGGCGGATTCGGCGCTGTTCCTGGTCTGCGCCTTTCTGCTCCAGATGGCGACGTCCTCCGCGCTCGGCGCGTCCGCAGCCGCGACGCAGGCGCTCGTCCTCCCGCGCATGCGCGGCACGGCGACGGCGATATTCTTCCTGGGAGCGACGCTGATCGGGCTGGCGTTCGGCCCGTTTACCGCCGGCCTGGTATCGGAAGCGACCGGGAGCCTCGCCACCGGCGTGATCGGCAATCTCGCGCTCGTTCCCGTCGGGCTGGCGGCCCTGGGCATGGCGATCCGGCTCTACCCGCAGGCGGTGGCTTCGCGGCTTGTCCGCGCTGCCGAAGCGAATGCCTAGGTCGGCGTAAGTATGCCGCACGCCACCCGGCCGCCCGAGTTGCCTGACGGGTCCGTGCGGTAGTCGTCGGCGCCGGCATGTACGACCACGGCTGTGCCGTCGGCATCGAACAGGCGCGCCAGAACCTCTTCGCGCGTCCCCGGCAACGTAACGCTGACGGTACCCACGCCGGCGCCGCTAACGACGATGTTGGGAAGGTCGCCGAGGTGCGCGCCAGCCGGATTCTCGGTGCCGTGCTGCCGGCCGCCGGGATTGAGGTGACCGCCCGCGGAGGCGAAGTCAGGCGCATCGCACGAACCGACCGTATGCAGATGGACCCCGTGCGTGCCTTCCGCCAGGCCGGCTGCGGCGATCGAGAGGTTCACTTGCGATCCGCTGCTCAGCAGCTGCGCGGTCCCCGCCGGGAGGCCGCTGGCAAGCCGCAGCGTGGCCTGTCCGACGCGCGCGGTTGACGGCCCGTCGGCGGTTTGACAGCCGGCGAGCGCGGCGACGAGAGGAATGATCAAGGCACGGGCACGTCTCATGGGGCGTCCTCCTCGTCGGATTGCACGATCCGGGTGCGTTAAAGGCTTCGTCAGCTTTCCGCCAGCAAACCCGCGTCGACCAATGCCGCCACCAGTCCGGCGATCGCCGCTCGCGCTTCGGCATCGACCGTCGCGCCGCCCGCCGGCGCGGCGGGCGTGGCCGGACGCTGCCAGCCGCTCCGGTAGCGGATGTCCTGCCCGGTCGATCGGTCGAGCACCCGCACACCGTCGCGCGGCACGGCGAAGATCCAGCCGCCCGCCTGGCAGCAGGCGAGCTCTCCGGCATGGTCCGCCCAGGCGCCCGTCGGCGCGTTCCCGATCAGCCAGCACTCGCCCTCGGCGGGAGCGGCCGGCGGATCGTCCGCTTCGCCTTCGATCGCCGCATGGAGCAAGGCATCGGTCAACGCGTGGGCCTCGTTGACGAAGACCTCCTTCTGCGCCTGGCCGGCGAACAGCAGGGGCAGTCCGAAACGGGGACTGGCCGAGGTGAAGACGATGGGATCCGACATGGGGGCTCCTTCAATCGAGAGTGGTCAGGAAGAGAGGCGCCGAAACGGCGAAGCTGCCGACCTGGCGAACCCACAGCGCCTGCCCGGGATACTCGCCCGATAGTTGCGTCAGCATGGCCGCCGACAGCTCGAGCCGGGGCTGGCCGAGCTCCCATCGCACCGCCGGCTGTTCGGTGTCGCCGAGCCCGACCCGATAGGTTTCGGCCTGCTCGTTGAGCGGCGTCTCGACGCCGTCGGGCCAGTTCCAGGCGCCGCGCGCGCGGCGAGTCCAGCGAAGCAGCAGTCCGCCCGTCGCGGTCGGCTCGATGCGCGGGTGAACGGGAATGAGCGGCCGCAAGGTCAGTCCGGGATTGGCGATCGCGGCGATGACGGGCTGGTCATCGGCCAAGCCGATCGCTGCGAGCCGCGTCGCGCCCGTCGGGTCGAGCTCGGCCGGGTCGATCGCAACCGGCCGGCCGTCGAGCAGCGCGAACGGCGCGCCCGCCGCGTGCCCGGCCTGGGCGGCCGCTTCGGTGCCGCCACGGCCGCGCAACAGTCCGCGCAGCCGCCATTGCGCCCCGCCGAGCGAGACGGTCCCGGCAAATTGAATGACTTCGCCGCCGAGAAGCGCGCGATTGGCCCCCGCCGCCAGCGCCTCGGCCGTCGCACCGATCAGCCCAAAATCCGCGGAGGCCAGCTCGACCTCGATTGTCGCGTGCCGATCGAACAGCATCGCGCGGGAGGGCGCAACGGTCGAAATCGTGTGTCCGATCACGCTGCGCCCGGCTCCACCTGCGCCGAGCGGCACGAGGCCTGCCGATTGCTCGGCGTAGAGCGCCGCGCCGGTCCAGCCTCGCGACACCGACGACAAGGCGGCGTAAGCCTGTCGCCGATCGCCCGGACCCGTCCCGTCCCACGGCAATTCGAACGCAAGGAGCCTGGTAGGCGTGGCCACCAGATCGGGCGCAGACAGGCCGACCCCGGGATCGGCCGCCGTCTGCCGCGCCGCTCCCCGCGGCAAACGGCGCAGCTCGAGCTCGATCCCGCGCTCGCGCCATTCCCAGCTGTCGACGCGCCAGATCCCGGGCTGTCCCGGAACCCGCACGACTTCGCCCGGCGCGAGCGCGGGATCGAGTTCGGCGACTCGCCAGGCAATTGTCTCGCGCGACCGGCCTGCCCGCTCCGCCGCCGCGTTGGCGAGATTGCGCGCCGTCGCGGCGCTCAGCGCGCCGGGGAACTCGATCACGCGGCCGCGGCCGGGACGCGCGCGCCCATCGGCCCGCTGCAGACCCGGCTGGTAGTCGCGCCCGGCATCGTAATAGCGCAGGCCGTGCGGGACCTCGTCTGCATCCGGCCGTCGCCGCTTTGACTGGCCGGCCGCGCCGCCGAAGCCGTCGTCGGAGGCGTCGACCGCCGGTTCCGGCAGGATCGGCGGGTCGGTCGGCACCGTATCGGCCGAACGGATCGTCAGCGTGTTGCCGCCGGCATCGCAGGCCAGCGGATAGACTTCGCCGATGGCGCCGAGCGAATACGCGAGCGGCCCGCCCTCGTCGCTGAAGCCGGCCAGCCCGGGCAGCGCCGGCGCGGCTTCGACCACGCGGCCGAGCGGCTCGACCAGCTCGGCCAGAGTCACTTCGCCGTCGTCGGCGACGATTTCGAAGGTCAGCGCCGGGATCCGGTTGCCGAAGTCGGCCAGTTGCAGCGATTCGAACACGCAATAGGCGAGGCCGCGGAACGCCGGGCAGGCGGCGCCCCGGTCGGACGCGATCAGCGGATCGGCCGGCTGGTCGCTATGGCCCTGGTAGACTCGCAGCTCGCCGCCGGTCTTGAGGTCGCCGGCCGCGCCGCGCAACGGGTTGCCGTCCGCCCAGATGCGCCCGAGGCGGCGGATCGGGCGACTCGCCAGCGCCACCGCGAACGAAACCGAATAGCTGTCAGTCGTGGTCGAAGGCCGCCCCTTGCCGCCGCCGCTCTTCTCGCTGCTCTCGATCAGATCGGTCGACCAGATCACGGTCCCGGCCGCGCGCATCGTGCCGTAATGGCGCGCGATCGGCGTGCCGTAGCTCGAAGTCGTGACCGCCAGCTCCTTGAGCCGCGGCCCCTCGCGCTTCGGCCCGCCGATGACCGCGCGGTCGATCCGGTTCCCGATCAGCGAGCCCAACGCGCCGCCGATCGGCCCGCCCAGCGCCGTGCCGAGCGCGGTGAAGATGAGAGTTGCCATCTCGGGTAATCCTGAAAGTCGCCAGCCTGCCAGCGTAGGGAGCGGGATGGGTAAAGGGGACGTCAGATGGAGAGCGGGCGTTGCAGGCCATCCCCCTACTTTCGTCATCCCCGCAGGTGCGATCCCAAGAAAATTGGGGTAGCATACTGCATCTCTGCCGACGCAATCTGCAAGAGTGGCGACCGTCGTGAACGATGCGGACTTGTTTTCGCGCGAGCGGATCATCGAACGTTCGCGCCTGAACGAAGCCGAGCGCCGCGTGCTGCGTCTTCTCGCAGAGGGTCATACTGCGAAGAGCATTGCCACCGAACTCGGCACGTCCGCGGCGGCCGTTAACGAGCGGCTGCGCGAGGCGCGACGCAAGACCGGCATTGGCAGTAGCAGAGAGCTCGCGCGCCTCTTGAAGGCACAGGAAACTCGTCACGAAGAAATGGGGATGGCCAGGCCGCCGGCTCCCGCAGCAAGCGACCGGTCAGACGCCGCAGCCTGGCGTCGACATAAGGGAGTTTTCGTGATGATTGCATCGTTTCTTGTCGCGGCGGCCGGAGCCGCAGCGGGACTGTACCAGGCGACCGAACCCACTGACCTCCACGCGAAAGTACACGCCGAAACGCCGGATCGCTCCTGGGCCGAGCCGGCAGAAGCGACGATCCGTGCCCGCTTGATGGAGATTCCGCTGATCGGCAGAGACGGGAATGTCCTGCGAATTACTTGCGGCGTGACGTTGTGCGAAGTCGCGGGCACGCTGGTCGGTGAAGGGCAGCCTTCGACAGGACATGATCCCAAGTTCCGCCTCAACCGAGCGGTGGCCGACTTGCAGGACGAGTCGCTCAACGACGATCTCGCCAGGCTGGGCCTCAAGAACGAAAGCAGCTCCTTCGTTTCCGGTGAAGGCAAGCCAGGCGGTCTTGCATTCTTCCTCTATTACTCAAGGGAGGAGCCTGAATAGGCGCTCAGCAGGCGCCTCGCGCGAGGTCTAGAGCAGGATCGACTTTATATGACTCTCCCCTCCCCGTCGGGGAGGGGTTGGGGGTGGG